>JBDRFG010000174.1:0-3273 GCA_043819135.1 Candidatus Eiseniibacteriota bacterium | reverse complement strand
CGCCCAGCGGCGGCAGTGAGAAGCTCTTGTCCCATGTTGGTAAGCACACGCAGATTGCCGGCGGAGTGCTCGCAGAGAGTATCTTTGAGCGTTTCGGTGATGAGCTGTGGGGCGCCGGCATGGTCGAGGATATGCTCGAGGAAGTCTCTGAGGTCATTGGGGTCCAGAGGACCGATCGACAGGCGCGTTCGGATGCGACTGCGTGGGCACACCCGTGACTCTGGACCGCCTCAGCCAGGTCGACGTCAATCTTGTGGAGAAGATGAAATAGCGAGACTTTCTGGATAGCCGCAAGTAGCATGTTCCTGTCCTCTGACATTGAGGTCAGGAGCCCCCTCCGGTCTGATCACCTTGTGTGAGGGGGTTCCACACCCAAACCTCACCGATCTTGATCAGAATACCGGGATTATCCATCGATTTGTGTGATCGTGCTCAAAGTTCAGCAAAGCGCGGAAACGCTATGAGGCTTCTTCCTGAGTTACGATTCGTCAGGATCCCTGCCAAGGTGCTTCTTGACGTTCAACGCCTTCCAACGCAGGCCAGGGTTAGCGTCGACGCGCTGCTGCAGGGCCGCGTCCAAGGTGAGCAGCGACGGCTCGATCTCGCCCTGATCGTTGAGCCGCTCGAGGAACTCGAGCTCATTCTCGGCGAGCGGGAGGAAGGCGCCGAGCAGAGCGCGGGTCTCTTCGATGAGGTCGTCGGTCCAGCGCTCCACGTCGCTCGCCGCCGGGCGGATGTCCTGGCGCAGCATGGGCAGGAGCTGTCGCTTCACTTCGTCCACGGTCGTCGTCACCGCTTCGGTCGAGACGGTCCTCCAGTCCACGCGGTTGATGCCGCCATACACGACGAAGGCCAGTCGGAGCATGTCCCGGTCGAAGGTGTCGCTGGCCAGAAACTGGCGCGCGTCGAAGAGGTCACGGCTCGCCCCTCGGGCGAGGAGCGCTGCGAGCTTCCCGGCAGCGAGTTCGTGCCCGTCGAGCACCAGGATCTGTTTGGCTCGTTCGTCCATGAACTCACGCGAGTCACGCGGCGCCGGATCCCACAGCGGGACTCGGAGCATGTAGTTGACGTCGATTTCGAGGATGGCCGGTCGACCGAGCGCAGAGGTGTAGGACAGCCGCCACTTGCCGCCAGCGTGCTCGCCAGGGACGCGCTTCACCGTGAGCCCGAGGCGGCCGACCACCTGCTGCAGCGCGGCCTCGAGCTTTGGCCGCTCTGCTGTCATCGT
This sequence comes from Candidatus Eiseniibacteriota bacterium, assembly GCA_043819135.1. Taxonomy (GTDB): domain Bacteria; phylum Joyebacterota; class Joyebacteria; order Joyebacterales; family Joyebacteraceae; genus JALGZG01. The sequence continues at coordinate 2,045 of JBDRFG010000174.1, read as the reverse complement.
CGCTCGGTCCGCCGCGCCGATGTAGTTGACGTCGATGTCGACCGAGAGCCGCGGGACATCGAACACGAAGAGGTTCAGCGCGGTGCCCCCCTTCAACGCCACCCGCGGCCCCATAAAGGGATGGGCGACCATCATGTTGAGAAGGCGGACGAGCATCCACACCTTCTCGAGCGTGTCGACGGGGAACCCGCTGACGCCGGCGGCGCGCTGGAGTTGGTCTCGCGTGAGCATCAGCCCACCTCCCCCCAGCTCTGGTTCAGAACCTGCTCTGGAACGATGAGATTCCACGGATGCACGAGGCGCCCCGGCTTTCGCGACGTGTCGAGGTAGCGCGGGTCCTTCGGTGCGTGGCTCGCGAGGCGCTCGAGGTGTGCACCCTCGACGAAGAGACGCTCACGGTGCTGCTCGAGGAAGAGGCCAACCCGAGCCACGGTCGTCGCCGAGTCGAGGCGGAGCGCGTAGGACATCACCGCGTCGAGGTCGAGGAACTCGATCATCTCCAGCGAGCGCCAGATCTCCTCCCAGCCGCCCCCGAGCGCCGGCGTGTGGAGCACGTCCACCATCGCGCGCTCGCAGGTGCAGACGCGGACGTGCCCGCCCCCGCTGGGCACCGTCTCGATGCCGCCGCCCATGTCAGGGAGGTCGGCGACGGACGCTGGGGGGCGCACCGGGACGTACTCCATCGGTCCGAATTGAAATTGGCGCGTGTGGCCGCGGGTCAAGAACGTTACTTGGCTCCACATCGAGTACGTGCGCCCGTGGAACTGGAGCGCCGCGTGGTGGCTGACCGCGGCGTCCTCTGTCACCTTTGTCGCGACGATGTAGGGGTCGACCGTCTCGGCGGTTGCTCCCGGGGGCACCGAGACGTAGAGCCCACGCCGCACCCGGGCGATCCGTGCGCTCTTCACATGCTTGCGAAGCAGGCTGTCCACGGTGCGCGGACTCCCGCCAACTCGGCTTCGCGCGTACTCCTCGTGCGTGAACACGGGGTGGGTCTGGAAGAACTCCTTGGACGACGTCACTGGATGATCCTTGCGTGAACACGTACTTCGGGTGCGCGTAACCGTTCACCTTAGACAGGATACACCTTCGGCCCGGGTTGTCCAGACTCAACGGAAACACGCACCTGGAGTGCGTGTTTCTGCTTGGTTCATACAATCAAACAACGGCCGGCAGACGTCAGCCGGGGGTCTCTTGGGCGGTGCGCAGCGCTTGAGGATCGTGACCATTTACCTGCCGAAACCGCCACCGCTGAGCCTCATCGAGGGGCTTGGTTTCCGAGAGGATGCCCGGGGCGCCAACGTTTGGCTGGTGGGCCCGAGCGACGAAGGGGTCTTCCACGGCGCCTCCGACCGTGATGGCGTGCGCTGTGTTCATCCCGTGCAGGCCTATCTCGACCTCGGCGCGCACCCCGAAAGGGCCAGCGAAGCATTTGAGCACCTGCGGGCCGAATTACTAACCTGGAGGGGTGATGTCTGAGAAGCCCACGACCGCCGCAGGCATGCCTACGACCTGTTCTACGTGGTGCGCAACTACGGCGCCGGAGTCGAGGATGTCGCGGCGTGTCTCAGGCCGCTTCTCAATGACACGGCTGCCCAGAAGGCGATGGGCATCATACGTCGCGACTTCCTGAGCCACAACAGCGTCGGTCCGCGCCGAGTGGCAGAGTTCGTGTCCGGCGAGTCCGACGAGGCCATTCAGGCAGATGTTGTCGGCTTCCTCGGGAAGCTGCTCCGAGAGCTCGATCAAGGGTGAGGTTCGCAATCCCCCTTGGGCGTCTCGGCCTCGCGGTACAGTGATCTCCCTGGAGAAAAGGAGATCGTGGTGAGGACCAGGCCATGAGAAAACTGCTCGTCATACGGCCGATGGCGGTGCTGATCGGCTTAGCATTAGGTCTGCCGATTGCCCTAGGACAGTTCCATCAAAAGTCGGGTTTTTGTGGCTGAGTGCCGCGATTTGGATGCAGGGGCGGGTCTCCGGAGGCTGTCGATTTGTGCAACCGACACTGAGTTGTGCAGCGGCCCTCACCCCAACCCCTCTCCCAC
>JBDRFG010000173.1:0-3316 GCA_043819135.1 Candidatus Eiseniibacteriota bacterium | reverse complement strand
CGATGGAGTGGCCGCCGCCCTGGCCGCAGGAGGTCGAAGCCAGACCCCGGTCCTCTCGGCAGATCCGACGCTGGAGTCCTGGGAGGCCATGCGAGTCACGAAGACCCTGAAGACGCCCGACCTGGACGCACTGTCCATGGGCTCCTTCTGCTTTTCCGGCGGGGGGGCTTCGGTGGTGGCAGCTCCTCTGTCGTTGACCCCCGGCGGTGGCCCCAGTATCGAGAGCGGCGAAGTTGTAGCAGCGGTGGCCGATGTAGCGATTCTGGCTGAGCCGAAGAAACTGGTTCGGCTAGAGGTTACACCCCCAAAGGGCAAGATGGCCGTGTCCGGCTCTCCGTATAAGAACCGCGCAGGTGAGCCAGGCAAATGGAAGGTGAAGGCCTCTGCTGCTGGGTATGAGGACTACGAGGCGACGTTCCATGCGCTGGTGGACGACGTGACGGTGCATCGTATCGAGTTGAAGGAACTGGGCGGCCTGGAGGTGTCCGGGACACCGGCGGGTGCTACTGTGAAAGTGACAGGTCCCGACAAGTTCTCCCATGCTGGAGCGTTGACCTGGAAGGCGAGTGGCCTGAAGAGTGGGACTTACCAAGTGAAGGTCAGTCGGAAGGGGTATCACGATTACGAGAAATCGGTTGAGGTGCGCACGGGCCAGCGGGCCCGGCTGCCGGTGGAGTTGGAGAAGACCGTTGCTGTCATCGCTGGGACGCACCCGACGACGTCGGTTACGGCCGGGCTTGAGTGGGTTTACTCGAAGCCTGCTGGGCTCTCCTTCGCTCGTTCTGAGACGACTGTTGCGCAGTACCGTGCCTGTGTGGAGGCGGGAAACTGCGAGGCGAACTACCACGGAACGAAGTCTGAACACAAGTACTGCAACTGGGGGTACTCAGACCGTGATGACCACCCGATGAACTGTGTGGGCTGGTTCGGAGCGGAACAGTTCTGTGAATGGGTAGGTGGACGCCTCCCTACGGAGCAGGAGTGGGAGGCGGAGGCGGGTGCAGGTGGTAGGCGAGAGTATCCATGGGGTGGTGAGACGCCGAGTTGCTCCCTGTGCGTCATGGATGACAGTAGCACCATGGGATCTGCGGGGTCGGACACGGATGGCTGCGGCGGGGACCGAACCTGGCCGGTGTGCTCGAAGCGCCAAGGAGACAGTGTGAGCGGTCTCTGTGACATGGCCGGCAACATCTGGGAGTGGACTTCTTCCTGGTATGATTCCGACGGGGAATCCCATGTAGTGCGCGGCGGTTCCTACTACCTCGATGGTTCCGAGTCCTTCAGCGCGTCCCACCGGTACGGGCTCAACCCTCGCAACAGGTTCGGCGACGCCGGGTTTCGTTGTGTTGTCTTGTCCCGGTGAATACTTGACGGTTCTGTTTTCTGCGTTCTGGTCCCCTGGGTTCTGACGGGGTCCAGCGGCAGGGCTCCTGGTCTGGGCGCGAGGGGTGTCGGGGAGATGGGCAGCGGTACGAAGCAGTCGCCGATCTTCATCAAGGCCTACGAAATGATGGTCTGGCTGATGGGACGTACCGGAAAATTCCCGAAGAACCAGCGGTTCCTCATGGCGAAGCGCATGGAGAACGCAGCCCTGGATCTCTACGAGGGGCTCACCGAGGCGGCCCGTAGACCAGGGCCGGCGGCGCTGCCTGCGCTCGACGCTGCCGACGGTCACCTGGCCAACCTCAAGGTTTACAACCGTCTCTGCAAGGATCTGCGCCTGCTGGCCTTCAACCAGTATGAGCACCTCGCAGGGATGCTGGACGAGACCGGCCGCTTGCTCGGCGGATGGCAGCGGGCGTGCCGGCAGGGACCCGGGTCTGCATGAGCGGTCCCGGTGGGGTACAGGGAGGGATCGAGCGGGTCATGTCGTGCGCGGCGGTTCCTGGTACAACGACAATCCAGACAACCTCCGCGCGTCCAACCGGAACCGGAACACCCCCGACAACAGGAACAACAACGGGTTTCGTAGCAGATGGACGAGTTTTTGGTTTGCTTCCGAAGGTCAACTCCATGTGCCCTACGCGGGGTTTCTTGGTACAAATATGGGGGTACTTTTGCGCGCATTACCGGGGGGTGTGCGCCGGCCCCTCCGGTGGTCATACAGATTCCGGCGTCGGCTTATATTGTGTATTGTCACCCCATTGATTTCATGTCTGTTCTTATTTCTGTGGTCTGGTTCGCTGGATTCTGGTGATATCTAATACGGATTCCCAATAATCAGGCTCGAAAGTCCACGGTTGTCATCGGCCATCAGTAGAAGTTGGTCCGTCCTCGGATGACCTCAAGTTGCTCATCGAGTTGATTGCAGCGGTCTGCAAGGACAGCGATTCACCTTCACTCCTTTCCATTGGCTTCTTCCTGGGGGCTCGTCGTTCCCTAGGGCGTGTTAGAGTTTCTCCAATAGCTCCTCGTTCAGGACTGACAGGGACCCCGGCGGCAGGGGGCCCTTCGCTCAACTCGAAATGGATCAGCCAGGCGCCTCCTGCATCCGGACCACGATGCGGCGCTTCCCGTCCCGTAGCTGCCGGTTGTTGATGCGCTCGAAGGCCCCGGCGAGCAGGGCCATCATCTCCGGATCCCGCTTGTTGGGCTCCACCTCGTAGATGACCTCATGCTGCCGTTCGATGACGCGGACCGGCAGGGCGACGAGGGCGTCGGCGAAGATGCGGGGCGTGATGCGCCTGCCGCCCAGATACTCCTGGCAGACAAACTCCAGCAGGGAGAGGAGGGCCATCTTCAGGCAGGTGGTGATGGAGTCGAGGGCCGTGTCCCGCACGTAGATCTCGTCGGGCATGGTCTCCTGCTTGCGCTGCTCCTGGAGTGCATGGTCTCGCTCCCGCCCCATCACGCGCAGGTGCCTCTCGACGCTCTGCAAACGGTCCCGAGCCTGCCGCTGGCCGAGCTTGTGGCGGCCATCGAGGTCCTCGCCCTGCGCCTTGCGCTCGGAGAGACGGCTCTTCGCTTCCTCGAAGGCGAGCTGCGCGTCGATGTGCGAGGAGATGGCGCCGCGCAGCTCCACGTTGCACCGCTGCACCTTCGTGTCCGCCTTCTCCCGCCTCGTCAGCACCGCGACGTTCTGCGTCTTCGACACGCCATAGCCGTGGCTGCGCTCCAGGCCGGCACCGTCCCGCCCCCGCCGGAAGAGGTCCTCCTGGTAGGGCCAACGGCTCAGGTAGACCGCGGCCACGTCGGTCGTCGTCAGCAGCTCCTGGCCTGCGGTCGTCGCGAACCACGTCGAGGTCGGGTTGCGGCTGCCGACCCGTTCCATCTCTACCACCCGCACCGAGAGGTTGTCGCCCAGGAGGACCCGCGC
>JBDRFG010000172.1:0-17942 GCA_043819135.1 Candidatus Eiseniibacteriota bacterium | reverse complement strand
CTGGTGGACGTCGAGTCCAACCCAGATCGTATCTGTGCTATACTCACGCATGGCCGGGCCTCCTTTCATGGCTCTGGCTTCTCCTGCCGGGGGGGCTAACCCACGGTAGCAGGTGAGGCCCGGCTGTTCCATATGGTCTAGAAGACGCATCCGGAAGACGTATCCGGTAGAAGACAAGACCCCCGCAGCTCTCCGAGCGGCGGGGGTCTTCGTTCAGGGCACCACACACGCACTGAGCCCGGTCCATCTGGACCGGGCTCAGTATCACTGGCTCCCCGAGTTGGTATCCCAGAGCGTACTTCTGTGGGACAGCGTGGGGCTGGAGGTGCTCGTCGGGCCGAAAGGGGCACACCGGATTCCGGCTTCTCGCTCGGACCTGGATTCTACCCCCAGCCACGGCCTGCTCAGGTGTGTGTCGTTTCCTGTCCATAGAACACCCCCTGCGAGATCCGGACGGAGTCTGAATCTCCGACTGGATCAGCTCCAGAGGGTCAGGCCAAATCATGTTCCGGGGTAAATGGGCAGAAACGCGGAAGACCCAATCATGGCAGACCGGGCCTGTGTGAGTCGTGAAAAAGCATGTCGGTTGGACGTCTACGGGCCGTCGAGCACTCTGCGTACCGTTGACGCCATTTGACCCATGTCGAAGGGCTTCTGAAGCAAGTTGATGTTTTCCCAAAGCACACCGCGCTCAGCGAGGATATCGGCCGTGTACCCCGACATGTACAGCTTCTTCATGTCGGGGAAACGAGTCCCGAGGCGCTCCGCCAACTCCCTCCCGTTCATTTCAGGCATGACGATGTCCGTCAACAGGAGGTGAACCGGCGACTGATGTTCTCCCGCCAGCTCGAGAGCCTGAGCGGGCGTCCCCGCAACCAGCACCGAGTATCCTAGCTCTTTCAGTGCGCCGGAGCAAAGGTCAAGGATGGCCGGCTCGTCCTCGACGAGCAGAACTGTCTCTCCCCGGCCCTTCTGCTGCTCTCCTGCGGGTTCGTTCGCCGTCTCACAGACGGCGTCAGTGCTCCTCGGCAGGTAGATGCTGAAAGCCGCTCCTTCACCAGGCGCGCTCCTGACATCGATGAAGCCGTCGTTCTGCTTCACGATCCCGTAGACCGTTGCCAGCCCAAGTCCGGTCCCTTGTCCAACTTCCTTCGTCGTGAAGAACGGATCGAAAATGCTCGCGAGCGTCGTCTTGTCCATCCCGGTCCCGTCGTCCGTCACAGACAACAGCACGAATTCGCCGGTCTTCGCATCAGGGTGAGACACGAGCCGCGAGGCCTCGACCGTGGCGTTCATAGTCGAGATCTTCAGGCTGCCTCCCCCCTTGAGCGCATCCCTGGCGTTGACGCACAGATTCGCAAGCAACTGGTTGACCTGTGAGGGGTCGAGCTCGACCGGCCACAACTGCGCCCCGGGCATCCAAGTGAGTTCGATGTCCTCTCCGATCAGCCGACGGAGCATCTTCAGCATGCTGGAGATAGTCTCATTGAGATCCAGAACCTCAGGAGCGATGGTCTGCTGCCGCGCGAACGCCAGTAGCTGGCGCGTGAGGTTGGCGGAGTTCCGCGCCGCGGCCTGTATCTCCAGCAACTCTGCGTGCCCCACGGCGTCGGGAGCGAGTTCCGGCAGCGCCAGCTCGGCGTTGCCGAGGATGACCTGCAGCATGTTGTTGAAGTCGTGGGCCACCCCGCCCGCCAGGCGACCGACGGCCTCCATCTTCTGGGCCTGCATGAGCTGGGACTTGAGTTCATCACGCTCCTGCTGGGCCTTCCTCTTCTCCGTTGTGTCTTCCACGAACCCCAGGAATCGTGTCTCGGACAGCTTGACGGACGCCACGGTCCACCACCGTCTCTCGCCGCTCTTGTGCGTGAACGGCACTTCGATGAAGGACTCCCCGGTTCGCAGCAGTTCCCGAAAGGGTGCCAGTCCCGCTTTGGCATCCTCTGGTGGGAGCATGTCCGGGATTCCCATGGTCACCAGCTCCGACTCGTCGTATCCGGTGATCTGCGAGGCCGCCGGGTTCACGCTCACGTACTGACCCCTCTCGTTGGCCACGAAGACGCCGTACGGAGCCCTCTCCACGTAGCTGCGCCAACGCTCCTCGCTTATGCGCTGGGCCTCTGCGGCACGCCTACGTTCCGTGATATCGTGCGTCACTCCCTGGATGGCAAAAGGGCGGCCTTCGTCGTCAAGCAGCAGTCTCCCCGCGACCTCCACGCTGACCGCCTCGCCGTCCCGACGCAGCAGCTCCGTCTCGAACCTCTGCACCTTGATCTCGGGAAGTGCCGCGACCGTGTCCTGCACGATGTCCATAATCGCGCGCAGCTGCTCGTGGGCACAGTAATCGCGCAGGGAGGTGCCGACCATCTCCTGAGGCTTCCATCCTAGAAGCGTCTCGGCCGCAGGGTTCACGTAGGTGAACTGCATCGAGAGGTCCATCAGCCAGATGATATCGGTCGTGTTGTCCGCGAGCAGGCGGTACTTCTCCTTCTGCTCCAGCAGCTCCGAGCCACGTGCCTTCGCGTCATCGAGCGCGGCGATCCGCTCGAGTTCCGAGACCTTCCTGTCCGTGATGTCCTGAAACGTACCGCGCATCCTGACGCACTGCCCGCCCTCCATAACGGGCTCGCCGGAGACCCGGCACCAGATGAGCCTGTCATCGCCGGTGCGGAACTGAAGCTCGAGATCGAACGGAGCACCCTCGTTGGACGAGCGCCGGTACGCTTCCTCCAGGGTTCGGCGGTGCTCGGCTACGTACCGCTCCATGTGCTCGTCGACGCCCGGGGACTGCGCTCCCGGCTCAATCCCGACGATCTCATGGAGCGCCGACGTCCAGACGACACCGCCCGTTGCGAGATTGTGCTCCCACCCGCCAATCTTCGCGAGGCGTCCGGTATCGCCGAGGATTCTATCACTCTCCCGGAGGGCGGCTTCAGACTCGTAGAGGGCCTGGTACTGTACTCGCTCGTGCCTTTGCCAGAGGAAGAGCATGACCGCGACCACCAGGAGCGCAAAGCCCCCGGTGAGCAACAGAGTGACCACAGAACGGGACCGCCAGGAGGCGAGAGCCTCGGCGGCATCGACCTTTGATATGACGGACCAGGACGAGCCTGTAACGGGACCGACGACAGCCAGGACTTCCACCCCGCGGTAGTCTCTCCCCTGAAGGACCCCGTACTCACCTGAGACAGCGGCGACAGTCGGTGGACCCGCCTCGCTCAAGGGAATACGCCGGTTGAGAGGCGAGCCTTGCTCGTGTCTGAGACCGCTGAGGAAACGCACGCCATCGCCGTCCTTCCGGACGAGGATCGTCTCCGCCGTGCGGCTCTGGGTGGGCCAGTTCTCGAGGATGGAGCAGAGCGTGCTATGTGCCTCACAGACGAGGATGACCCCCGCCAAGGGCTCCGGCGCCCCGTTTCCCTCTGTGGTGAACACGCCAACCACACCCAAGTGAAGTACTGGGTGCTCGTGGCCCGTGTGGAGTTCCGTCAGTGTCGGGCGAATCTCCCCGAAGGCCACGGTCAGCGCGTCGTGTACCTCATCTGCCAGTAGACCGTGTGCTTTATGCTCGAGCGAGAGAAGCACCTCACCATCAGGCGATACGAGCAGGACGTTCTCGTAGTCACCATGCACACGCAAGCTCTCGAAGCAGCCGAGCAGGTCCGCCTCCGCGGCGGACTCGCCCGGTGCCTCCAGCCACCGGCTGATCCCATCCCTCAGGAACGGGTTCTCCATGAGGAGCCCGGCATCGTTCAGCCTCTCGTCGCGCCAGGCTGCGACGTTCGCGGCCTTGAGAGTGCCGACCGCGGTTAGTTCGCTCTCGACCGCATCACGCTGGCGCTGCTCCTGCGCACGATAGAACCAGGCTCCGCTAACCACGAAGCCGACCGCCGCTGCGGCCAGCAATGCCTTCATCCAAGGAGGGAATCCCCTCATGGTCCGACTACTCCCCGCTGAGGCGGCAGTGACTCGCGCCAAACGTGTGGAAGGTGCCGCACGAAGCGGGCCAAGAGAAGGCCTAGAGCGCGAGAACATGCGCGGCGCGCAATCTTTCTCGCCAGCGCTCCAGGCTGTGGGACGCACAGTTGAAGAGGCCGCCGGGGACCACTCCGGCGGCCTTCTTGAGCTTTATCTTGCTTGAGCGAACCGAACTCGTACACACCCATCATGCCTGGGCACGCATTCTGCCATTTCGATGCCGTCAGCAACACGTCATCCAATCTGTGAAGGATGCTTGTTGTCGCCCTCCCGAAGCTGACTCCCAGGGGTGGTGTCCCAAAGCGTACTCCTGTGGAATGTGGTAGGGCTTGAGATGGTCGGCCGGCCAAACAGGCACACTGGCTTCCAGCCGCTCACCCGGACATAGCACAGCCCGTTGCGGTCGTCGCCACACGGTTGAACCACCTCAGGCGGATCAAGGAAACGCGCGAGGATCCTCTGCTACCGGGTTCCCCCCGCTACCACGACCCAGTCTGAGTCTGTCTCACCAATGTGCGGATTGAAGAATGAGACTTCATGGCTTCGCACGTTGGGTAGGACACTCTCGAGCAGGTCGAGGAACTGCTGCGAAGGCTCTGAGGCTGACCAGATCCCGAAGACGCCGCTCGGTCGCAGATGCTCCGCGAGCCCACTGAGGCCGCTGGCAGTGTAGAACCCCCCACGCCTGGGTTGGAGCCATGACTCGGGAGAGTGACCGATGTCGAGGAGGATGGCATCATAGCCTCCCCCGAACTCAGAGGAGGCTCCCGGGGCGACGTGCTTGAAGAAGTCGCCCTCGACGAAGGTGCACCTTGGGTCATCCAGCAGCGCGCTGGCCGCCGGCACGAGCCGGCTCAAGTGCCAGGCGATTACCGGGGCCAGGAGTTCGACGACCACCAGCCGCCGGACGCAGGCGAACTCGAGTGCCGCAGCGGCCGTGTACCCCAGTCCCAGGCCGCCGACGAGGACATCGCACGGCTCGTCGCTCCTACGTTCGAGGGTGAGGCGGGCCAGCGCCCGTTCGCTCGCGTTGACCGTGCTGGACATCAACATCTCGTCGTCGAGCTTCACCTCGTACACCAGCTCATTAGGTACAGACGGGGAGCACCGGCGGCGCAGGACCAACTCCCCCATAGAAGTCTTTCGGTGGTCCAACTCCTCGATTGACTCCATTGTGGTCCCCTATTCGTCCGAGTACTCCGGCCGAACCCCACTGGTGAAGCGCTCGCTGCTGAATGCCCCAACATCCCCTGCGACCTCTCGACAGCGTATCAAGCCAACGCCGCCTTGTCATCGTGAGACCGTGCTGCCACAGCTCCAGCCACGGACAGCGATGGACGATCTTGGCAGCGGTTCATCGTCGTGCCGCCGCGTTGCGCAACCGCTCCCATGGGATGCTCGCGTGGTTCCTCTGAACGAAGTCCGAGACCTGCACACAGGAAGTCGAAGATATGAATGCGCGTATCGGGCAGCTCGAGGCCGAGAAGCGGAGCCTGGATGAACAGTCTATCAGCACACTTCGGATGGACACGAAGAGGCCCCAATCTTGACAGACTGGGGCCTCTGGGTGCTGGCTCCTCGGGTTGGTGTCCCAGAGCGTGGTTCTGTGGGACTGTGTGGGGCTGGAGATTGTCGCGGAAGCGAAGGGACACACCGGCTTCCGACTTCTCGCCAAGATGTAGCAGCTCCGATCTGGCTCCCCACGGTGGACGTGTTTCGAACCCATCAATGGAATGAGACGGCTCCCGGCGAGGTGCCGGGAGCCGTCCTGTTCTGAACGGGTCGCGCGGGCTATTTCAGCAGTACCATCGTTCGCTGCCGAGTCGCACCCTCCATCCTGATCTGACAGAGGTACACACCGCTGGCTGCCCGGAGTCCACTGTCATCCCGGCCGTCCCAGCCAGCCGAATACGTCCCCGGCTCAAGATCGGCGTCCACCAGCGTGCGAACCAAACGACCAGAGGGCGTGTGAATCCTGAGCGTCACACGCCCACCGGGAGAAGGCACCTCGTATGCGATCTGCGTCACAGGATTGAACGGGTTGGGGTAGTTGCGGCTTAGAGAGAGCCGCTGTGGCAGCTCCTCGTCACCAGTCCCCGTCCATCCGCAGACCGCGTATGCCGTGTCGCTCGGATCGCTCTCGTGCCCCCACTGGTCGATCGCATAGATGCGATAGAAGTAGTCGTGTCCCACGATGAGGCCTGAGTCTACTAGAGTCGTGTCAGGCGTGGTGTGCTTCACAAGCCCCGCACCGAAGGCGTCGGTCGTGTCCCGCTCCACGCGGTAGTGGCCCATGTCTGACTCGGGGCTTCGAGCCCAGCTGATCTCCACGAAATCCACTGCCTCGGCGGACGTCGCGGCTACGTTGAGCGGCGGCTCGGGAGGAGGATCGACGCAACCCATCTCGTACGCGCCGACCAGCTCACCCCACGCATTGTTCTCTGGAAGACAGGGCGAGTAATCCCAGACCGTGACGTCACCGGAATCAGGGTCACAGAAGAATGGGTCCATGAAGATATTGTCATAGTGAGACCCGGCGGCGCAGAGGCTGTCGCCCTCGGTGTTCCCGAATATGCAATTGCGCGTGAATGTCGGCGTTGCCAGCGTGTCGCACAGGACGACGGAGGCTGCGTCATTAGAGGACATAACCGTATTGGTGATCGGTGGACGAGAGTTGCCGGTAATCACAAGCGCACCACCGTCGCCGGCCGAGTTGCCGGTGATGGTCGTTCCCGTGACAGAGGCTCCGCCGTAGCCCCAGGTGTCATCGAGCACAAGCGCTCCGCCAATGCCGTCGGTTGTGTTGCCCAGGAAGACGCAGTCCGCGAACTCGGGATGAGCATGCGTGCAGTAGACTCCTCCGCCGCCACGCTCCGGCTCCTCGCCTCCTGCAGCCGAATTGCCCACTAGAAGTGTCCCGGCGATCCTGTCGTCCGAGCTACCAGAGCCTAGGTAAATGCCCCCTCCAAAGACACCAGCTGTGTTGTCCGCGAACGAGCTGTTCTCGATCCGCGTCCACACGGCCTCGCCGTCTCCGGCCATGTACCCCCCACCGCTATGCGACGCGGAGTTGCCCTCGAATGTCATGTCGATGAGCCTTGGAAGGCATCCGTAGCCGCAGTACATGCCGCCTCCTGAAACAGCGGAGTTGCCGATGACGTCACAATCTCGGAAGACACCCTCGATCTGCTTTCCGCAGATCGCGCCTCCATAGGAACCGGCTGAGTTGCCCAGGAAGTCGACGCTGTCAAACACGAGGCCTGCCGGACCCGCAATGTTGACGTAGACGGCCCCGCCCCCAGCGAGAGCTTCGTTGGAGAGAAACGAGGATCCGCGCAGTGTGCCGCCAGCACAGCTCCTGAAGTACGCTCCACCGCCACTTCCAGCCGTGTTCGCCGTGAAGCTCGTGCCTTCGATGAGTAGGTCGGGGGCCGCTGCGCCGATGATGTAGGCACCGCCCCCCGTCTGCCCGACCGTGTTCGAATCGACCCTGCCCCCGGCCAGCGAAATTGCACATCCCTCACTGCTGTAGATCCCACCCCCGTGCACACCTGCAGAGTCGGCGACGACGTCGCAGTTCTGCATTACCAGAGTGCAGCTTTCGGCCGAGTAGAATCCCCCACCGTAGTCCGAGGCCGAGTTGTCCCGGATTCTGCTGTCAGCTAGCGTGACCTTGCAGCGGTCGTTGCAGTAGATACCACCTCCTCTGGCGGCACTATTGTCTTCAATGAGACAATCGACTAACACTGGTTGCGATCGGAGGTAACTGAACATCCCGCCCCCCGCGTCCGCCGCGGCGTTTCCCCTCATCACGACATCGGTCAGTGTGCCAGAGAAGCCCTGCTCGCACCACAGGCCGCCGCCGTCTTCAGCGTCATTGCTGTCTATCAGCACATGGTTGAATGTGTGAGGGGCGTGGCTACACCACACTCCTCCACCGTCCTCACGGGCGGTGTTTCGCGAAATGTGTGCACTCTCAATGATCGCGGGGGTAGTGAATCCGAGATAGATGCCGCCGCCCCACGCGGCATCGTTCTCCTCCACGGTCGTGTTTCGTATGGTTGGTCCGCTCGACTGGCTGTAGATTCCGCCGCCGGGGAATATCGCGTGGTTACTCCGTACGATCGAGTCCTCTATAAGCGGAGCAGAGCCTCCCATGCACGCGATGGCTCCACCACTCTCCGCTTCATTTCCTTCGCAGACTAGGCTTGTTAGGAGCGGCGAAGACCCACTCTCGCACAGAATCGCGCCGCCGTACATGCTGCCGCCGGCTGAGCCACCTGTTATCGTGAACCCATCGACGACGCTGCTGAGATCTTCTCCGCTGTGGAAGTGAAAGGCCCTGCCGAGGCCCTCGCAGTCGATAGTTACGGAGCCTCTGCCGTCCACAGCTACCAGGCGGATGCTCCTCCCCTGGAAGTCCAAGTCCCTATTTCCGGGTCCAGAGTAGGTTCCCTGCGCAACGTATACCGTGCCCGGCTCGGTCACCTCGAAGAGAGCATCTGCGATATCCGTGAAGGGGTACTCCTGGCTTCCGTTTTCCGGTCCAACATGTTCTGCGTCGACATAGGCGACAGGCAGCGTGACCGTGGGTCCATTTCGCTCCCCCGCTGAAGGGAGTCTATCGCTCCCGCCGCTAGCGTCGCTGCAATAGAAATGATAAGTGTGCTGGCCTGATGAGAGAGTAATCGGACTGCATACGTACACACCGTCAGCGGGATCACCACTCTCCCTAGACATGGGCATCGGATCTCCGCCGTCGACTACGAGCGACATCTCCGCCGGCGGATCTCCGTTGATATCGGAGTACTCCACTCGATAGGAGAACTCAGTCGTCACAGTACCCGTCGACGGGTCGACAGTCCCGCTCGCCAGATTGGGAGGAGTCTGCGGAGGGGCTATGGTGAAGGCCCGGTTGCTTATCCCTACGGGGCACACGTCATCCCAAGGCTCGACCCTGATCTTGCAGTCCCAGGAGTACGGAGACTCAACTGCCCAGGTGTATTCCCCGTCGTTATCTGTCTTCGAAGTGATTGGAGTCCAGCTGTCTCCGCCGTCCCGCGATACATCGACCTTCGCGAAGTCAAAGGAGCTGCTCGAGTCCCAGAAGATGTCCATGGGAGAGCCAATTCCGTAGCTCTCGCCTCCGTTGGGCGCCAGCAGCTCCACGACTCCGTAGGATGAGTACTCGAATTGGATGAAGTTCCCCCCTTGCGCACTCGAAGTCGGCCAGAAGGCGAGGTTGGTGCAGTACCCATCGTTTGACTCCGTGTCTGGGTTGGTCCCCACACCGAACAACTGCCCCACCTGGAAGGCAGCATTCGTCGGCGAAGCCTCCCCCGCAGGACGCTCGACCCAGGCCCCGAAGTGCGGGTTTACAGGAGGGCCATCATTGAATCTCCCCTCCTCGTCGTGCATTTCCATGTCAACGTGCGTGAACAGGATCCCCTCTTCCGGAATCGAAGAGTCGTAGTAGCCGTTCTGCTGCCTGTTCTCTACAACGAAATGCTCGTCGCCAAACCTGGCGGGGGTGATGAAGACGCTCTGTGTGCTGCGACCGTCAAGGTGGCCTGCAACATAGGGACCCTCGGACTCCAGGTGGACCGGTACCACCCATCCAGTCAGCCCGTTTCTGAAGTCGCCATCCATGTCGGCCTTTAGCAGCCCGCAAAGGTGGGGGGGGTGGTCGTCACCGGCGCTCCCTGACATCAGGCACCAAGCCCCGAGCGGATCCCCGTCCTGAGAATCGTAGTCGTAGTCATAGAGGTCTGGCGCTCCGAGATCGTGCCCGAACTCGTGCGCAAACGTACACATCGGGGATTCCTCAGAGAGCATGCAGAAGTCGCGCACCTGGAGACCATCTACCGAGACATAGGGGGGGGGGATCTGCCAATGATGCGGCCAGATGCCGTCTTCGGAGGCGCCTGGACTAGCCTGATTCGGTCCTGCACAGACTATCATCACATGGTCCACAAACCCGTCGTTGTCATCGTCAAAAGGACCGAAGTTGAAGCCAGCCGCGTCTGCAAGCAGGGCTGCCTCGCGCGCCAGCTCATAGGTGGGAACATTGCAGTTGTCGTGTCCGTCTCCACAGTCGGCCCCGTAGTAGGCCAGACTATGAGAGGAAGTGTGCCACACACCGTTGGCCACCTCACCGTCGACCTGAAGCTGTCCGTATGAGACCTCGAAGTAGTAGTGCTGCATCTTCCCCGGATCCGCTCCGAAGGCGATTCCCGTGTAGAAATCCTCGAAGTAGTCGGGGGTCGATATCCCTTCTTCGTCCGTGAAGTCAACGAGTATCAGCACTACTTCATGATTGCCCGTGATGTCCGCCGGAGACCGTACCTGTCTACGCTCGTATGGTCGAGCCTCATAGGCTCGTCTAAACGCAGAAGTACCGGGAAGCAGGTGTCGACTGCGCGTCGGGGAGCCCCTACCGACGATCGCACCCTTCGGACGTAGGGAACCATCCGTCCCCCGCTCGGCGTATCGCCAGTACCCATCGTCTCCCCTGACGATGGTGTATCCGTCTGACGTTTCGTGCCAGTGAGTCCACTCGTCGCCGAAGAGACGCGCCGAGAACGTGGTGCCATCCGGTTGCTCGACAACGAAAGTTCGCCAGGACTCCGCCGGCGCACATTGCGCAATCCCGGAGAATGCGAGGAGGGCAGCTGACGCTAGCATTAGTGCTGCGGCGGGAAACCCAGGGAGGGTAACCCATCTCGTCAACGACATGTCAGACCTCCAGTTGCGCCGGAGACATCGTCCGATTTCGAATCCTGTAGGTAGTGTGGATAGCCAAGCATAGCACACTGAGCTGCGACCGCCAACCAAGCAGCAGAGGTTGAGGAGGTCACGGTCTGTAGCTGCGCTAGTCTTCAGTGTGGACAGCAGCGGAGGGCTCGACTTCGCGCGTATCAGAGGGGCGTCGACCCATGCAAGCGTGTGCTCAGCCGTGCCAAGTCGCCCAGACAGAAGAGAAAGCGCGAGTACTCAATCTTGACAGACTGAGTACTCGGTGTGCTGGCTCCCCGGGTTGGTGTCTCAGAGCGTGGTTCTGTGGGACTCTGTGGGATTGGTGGTGGTCGCAGGGCCGAAGGGGCACAGTAGCTTCCGGCTACTCTCTCAGACATAGCCCGGTGTGGACCCGGCAGGCCAGCATGGATGTGTATCCAGGTGGTCCAGGAATCGGGGTCTAGGGCCGGCCACGCGGCGATCAGGGAGATCGAGTGAGAGGTCGACCGGGCTTGAACGTGGCGGGGCTTAGTAGATGTATCTCGAACTCCGGTGCTAGCGCTTGGCCCGGTATCAGAGGGCTCCCTGCTCATCTCATGCGGAGGGGGCTCCCCCTGATGGCAGGAGCCCCCTATAGAAGCCTCGGTTGTGAGATCGCTTGCTCAGCGGATCAGCACAGTCTTGCCGGCCGCTGTGAACCTCTGGCCACTCTCCATTCCAGTCGCCTCGATGCGGTAGAAGTAGACTCCGGAGGAAAGCTCAGAGGCGGCAGCGACATCCCAGCTCGCCTGGCGATGCCCAGCGTCGATCTCCCCATCTTCCAGGACCGCCACCACTCGGCCACTGACATTGTACACAGTGATCCTCACTGCACTCCGCTCGGGCAGAGCGTAGTGTATCCGCGCATTCTGGCTCACAGGACTGGGACTACACCCCATCAGCGCGAAATGAGAGGGAATGTCCGGCACATCGGGAGCGTCAAGTTCTGAGTCAGCCGGTCCGCCAAGTGCGCGCCCCGAGCAGTAGACAAGAAATCTACATCCCTCAAAAGCCTTGTTTATCGACGATGCCGCCTGATTGATCGCCTCGAGCGACGCCCCGCCACAATCAGCTTCGCCAAGCGCCCTGTTCGCTAGATCAACGAGTCCTCCGACAGTGCACTCAAGACCCAGGTCAGCCAGTGCCTGCAAGACGAGTGGGTCAATCGTCACTGAGAGAAGAGGGTCGTCGACGTCAAGTTCGTCGTCGTCATCACCTAGGATTCCGTTCGCCCCGGGCAAAGCTCCCTGAGTCCTCATCTCGCCACACAGCTCGAGATAAGGTAGCACGTCATCCAACCGAACGTTCAGTGCTAGAGCGACGGTCTGCCCCAGTAGCGTGTTGTCATAGCGATCCGTCTTCCCAACCGGGATCTCAGGCAGCGTCTGACACGTCGTCGCGTCAATAGTCGCGCAACCCAGACTCGCCGGCAGCGCGTCAGGCCCGTGTCCTGCCGGCAACCGCTCGATAATGCACTCCTCGGCACCATCCTCAAAGGTGACTGAACGGAGCGGACTTCCGATAACCAATGGGTCACCAGGCGTCAACAGACCTTCCAGAATCTCGGGCACACTCGCACCATTGAACTCGCCGCCCGTGTTGCCATAGAACCCCTGGCCAAAAGTCACACGGCTGGTCTCTTCCGGCGGTGTGCTTGGGCGCACGCTGACCGTCAAGGCAGGAGACCAGTCGCTCACGTGATCGTTGACGTCCTTGGCCTTCACTCTCACCGGATACAGGCCCAGCTCTGCCCACGCATGCGAGGCCGTGCAGGGCGAACCGGAGTCCAAAGGACCGATCCAGCCGCTGTCAGAGCCGTCACCCCAATCGAAGAGATACACTACGCCATCATTCTCAGGATCCGTGGTGACCGCGGTGTACTCAACCGCCACGTCCGGAGTCGTCACCTGCGAACCGGCCGGCCGTTGGGGAACAGCGGGGATTTTGTGGCTGGACACCTCGGTGGGTGCTATTTCCTCATCAACGATGCCGTCGCCGTTGAGATCGAGGTAGAGCGTGTGGTCAACCGCCTCACGATCCACGACCACTCTCCCCACTGCGCCTGCGACAACAGGAATGCCCCGATAAAAGGCGTCGGTTTCTCCCCCACCGTCCTTTCTGATGGTGCGTAGCTTGAGCGACAAAGTGCAATCCAATGCGGCGCGCAGCTCGAAGGAATAGACCTCACTGGAATCCAGATTGAGCGAGATCAGCTCCCCGGTCGTCCAGCAGCCGCCCGTGAGCTCATCGAGAATGGGTTCGAAGTCATAGAAAGCGCCAGCTATCCCCGACTCCGCCTCGCCCGTGTCGAGCATTCCAACGTGGTTGCCCAGCGAGTCAAATGCATGGAGTTCTATCGGGGCCCAGAACCCCTGGCGCAGCAGGTCTCCTTGTAGTGGCGTTTCTGGCAGAGTCGCATCACCATCCCGTATCAAAGGCGGAGTGTAATCAACATGCGCCAAGAAAATATCCGTGTTCACGTTCGCGTTTTCCTGATTGAACACCCTCACTTCATCTCCCAGCACCTGTACTCTGCGATATGCTCGCTCTTCCCCGCAGGAGCCAGTCGTGAAGTACATGGGTCTATACTGTGAGGTGCTCCAGAATCCCGAGGGGCTCCGCCCCAGAATCTCCGGACCAGTGGCCCACGGGAATGCGTAGGCTCGCTCTGCATGGGTATGGCCTGACAACACCACTCCCATCCATAGATCGCATGCACCGAGCATTGCAGCTTGATTCTGGCTTATGCAGGAGTGATCCCATAGAGCGTCGGTTTCGTCGTCCTGATATATGATTGGATGGTGCATCAGGAGTATCTTGTTCTCTGCTGTGGAGCTTTCGGCTGTCTCCTCCAGCCAATCAACCTGATCGTCGCTAACGCCAGAACCCTCCCAACCCGATTGGTTGGCATTGATGTTCCACCCAGAGTCCATCGACAGGAGCTGCAGGTTCTCAGTCGACATCAGCTCCCGGTCACTGAAGTAGTGCCTGTAGGGTTCCATCCACGGCAGGTTCCATACGTCTAGGGGCTCGGATGAATACAAATCGTCATACCAGTCATGGTTTCCGGCCAAGGCGTACACAGTGGGAATATCGTAGTCCTCAAGGATCTCATGAAGCAGTTCCCAGCTCTTAGCCTCGTCACCCTCGTTCACGAGGTCGCCTGTGATCACCACGAAGTCGGGCGGAGGATCCAGATTCGCCAAGTGGCTACACATGTGGCGGAGGTTGACGCCGTCGTAGTCACCTCGAGGGTAGAACACCGAACCGTCGGAGTCGACATGGAGATCGGTGATGTGGACGAAAGTGTAGCCGGGCTCATCCCCACACCCCATTGCACCGGCTCCAATCAGGCCGCATTCTGGATTGTGGGTGGGTGCGCACGGGGAGTTCTCACTGAGTCGGACGTCGCTGTTCCCGGGATCGCAGAAGAGCGGGTCGGCCGATATGTTGCCGTTCACGCCGTACTGCGGGGCGATTGCGCCAACCCAGTCACCATTGGAGTTACCGTAGACGTCGCAGCACTGGAGCGTGGCTGTGCCCGTGACGCCGGATGCATTGAACGCCACGATGCAGTTGCTCAGGGCCGGATTCGGCGCCGTGCCACTGGTCACAACCGCATAGCCGTTGCCGTAGAACGTGCAGTTCTCGAGGACCGGCTGCGAGCTCCAGCAGTACACGGCGCGCCCAGGGTTCCCATTGAACACGCAGTCGGTGAAGGTGGGCCTCCCGTACCACGTGTTGTACACAGTCCAATCCGAGTTGCCCTCGAAGTAGCATTCCGAGATGTGCGGCAGGGAGTATTCGAAATCGCCGCCCTGAATGTACATGGCCGTCCCGTATTGGTTCGGGCCGTTGTCAACGAACTTGCATCTCGTGATCGTGGGAGAGCACGGAGTACTGCCGGAAATCGAGATAGCTCCGCCGTTGAACCCCACCGCGTTCTGGATCGTCAGTCCCTCTATCACTGTGGTCGCGTTCTCGCCGCTGTGGATGTGGAACCCCCGCCCGGCATCCTGGCAGTCGATGATCGTATCGTCAGGCCCATCCATCGACCGCACCACGATGTTGGTTCCACCAAAATTGATGTCACGATTCCCGACTCCCGAGTACACACCCGGCGCCACGAGCACTACGTCGCCCTCGCTGCAGGCGTCAACAGCCGCCTGAATGGTCACGAAATCGCCCGCGCCGGTCCAGTCAACGACGTACGTGGCTCCAGCGGCTTGCTGAGCAAGCGCGACCACAGCCAGACCGGCGAACACAACAGCTCTGAGAGCATTCATCACCGTGCCTCCTTGACCATCATCTAAAAGCCAGCAGCCGCCGGTCGCAAACCCCCATGCCGCCGTCCGAGGGTGCACACATGCGCAGCGACATCCAGTCCTATGCATCAGCGCGCCACCCGGATTCACGCACCCGTCCGCCGGGGCACGCATTCCGCGCGTTCGAGTCGCGTCCTTTCCTCCTTTCGTGGGCGACGTCAACTCACCCCGGCGACCGCCTTTTACAGGTCCCTGAGCCGGCAGCTGCATCCCTTGATGTCAAGGACGTGGCTGTCGTGAAGGAACCCGTCAAGGATCGCGACGGCGAGATCCTCGTCCCCGTCGCCGTCTAGGTCGCCGAGCGCAACGAAAGCGTACCAGTCGCCCGCGCCGAAGTGCATCGGCGCGGAAGAGAACCCCTGAGCCCCAGCCCCCGTCGGAACGGTGAGGCTAGCGAAGGCTGGTCCAAGAACCGTCGCCTGTAGGCCCATCAGGGCACACGTCTTTGATAAATCGGAGTAGTCGACGTGGAGCCGACGATCAAGCCGCAGAAGGAACAACGCGGCTCCCGTGTGATCAGTAGCCATCTGAAACGCGATTCTACTAACGCGTGGACTGTCCACAATAGTAGCGCGGGGGTCACATTACGTCAAGCACAAAGGGAATAGGGCACATGGAGGTCGTCTGCCACCCACTCATCATCCGCGTATGTCAGGTGATGCGGTTCCAGGTAGCCTCGACCCCGCCGAGTCACGAATGGAGCGGGGTGGCCACAGTAGCTGTACCACTTCTAGAGGTAGGATGCCACTGTTGAGCGCCTCGGCATCACTGCCTCCGGTGCCGGCGGCCGATACCCCAGGGAGCTGTGTGGCCGCACCTCGTTGTACTCCTGACCTGACCACAGGCGAGGACCAAACGTAAGAAACACAGACGGCCCGCTCATGACAGAGCGGGCCGTCTGTGCGATGGCTCCCCAAATGTAACAGTATTCGACGCAGGCGGGGTCCGGCCCAGACAGAGGTCTGGTTCCGCATCCGGCACGTCGCCCTAGACAGCGCAGGCGGCGCGACCGTGGTCAACTACTGCGATCAGACCGTCGAGGTCACGCTCGGACCCAAGGGCGCGTTCAAGAAGGGCAACCTGGGCACCCTCACGCGGAGGGTGGCGGCTGAACGGGTCGTGAGTGCCCTACCGGAGCCTCGGGGCAAGCCAAGGCCACCGAAGAAGCCCAAGACGCCTCGGGTGGTTGCACTACTCCAGATGGCCATGGAATGGCAACGCCAGCTTGATGCCGGAGAAGTGGATACGCAGGCCGAGATCGCGCGACGGGAGGGGATCACCCGCGCCAGGGTGACGCAGGTCATGGCCCTGCTGCGACTCGCACCTGAGATCCAGGACCTCATTCTGGCTATGCCGGAGGGGGTCGGGCGACCCGCGATCAGCGAGCGGGCGTTGCGGCCCATTGCCCAGATCGAGGATCCAAAGCAGCAGCTTGCGGAGTTCCGCGGTCTATCTCCTGTCGTAGCCTCATGATTCAGTGCCCTCCCGATCAGCTACAGGGTTCGTATCGTCTCGTCCGCAAGTCAAGTCCGGTCCGTCCGGCCTCCCGGAGTCCTCGCACCTCATCGCTCCCGATCTTCGCCGAATCCGCCTAATAAGCATACGTCGCTGCCAATCCCTTGAGCGTCTTGTTGTCCGTGATCACGTCGTGTGGAATCAGCAGGTACTTCCACGGCTTGCCGCCATTCTTGCTCTCATGCTCCGTCGCATGCCTGCACCACTCGGCTGCCGCCTTGGCCTTCGCCAGGACCTCGCGGTCCTCCATCTCGGCGGCGCTCTTCGGCTCGCAGAGAAACTTCTCCCTCTTCGTCTCCACCACGAAGTCCGGCTCATAGGAGGCGTCGCCCGCGGAGGGAATCTGGAAGTCCCCCTTGGCGGGCTTGAACCACTTGAGCACCTCGGAGTCGTTCTCCAGCACCGCCGCGAACCGACGCTCCGAATCCGAATCGAACTTCTGGACGGGGTAGAGGCACTTCCTGAAGCCGCTGAAGAGCATCTTGCGGATGTTCTGCTTCTCGACGATGGGGGCGCGGAAGTCGCGCTCGACCTCGTCGGCCGGAGCCGAGTAGTTGTTCGGCCGGAGCGTTGTGAATCCCTTGCTCACGTGCGCCTCGTAGGCGGCGGCTTTTTCCTCGTAATGCTCCTGCATCTGGGCGTGGATCAGGTTCACCAGTCCTTGCTGGTGGTACTGGAGCACGTTGAGGGCCTCGCTCTCGTCCTTCAGGTAGGAGCGCAGGTGGGCCACGACCTGCCCGGCCAGCGTATAGAGCAGTTCGGCCTGATCGTCATAGGAGATGTCGTTGAAATCGATGAGTCCGCGGACCAGGTAGTCCTCCGGCTTCTCCTCGAGGACGATGCCGGTCCCGCTCATCAAGCGGTGCTGTTCGCGGCGGTGCAGCTCCTGGATGAGAATCTCGTTGTCCACGGGCTGGTAGTTCACCCTCGAAAGGTCCATCGTGAACTCGCGGTAGCCCCGCGTCACGTCGCCGATGGGCTGGACTGTGATGCGGGGGATGTCGATGGACAGCTCGTTGCGGAGTTGGATGGTCTTGGCCACCACCTTCTCCAGGTCCACCGCCTCCGCCACGCCATCGATCTCCCGCTGGGCGGGCGTGATGAGCGTCTTGACCTTCTCGACGATCTGTCGCTGGATTTCGGGGGTGGAGAGGTCGGCTGAGCGCGGCAGGCGTTCGAACTCTCGCCGGATGACCTCGAGCGTGGCCTTCGCCGCCTCCCGCTCCCTAGGGGACTCGAAGAGGAATCTCTGCTGCTCGGAGGGCGTGCCATACGGAGCGACGGGTTCGCCGATCCGGTTGATAATCTCGGGCTCCGCCACGACCACGCGCGTCCGCTCGGTCGGGATGC
>JBDRFG010000171.1:0-11098 GCA_043819135.1 Candidatus Eiseniibacteriota bacterium | reverse complement strand
GGGACACATGCCGAGCGCAGAGATCGCAGGAGTGACGGTGGACGTGAACGAGGAAGGGTACCTCACCGACTCCGGTCAGTGGACGAAGGCCATCGGAGAGGCGATCGCCGCCGAGCAGGGCTTGAGCCCTTTGACCGACGCGCACTGGAAGGTGATCGACTTCCTCCGGAAGGACACCGCGGAGCAGGGCCAGGTGCCGAGCATCCGTCGCATCAAGAACGCGGGGGGCATTCCGACCAAGGAGCTGTACGCGCTCTTCCCGGATGGCCCCGTGAAGAAGTCAACCAAGATCGCCGGGCTCCCGAAGCCCGCCAGTTGCATCTAGAGAGATCGGAGACGCCCTCATGTCAGGTACGGACGGCAAGATCAGGAAGGTCTCCATCGTGTGCTCGAAGGGGTCGCTCGAGGGCATCTACCCGGCCCTCATCATGGCCAACGGCGCGCGGATGGAGGGCATCGAGGCCTCGATCTTCTTCACGTTCTTCGGTCTCTACGCCATCCTCAAGAAGTTCAACACGAAGATCAAGCTCGCGACCGTCGGCAACCCCGCCATGCGTGTCCCCGACGCCAAGGGCATGCCGCTCCCGACCATCATTGGTGCGATCCCGGGGATGTCGACGTTCGCCACGAAGATGATGATGAAAGAGATGGAGCAGCTCGACATTCCGCCCATCCCCGAGTTCCTGGAGATGATCCACGACGCCGGAGGCAAGCTCTACGCCTGCAAGGCCACGGTCGACATGTTCCATCTCAAGCCCGAGGACTTCTGCGACGAGGTCGAGAAGGTCCTGACCGTCGGCGAGTTCTACGAGCTGTCGGCGGGGGCGGAGATCATCTTTACGTAGGAAGCCGAAACGGCTGTTGCGTTTCGCGGAGCGGGTTAGGTCACACGGGCGGGTGACGTCCAAGACTGATTCCAGCGCTCCCTTTGCCCGTCTGCGGGCACCGGAGACCTAGGTTCCTGGTGACTCCATCCGTCAGCCCGGGTCTACGTCTCTCTCGCGTCATCTTTCCGCACGCGGCCGTGTTGCGTCTTCTGTACTACAGTGGGATCTCCCTCGGCGTCGCTGTGGCATTGCCGACCACTGTCCAACATGCTACCATCGGCCAAGAGAAACCTGTGATACACACGCAGTACCGATGGTAGTCTAGGGATGACTCACACTGGCTCCTTCTCGCGCCGGCTCGTGCGGCTCACTGTCCTCACGGCACCCGCCCTGTCGGCGCTGGCCGCGGCAGTCCTGCTTCATGTCCTTCCTGCACGCCAAGCCCCACAGCGGATAGATGGCTACACTGTTGACGGTACCGGTCACTTCGACGCTCCGTCCAGACAGCGAGTCACGCCGTACGGGCTGAAGGCGCGTAGAGTCGAGCTCGACATGTGGGCCCAGGCGATGATTCTACGCGACCCCACAGGTGGCTCGCTTGTTGTTGCCGCGACACTGTACACCGAGCGGGCCTCTGCCGCTGGCCGCGCTCCGATGGAGGGACGCCTCTTCTCGCTCGATGGGGACACGCTAGCGCAGCTCGATGGCTGCATGCCCATTTCGCCGACCGGCCGCTGGACCGACGGCGTGCCCGAGTTCATATGCTGGAGGCCAACGTGGGAGTGGCTGCCCGTGGCAGGGACTGCTTACCGCACGCCGCTGATGCTGTTCCCCCACAACTATGAGGGCATTCTCAGGCACTTCGACGAGATGAGCGAGTTGCTGCGGGCGTGCCTGGCTACCGCTAGGTACGAGAGCCTGTCAGTCAGGAGTGAGATCGTCGCAGTCGAACCTGACGGTAGCCCGCGAGGGCAGCCCATCGATGCGGGCTACGGCCGGGAGCTGGAGAGCCCACTCGCGATCCGCACATCTCAGGGCGACGTTGCCGTGCTCAGGGCGGCAGGGGGCTATCAGAGCGCCGACTGGCTCTATCGTCTCCTTGGCAGACCGCGCGTTGGTCCGGCCAACCCGCGGCTGTACGTCAGCACCGACATGATCCAGGGGAGCTTCCGAGGTCTCGTGGCCATCGATCCCGCCATCGGGGAGATTCTCTGGGCTCGACCGATCGGGGCAACGCCACTTCCGGTCGCCGTGGGCGACGTTAACGGCGATGGGCTGGACGAGTTCGTCGTGTCAACGTACTCGCCTGAGAACGGGGTGAGCCAAAGCGGCACGACGGACGCCGGGACCGCCTACGTGATCTGTCTCGACTGGTGCGGGAACGTCCTCTGGCGCCACTCAGTCCACGGTGAGTACGCAGGTGTCCAAGCGGCCATCGCCGACGTCTCCGGCGGGCGGAAGCCCGAGATCGTGGCAGTCTGGAGCAGCACGAGTCTGAACGAGCAAGGCGGCGCGGTCGTGCTGGACGGCAGCGGCGCAACGATCTCGTCGAGAGAGGATCTGGGTGGGCTCTACGGGCTCGTCGTGGCGGACGTGTGCGGCGATCGACGGTCCGAGATCGTTACCGGCGCGCCGGGCGGACGCCTTCTCGCGCTCGACGGCGAACTCGGCATCGTGGCGAGCTTCCGTGACACAGCTCACCGTGCGTGCGACGACAGCAGGCTGATACCACTGGCAGCCAACGATGTCGACGGCGACGGCGACGTTGAGATACTCGTGGCATCCGTTGGGTGGAGCAGCCCAGGCTTCGTTCCAAGCGGACGCAGGATCACCTGGGACCCCGTGTCGTATGTTGTGTCTCTAGGGCCGGGACTTCGCGAGGAGGCGAGGGCTCCCGTCTCGCCGTTGCGAGATGGGAACTCCGCCCTACGGCTCATGCCCGCTCACCCGAGTGCAACTGCAGCCGTGTGTGATGTTGAGGGCGACGGGCGAAACGAAGTCCTAATCTCAAGCACCAGTGTCGGGTTGATCATCGTCGAGGTAGTCAGTGCTGACGAGAGCTAGCTGCGCGATATCGGTCCTTCTGCTGCTCTTCACGTGTGCCGGCGCACGGACGCCGGCGTTGGTAGGGCAGGAGTTGCTGCCTGTACCTGAAGCGAATCCGACATGCGGATGTGTGGTCGAGCGCGATGTGGGGGAGAGCGACCTGTTGGTCGTGGGACTAGCGAGCGGCGAAATCGTGACCTTCGTGAGAACGGGTGGGCAGTCGGCTCGTCCTGACCCTACTCGGTTGGAAGGGCAGGGCCCGGTCCAGAGCGTGGCCGGCGCGCGATTCGTGGGCGGCGCGGGGGCCGGGACCGAGTATGCGATTCTGGGTGTCAGAGGTCGCACGGTGTCGGCTGTCAGCTTCGAGTTGGGTAGAGTGATGGGAAGCTGTAGTCTGCCGACCCCCGGAGGAAACTACGAGCTCATCGGTGTTGCTCCCGCGCGCGTACTTGCGCACGACAGCCACTCGCTGTGGTTGCTGTCGCTAACCACCGGGGGCGCGGGTTGGGGAATACGTGCTGAGAAGATCCTCGACGCCCGTCTTCCGGTGTCTGTCAGTGCGAGCCGAGGCGGCGTCACCGTTCTCGCCGACGGTCGGCTTCACGAGGTTGGTGAACGCGGATTGCGGCTGCTGGGTCTCGTCCACGGCATCCTCCCCGGCTCAGAAGTCCTGCTCGCCCACTCTGCCGGAGTAGTAGCCGCGGGCAACACAGAGGCGGCCGGCGTTCTCCGAATCGCCGTCGTGGAGAACGGCAACGGCTGGATCTCGCGTGATGTGTATCTGCCCGGCACGATCACGGTACTTCGTGTGCTATCGGACTCGACGCTTCTCGTCGGAGGCAGTAGTGAGGGGAAGCAGGGAGGATGGACTCGGGTAGTGAGGTCATCAGGTGATGCGGCAAGCTCGGGCGCGCATGCCGACGTGCCCAGTGCCGCGTGCGTGGCGGGCGACTACATCGCTGTCCACGGAGCGGA
Organism: Candidatus Eiseniibacteriota bacterium; assembly: GCA_043819135.1. GTDB lineage: Bacteria > Joyebacterota > Joyebacteria > Joyebacterales > Joyebacteraceae > JALGZG01. Next base: position 7,250 of record JBDRFG010000171.1, on the reverse strand, counting down.
TGCCAATCTGACCATCTATGATTCGACCCTCCGATCCCTGTGGGACGAAGGATCCAGACCGGTGTCGCCCGTCGAGCTGTTGCCCTGTGACTACGACGGGGACGGGGAGCGGGACATAGCTCTGGTCGGCCTGCGCACCGTCCGCGCGGCGCGAGCCACCATCGACAGCCTGCGCAAGTACGTAGCGCCGGATGTCATGTCGGACGCACGCCTGGTCGATGGACGCTACGTGCGAGAGGAAGCCGAGATCTCAGTGTTCACCATGCACGCACGAGAGCTGAGCGAGTACGCAGCAGACCTGGAGCGCGGAGCCATCGAGGCCTCCTCGAGGGGGGACCGCGACTCAGCGCTTCGGCTTCTGTCCGAGAGCCGGGGTGCGCTCGCTGGCATCGGCGACTGGGACGGAGTTGACCGATTGCGGGACCAGCTGTGGGATCTGACGACTCGCGAGAAGAGGGAGCGGGCCACGGCTGTACTCATCCTGATTCTCGCGGTCGCAGGCGTCTACTACGCAGTCGGCTGCACGCGGGGAGCGATAGGCGTCCACGCCACGGTCTTCTGCGGCATAGCGCTCTGCCTGACGGGGGGGCTTGGAGGGAGTCTGTACGGCCGCGTGCCGTGGACACCACTGCTGCTGGTCGGCGGAGTCTTGCCGCTGGGAGGCGCGACTCTGCGTGCTGTGCGTTCGCGGACTCGAACCTGGCCCAATCCCGCCGCGCCAATCGACGAGCTAAGAGAGGCCGTGGGACAGCTGCGCCACTCGGCTGACGACGACTTCCGGCCGGAGTGGCGTCGGGACTCCAATGCGCCGAGGAAGAACCTGACGGCGATGGCGGCGCTCGCGGGGGACATGAGGAGGAGCTTCGAGAGGCCCGAGCGGTACGCGGCACTACTCGATAGGCTTCGTCTCAGGGACGCGGTCTTCAGAACAGCAGTCCTCCCTCACGTTGAGCGCGTCGCCGTGCTCGCCAGGCGGGCGCGGTTCGTGGCCGATGAGGCGGCGCGCATGAGGGCTGCAGCCTATCGGATGGTCGAAGCACTCGATCTGGTGCTCTCCGGGGGGTCGAGCACCCCGTCCACCCTCGATGCGGAGCTCAAGGCTATCTCAGGCGCGAGAGACCGGCTGGTCAGCGCGGTAGAGAGCGCCTGGATGGAGATCCAGCGGAACCCCGGGTGCTCCCTGATCCGGGTGCTCGATCTCGTCACCAAGGAGAAGCAGGAGGAAATGACCGGACTGGGTGTGGCACACGAGCTGCTGTCCGGAGTCAAGCCCGGTAGGGACGCGGTCCGGATGAGACCCGGCGAGCTCTATTTCGTCTTGGAGAACCTCTTCTCGAACGCGTTGAAGGCGGTTCGCGAGACGGAGTCGCGTCGGATTCGCGTGGAGCTCAGCTCCGACGGGGTTTCGTGCGACGTGAGATTCAGCGACACGGGCATCGGCATGAGCCCCGAACGGGCCGGGAGGATTCTGGAGGAGCGGCTGTCCCGCAGTGAAGACGGGGGGGCGGGTATAGCTGGGACGGTTCGGATTGCAGAGCAGTACGGCGGCGAGTTCCGCGTGGAGTCGACGAGGATGGGCGTCGGGACCGCCTTCCTCTTCAGGATCCCGCACTGGAGTCCGGTGCTCAGAACTGAGGTAACGCATGACTGAGCGACGCAAGGCGAAGCTGCTGCTGGTGGATGACGATCCGGAGTTTCTGGAAGAGGCGGTGATCCGGCTGTCGCCGGAGTTCATCTGCGCGAAGACCGCTGACTTCGGCGACGCGGCGGAGTTGTGTCAGAAGGAAGACCCGGATGTGGTGCTGCTGGATCTCCTAGAGCAGTCCACGGGCGAGGAACGGGGGCTGCAGGCGCTGACCGAGATCGTCGACACGTGCCCGCGCGTGCCTGTGGTCATGTGGTCGGAGGAGGAGAGACCGCGGCCTCACATCGAGGCGAAGAGGCGTGGGGCGTTCTGGTCGGTTCCGAAGACGGCGCCGGCCGAACACATCGGAGAGGTGCTTGAGAAAGCGCTGGAGCTGCGGCGCGTCTCCCTCGACAGCGAGACGGCCTTGGAGGAAGTGGACGAAGGGTGGGGCGCGTTCGTGTACGCTAGCGATGTTATGAAGAGGATTCTGGCTGACGTGAGCAGGATTGCGTCCACGGATAGGGTAGTTCTGATCACGGGCGAGCGGGGAGTCGGCAAGGGTCTTCTCGCAAGGGAGATCCATCGTCGTAGCGAACGTCACGGGCCCTTTGTTGCCGTGGACTGCCCGGCGCTCAGCCCATCGCTGTTCCGGAGCGACCTCTTCGGTCACATCAAGGGGGCATACACGAGTGCGGACGTGGCCAGATCTGGGCTGTGCGAGAAGGCCGGCAGGGGGACGCTCTTCCTTGATGAAGTGGGTGACATACCTCGTGAGACGCAGCTTCAGCTTCGCCTTCTGGTTGACGAACGGGTCTTTCGGCGCGTTGGATGCGATCGAACCCGGGTGCTGGAGGCGCGGATCATCGCTGCGACGAATCGAGACCTGGATGCCCTCGCCGAGAGAGGTGACTTCAAGGCAGATCTCCTCGACCGCATGACCGAGGAGCGCATTCATATCCCCCCGCTCCGCGATCGACCCGAGGATGTCCCGGTCCTCGCCAGGCACTTCGTGGCCGCCTGCGCAGAAGAGCAGAAGAGAGATCTCGAGATCGCAGAGGACGCGCTCTTCGTCCTGCAGCAGCGCAAGTGGGAGAAGAACGTCCGGGGGCTCAAGCAGGATGTCGAACGGGCCTGCCTGATGTCGGAAGGCCCGATCGTCACTGCTCTCGACTTCGCACCACCGGTGCGCGTCGGCAGCTCAGCGTCGCTGGACTATCGCGAGGCGAAGAAGCAGAATGAACAGGAGTTCAAGCGGGCCTTCGCCATTCGCGCCCTAGCCAGGAACGGCTGGAACGTGACACGAGCGGCGGCGGAGTCTAGCATGGCCCGTGGGTCTCTTCACCGGGTAATGCGTGAACTGGGAATACAGCAGCCTGAGTGAAGAGCCGACCGGTACGCGCGCCTGCAATTGAATCCGACGTAAGTGCCGAGTCCTGCTAGTCCCGCCAGTTGTCACACCATCGTCTCACGTCAGTGCACGTCTGTTACTGCCGCTCATGCCGCCACCTTGGGGCGGTTCGAGTGCTCTTGCCAGAGTAGTCACTCCCGAGTACCGACTCGACGCCCCCAGCCGCTTCTGACTGTCACCTTCCTCAGTCGACCGACCAGCTGTAACTCCATGCAACTGAAGTGCTTCCGCACCGTCGCCTGTGCGTTGCGCGCATCGCTACGCGTCGGCACCGCGCTTGCTGTCTTGGGCGGCGAGGACGACGGCGCGCTGACATGTGGGAGGAGCGATGCGAGTGCTGGCTGTCGATGTAGATCATGATCTGCTCGGCGACTTCGAGGCAATGCGACCCGGCGGCTGCGAGCTGGTGTCAGCCAATGGGGCGAACGGCGTGCTGGCAGCTCTGAAGAGCGGAGTCTGGGACGCCGTTCTTCTGGACGTCGGGAACCCGGGCCCACCGGCGCGAGCGGTGCTGAGCGAGGGCTTCGCGATTCTCGGGATGGTCACGGGCGCGCTCTTTGGCCGTGTTCCGGTCATCGCGCTGGCCGAGAGCGAGGACGCGGAGACATCCATGTGGTGCGGAAGACTCGGCGCCACGCGCGTTCTGGACAGAGTGACAGGACCCTCCAAGATCTTCGAGATCATCGCCGCCGTTGTCTCGGGCGCATCAGACGCTTCGCGAACGAAGAGCGGTCAGATTTGGTGAGCGCTGGAGCTCGCCGCGCCGTACCTCGAGCCCACACGCGAAAGGAGGTGCCTCTTAGAACGGACATCTCGTGTCGGTCGTTGATGGGCCAGGCGCGTTGCTGGTCATCCCGTGACTCCACAGCAGGAGGTGAAGACATGCAGTTCGCACGAGTGAGTCTCATGGTCAGTCTGTTGGTGCTGCTTGCCGCTCAGATGGCCGGCGCGGTCTATGTGGAAGTCTACTCAGAGGACTTCGACTCGGACCCGGGCTACGCGACGCAGGACTCGGCCTACGTCTACTGGGACGGCGTCGGGGGCAACTACTACGCTAAGAGCTTCGACGTGAGCACCGGGCTCGGGTACTACATGGCGTACAGCCCTGGATTCCCTCTCGTGGACGCAGCCAAGGACTTCCGCGTCCAACTCGACTTCATGATCGTGACGCCGGACGAGGGCTGCTATCCCGGGATCACCTTCCAGAACACGCTCGTTCCCGACACGAACCCGCTCATGCCTGATGGCAACACATTCTCATTCCGCGCGAACTACCAGTGGGACGGGCAGACCGTAAGGAAGCTCCGTCTTCGATCCGACGCCGGCGAACTCCACACGCCGTCCGAGCCCACCGCGGGGGAGTGGTACACGTTCAAGATCCAGTACCACGCCGTAGCGCAGACCGTCGACTGGGTGATTGAGGACGACTTGGGCGTCGTCTGGTACGAGGGGTACGATCTTGCCTTCCCGGTTGCCGCCGACTTCAATCGGCTGTACATAGGCGAGATCACGGAACCGCCTCAGTACGGGGACCAGTCTGACATCCGACTGGACAATATCTCGGTCTCCGCGCTAGTCTCCCCGTACACGGTTGACTGCGCCGGGGGCGGCGACTTCCTCGACATCCAGGACGCCATCGACGTCGCGAGCGAGGGGGACACAGTGCTTGTGGCGCCCTGTACCTATACGGGCCCGGGCAACCGTGACCTGGACTTCGGGGGAACGAACATCGTCCTGATGTCGCTGGCCGGCGCCGACAGCACAATCATCGACTGTGAGAGCGCGGGCAGGGGTTTCGTTGTGCACAGCGGTGAGGACTCGACGTGCGTCATCGAGGGGCTGACGATTGCGAATGGCACTGGGGCGGAAGGAGGGGCGATGTGGATCTACGGCGAGCCCCAGTCGAGCCCCGCTGTAAGAGAGTGCAGATTCGTCGACAACAGCGCCGCGTCCCACGGAGGAGCGCTCTACGTCGATGGCGGCAGCGACGGTGGCCACGCGAGGCCCGTGTTCACCGGCTGCTTGTTCGACGGGAACTCCGCGAGTCTTGGCGGTGGCGCCTACCTGACCTGGTACTCCGACGTCACGTTCGCCGGATGCACGTTCAGGGGCAACACCGGAAACGGAGCTGGAGCGTACCTCTGGAAGTGCCACGCCACGTTCGAGGGCTGTGTCTTCGACGGCAACGCAGCTCCCATGGTCAATGGGCATGGGGGAGGACTCTTCTGCAGAGATGCGCTGTCTGCGCCTGACGTCCTCTCGTGCACCTTCGTGGGTAACATAGCTGAGCACGGAGCGGGCGTGTACTGCGACAATGGGTCGTCGCCAGATGTCGCCGACTGCCTCTTCTGGGCCAATGAAGCTGTCGAAGGCAGCGCGTTGAGCTCCAGCACATCGAGCACGCCGTCTCTCACCAACGTGACGGTCGTCGGCAACACCGCAGCCGTAGGCACCGTTCACTGCGGACAGACCACCAGTGTCACGCTGAACAACACGATCATCGCTCTCAACGACGGCCTTGCCGTCTCGTGCACGAATGGGGGTGTTGCGGCCATCGGGTGCAGCGACCTCTACGGCAATACCGGAGGCGACTGGGTCGGCGACATCAGTTCCCAGTACGGGGTGAGCGGAAACATCGCCGATGACCCCCTCTTCTGCGATGCCGAGGGCGGCGTGTTCACCGTCAGCGCTGACTCGCCTTGTGCCCCGTGGGGGAACTCCGGCTGCGGGCAGATCGGAGCGTTCGGAGTGGGCTGCGAGTCCGAGGTGCCGGTGATCACATTTGTCACCGACGTAGGCAACGACCAGGGGCGGCAGGCACGGCTGCACTGGCTGCGGTCCTCACATGATGCGCCGGGGCAGCCGTTCGCCATTGACGCGTACGGCATCTACCGCAGGCACGATGCGTACCGGTGTTCCGGCGACGATTCCCATATGCTCGACGTCGTTCCGCCTGGGGACCTCAGGGGAGGGCGTCTCGACGGATGGGATTTCCTTCAGACGGTGCCTGCTCGTGGAGACAGCGCCTACCAGTGCATCGCGCCCACGCTGTGTGACTCGACCGAATCCGCAGACGTCTGCTGGTCGGTGTTCATGGTGAGTGCCATGACCCCCGAGACCTTCGTCTACTTCGATTCACGTCCTGACAGCGGGTACTCGATCGACAACCTGGCTCCTGAGGCACCGAGGGGGCTGGAAGCCCAGTACGTTGTCGGCGACAAGGTCACGCTAACATGGGTCGAGAGCGAGGAGCCGGACTTCGACTTCTACACGATCTACGGCAGCGCGAGTGAGTCGGGCACAGGGACTCCTCTCGGCTACTCTGTGGAGGCGAGCTTCGAGCACGCCTGCCCATCCGAGGACTACTGGTACTGGGTCACGGGGACCGACCTCAACGACAACGAGGGGGAAGCGTCCGATGTCGTCAGCGTGACCCAGACCGGAGTCGTAGGCGCATCCTCCATCCTCTCATTCGGGCCGGCAGCGCCCAATCCGTTCGGACTGGAGACCTCCATCGCCTATAGCTTGCCTGAGCCTGCAGCCGTCACGCTCAAGGTGTACGACGTCACCGGGCGGCTCGTGCGCAACCTGCTCGTCGATGCTCGCAAGGAGGCGGGACGACACGCTGTGGCATGGGACGGGCGAGACGGGCGCGGAGGTATGGTCGCTTCCGGCGTCTACTTCTGCAGGCTTGAGGCCGAGGCCGAGGTGTTGACGGAGAAGGTGATGCTGGTGCGGTAGGCTTGCACCTCAAGCCGATGGGCGCGGGTGGCTTGTTGCCACCCGCGCCCCTTCTCGGGCTAACGAAGGGCCCACTGTCGGTTCCTTGAGAGAGCCGCCTCACGACTGCCACAGTTACCGTCAGCTCACGTGCGCGAAGCGCCAGGAGCTTCCACTCGATTCGAACGCCAATGTGAGGTACGGCGAAACGGGCGATGCGCCGCTAGCGCTAGAGGCAGCAGCGGATTAGCCTTGGCGAGGAGCTTCCATCCGACTCTTCACAAACCTCTCAGTGTCCTTGTCCATGAAATGCACATAGCACCCGAGCATGCCGCGTGTGAGGAGCACGCGGTATGTGTTTTTCACGAGGTCGAGGAACTGGTCCTTCGAGCGCTTGACCACCGTGTCGCATGAGACGTCCTTGTGCCCGACCCAGGTCTGCTCGTCCAGGTCGTAGGTCAGGTCGGTCCCGAAGATGACGCCCACGTAGTCGAA
>JBDRFG010000170.1:0-20920 GCA_043819135.1 Candidatus Eiseniibacteriota bacterium | reverse complement strand
CTCGCCGGAACTGGTCCTCTACGTGGCGGGCGCAGACGCGTATGAGCACGACCTTCTCGGGGGACTGGCGCTCACGAAGCAGGACCTCGCCGACCGAGACGAGACCGTCATGTCCGCGTGCGCCTCAAGAGGTGTCCCGTTCGTGGTCACCCTCGCAGGCGGATACGCGGAACGGACGAGCGACACGGCGGAGATCCACGCGTCGGCGATCGCCCGCGCCATCACGATAGGCGAGTCCCTGCCTTGAATCCGACACCGGCAAACGGAACAGAACGCGCGGTGACCCGGGGCGACTGGCTGGCCCTGGGTGCGATCGTGGCCCTCGCTCTCACCCTGCGCCTCGTCTACCTCAGCGAGATCCAGGACCATCCGCTCTTCAGAACGCTCATGGGCGATCCCGCCGTCTACTTCGCACAGGCGCGCGACATCGCACAGGGAAAGATGGTTCCAGACCACGCGTACTTCCATTCGAGCCCGTTCTACCCCTTCTTCCTGGCCCTCGTCGCCAGGCTCGGAGGGTCGAGCTTCCACGCGATCAGAGTGGTGCAGTCGTGCGCCGGAACGCTGTCTGTCGCGCTCGTGTTCCTGCTGGGACGGCTGACCGCCGGGACTAGGGCGGGGCTCGTCGCGGCCTTTCTCGCGGCCGTCTACGTCCCGCTGATCTTCTTCGAGGGGGAGGTCCTCGAGATCACGCTGGTCATCACGTTCCTGATGGGGTCGCTGGTCCTCCTTCAGCTCGCCGACCCGACCCTCAGCAAGTGGAAGGTCGTAGCGTCGGGCGCCCTCCTCGGCCTCGCGGGCCTCGGGAAGCCGAACCTGCTTCTCTTCGCTCCTGTGGGCGCGCTGTGGCTGGCGTTTCACGGACGGGCACGCAGCAAGAGCGGTCTAGTCCGCCTGCTTCCCGCGGTCCTCTTCTTCGCCGCCGCGGGCGCGGTGATCCTCCCTGCGACCATCCACAACTACCGGGCCGAGGGCGACTTCATTCCCGTCTCCTCCAACGGCGGCATCAACTTCTTCATCGGCAACCACGCGGGCTCCCCCGGGGTGTTCCAGGTGCCCCCGGAGATGCGCTTCGACCTCAGGGTGGCGTCGAAGGAGGCGGCGGAGCGAGAGACAGGACGCGCGCTGTCGGCGGGGGAGGTGTCCGATTTCTGGACCGACAGGACGCTCACGCACATTCTGGGAAGTCCGGGGCGCTGGCTCAGGCTCATGGGTCGAAAGTCCGTGCTCTTCTGGAACCACTACGAGATCCCCAACCACTACCACCTGTACTACGTGCGGGAGTTCGCCCCCGTCCTCCAGATCCCGATCGGCACGTTCGGTGTGGTCGCGCCGCTCGGTCTCTTCGGCATCGGCCTGGCGCTCAAGAGGCGGAAGCAGGTTGGGCTGCTGGTCCTGTTCGGGCTGACGTTCATGGCGTCGGTCGTGCCCTTCTTCATCACGGGGCGCTACAGACTCGCGGTCGTGCCCGTCCTTCTGGTGGGCGCCGGCTACGCGGTTGAGTCCCTCTGGCGGGCGGTGCTGGTCAAAGACCTGCGCACTCTCGCCGTCGCCGCGGTCACGGTCGGGGTCCTGGCCGTCTCCGTCGGAGTCGACACCATCGAGTTCGGCGTTGCGGCGATGCACAACGCGGTCGGGATGTATCTCGGCCGGCAGGGTGACATGGCGGGGGCGGCGGAGGAGTTCGAGAAGGCGGTCAAGGAGAATCCGGACGACCTGTCCGCGCGCCACAATCTCGGCCTGGCATTGCTGGAGCTCAAGCGGTTCGACGAGGCCGCCGGTCACTTCGGACACGCGGTCAAACGGCATCCACGATACTACGAGGCGTGGATCGGACTGGGCAGGGCGCACGCCGGCACCGGGCGCGACTCGGAGGCGCTGGAGGCGTGGGGCAAGGTCGTGGCCATGGAGCCACGCGCGCCCGACGCGATGCTCGCGGAGGCACTGCGACTGGTCGCGACTCTGAGTACCGGGGATGAGAACCAATAGAGCGGAGAACGGCCGATGAGCACACACAGCAATGACGGCGCGGTCGTGTTCCGCGACCTGACGAAGAAGTTCGGGGAGACGGAGGCGGTCGCGGGAGTGACCCTGACCGTTCCGCGCGGACAGATCTGCGGCTACCTGGGACCGAACGGCGCCGGCAAGACGACGACGGTGAAGATGGCGACCGGGATGCTCAAGCCGACGAGCGGATCGGCCGTGATAGAGGGCTTCGACATCTGCGAGTCACCTCTCGAGGCCAAGGCGCGGATCGGCGTCGTGCCGGAGACCGGTGCGCTGTACGAGAACCTGACGCCGCGGGAGTACCTGTCACTCATCGGCCACCTCTATCACCTTGATCACGACGAGGCGGAGGGCAAGGCCGAGACGTTCCTCGAGCTCTTCGGGATAGCCGACGCCTCCGGTCGAACCATGACCTCGTTCTCTCGGGGCATGAAGCAGAAAGTGCTCATCTCGGCCGCGCTCCTGCACAACCCCAGCGTGCTGTTCCTCGACGAGCCGCTGTCCGGCCTCGACGCCAACACGGCTCTCGTCCTCAAGGAGCTTCTGCGAGAGCTGGCCTCGCAGGGCAAGACCGTCTTCTACTGCTCCCACGTTCTCGAGGTGGTCGAGAAGGTCTGCGACAGGATAGTCATCCTGAACAACGGGCGCGTGATCGCCGACGGGAACGTCGAGGAGCTCAAGGATCTGACCCGGGCGGCGTCGCTCGAGGGCGTCTTCAGCGAGCTGACCTCCACCGGCGATCTTGCCGACATCGTCCACGCGTTCTCACAGAGCGTCATGGGTGGGAAGGCGGACTAGGGAGTTGCGCGTGCAGGAGGTCGTGGCGAGGAGAGCGCGGGGCGCGAGCGGAGAGAACAGCCTCGACTGGCGCCAACTCAGGGCGCTCCTGGTGGTGGGCATCAAGCTCGACTTGCGGACCTCCCGCGGAGGCCTGGGGCGAGGCAAGGTGCCTCCCTTCGTCGTCGCGCTCATCACATACGCCGTGATGGGCGTTCTGATGGCCGTCGGTCTCAGGACCCACGGTGACCTCTTCGTCTACTCGCTCTTCACGACAAGCGCGGCGATGTTCATGACCGCGCTCTCGGTCATCATGGAATACGTCACGATCGTGGCCCATCCGGACGACTTCCACATCCTCGCTCACAGGCCCGTCTCGTCGCGCACCTATTTCTGGGCGAAGCTGGGCAACATGTTCTTCTACGTGACGCCCATCGCGCTGGCGCTCACGCTGCCGGCCGCGATAGTCGGCAGCTACACGCTCGAGCCGGGACCTCTCTTCGGGATCTTCCACGTTCTGAGCGGCATCGTCGCGTGTCTGGCGACCGCCGCGGGGGTGGTGCTCGTCTACACGGCCACGCTCAAGATCGTGAGCTACCAGCGCTTCACCGCCATTATGACCTACGTGCACTCGGGCGCCACGCTCGTGCTGGTTCTCGCGTACTTCCTGCTGCCACGGATGATCGAGGACGACCCGGCGCTGCTCTCGTTCCACCGGGGCGCCTGGGTCTACGCCGCGCCGCCGGCCTGGTTCGCAGGCGCCGTGGAGCTCCTGGCCGGAGCGGGCAGCCGCCAGGACGTGCACCTGGCCCTGTTGGCGGTGGCGAGCGCCGCCGTCGTAATAGCCGCCGCGATGAACACGATATCGCTCGACTACTCGAGGAAGATATCCGAACTGACGACGTCCCCCGTCGAGGCGGAGGAACGCACCGACGGTCGTGCGAGAAGGCGCCCGTTCTTCCGGATCGGTCTCGCGTCACTCGGGAGCGGCACGGAACGCGCCGGGTACGTCCTCATGGACGCCTACATGCGGCGTGACCGAAAGCTGCGCGCGAGGGTGTACCCGGCGTTCGGGTTGCCCCTTGCGGTCTACATCACCGCGCTGATCCGCCACGACCTGCACAGCCCGTTCGTCCCGTCACCGGATGGAAGTCCGGTCGCGCTCCAGGAGATAATGGGGCTCTACTGCATCTTCGTGTCTCTGTTCTTCGCTACCGCGATGACGCAATCCGAGCAGTGGAAGGCCAGCTGGGTCTTCTTCGCTGCCCCCATCGGCAACCTCGCCAGGGTCTTGCAGGGCGCGCGCAGACTCGTCATCTGGCGCTACCTCGTGCCGTTCTTCATCCTGCTCTTCGCCCTCCTGAGCCTCAGGATGCCCGTCCTCGGGGCGGCGGTCTTCGTGATGATGGTGTTCCCGATGTGTCTGACGGCGTTCGCGGTCCTGTCTCTCGCGTCACCGCACATGCCGCTGTCCCAGGAGATCGAGAGGGGCAGGCAGGGCCGTCAGATCGCGTTCTTCATGATCCTCGGCACGACGATGGTCCCGCTCCTGATACTGCTCCAGCTCCTGATGCAGGAGAGACCGGCGGCCGCGGGGCCCATGCTCGCGGGCCTGTGGGCCCTGGCGTGGGCCGCGGAGCGGCTCGTTGGGGCCCGGCTGCGGAGAAGGCTGGCCCGCGAAGAATTCGACGGATAGGTGGCGCTTCGAGGCGGAAGATGGCAATTCACGCTTGAAGCGGGGGAGGGGTGAGGTTATTATGCCGTGATGGAAGCACCACTCTCACCGACAGCAACAGGAGAGTCACATGGCGGAGATGGCCATCACAAAGGAAATGCCTATCGGCGACGTGGTCAAGAGCCACCCGGAGACGGTGCCGGTATTCATGCAGCACGGTCTTCACTGCATCGGTTGCGCGGTCGCGTCGTTCGAGTCGATCGCGGAGGGCGCGGCGGCGCACGGGATCGACGTCGAGGCGCTCGTCACCGACCTCAACAGGGCGACCGAGGCCGAGACGGTAGACTAGCAGACTCACGGGTTTTCACACCGGGGTGAGACAGCGCTAGGAGGTAGCGATGAAGATGGATGAGTTGAAGAGCTGGCTGGGCTCGCGGGACGGTTGGGACTTCCAGCTCGACGACAAGGGCATCGTCATCCGGAACGACAGGTTCGAGACGCTGACTCACGCAACGTTCGAGGCGGTCGAGGAGAACACGCTCGAGGCCATTACCACCTCCTGCTCGCAGGGAAGAGACGTCGACCACATCACCAGGGTCACGGGCTACTTCTCACGGACGAGCGGGTGGAACAAGGGCAAGGCGGGCGAGCTCAAGGACCGTCACAGGACGAAGGTCCAGTAAGCAGGGACCTTGGACTTCGGACGCCCGGCGGACAGCCCCCGCCGGGCGCTCTGTTTCCGGGCCGATCAGGTCCGCGGGTCCGGTCGAAGGGGAGGAGCAAATGGGAAAGGACTGCCCGAGCCGCGAGACCAATCTGGCCCGCTGCAACTGCACCTACGAGCCCTGCAGCCGTAAGGGCGTGTGCTGCGAGTGCCTGAGCTACCACAGGAAGGCCGGAGAGCTGCCCGCGTGCTATTTCGGCGAGGCCGCCGAGCGGACCTACGACCGTTCCATATCTGCTTTTGTCAAGCAACACTCATAGGAATCACAGAGTGCCGGACCCGGCCCGGATGCGTTCTGCCTGCCATATTCCCGCTTCCCTGCCTCAGACTTGCACTTGACGGATTTTCCAACCTTGTGGTATAATGTACCTGCTTGGGGGAGGCGCTGAGCTGCGTCCGCGCAGGATGTGGACGCGGTCGTGTACCGATATTCGTGAGACAGGAGAGGGTCCGATCGGCCGATCGTGGGTCGAGCGGTCCGCAGGCCCGAAACAAGGAGGTGGTAACGGGACCTGTTGAGCTACGAATGCGGCAGGAATGCCGTTCGTTCGTTGAGCGCTTCCGAGCCGTGTGTTGTGAGTGAGGGTTGCTCGTTGTGAAAGGTTCACTCCCAAAGTGGAGGAAAAGATGAAAACGCTGTTTGTTATTGCTCTCGTTCTGATCGCTGTGCCCGCGTTCGCGCAACTCGTGATTAACGAGGCGTTCATCAGCATGACCGGGACCGACTCCTACGAGTACATCGAGCTCTGCGGTCCGCCCGACATGTCGCTCGACGGCTACGCCGTTATCGTCATCGAAGGCCAGGGAACCGGCTGGGGTTTAGTCGATAGAATCTGGCCGCTCGACGGCTACGTGATTCCCGCCGACGGTTTCTTCGCGATGACGGATGACGCCGTGGCGAATCAGGACTACAGCATCGGGACGTCGGACAGGATCGAGAACGGGACGGAGACGATCCTTCTCGTTCAGGATCTCCCCGGCGATATCACGACGTCCACCGACGTCGACACCGATAATGACGGCATCGAGGAGGTCTCTGTCGGTACGATCATCGATATGGTGTGCCCGACCGACGGCGATCCGCTCGATTTCTGCTACTACGGCGCTCCGGTGTACGGTCCCGATGGAAGTTACTTCCCCCCCGGCCTCGCACGCTGCGACGACTGCACGGGTGAGTTCGTCTTCATGTGCTTCGAGATCACCGGCTGCGTCGATCCGTTCTACGTCGACAGTACGCCCGGTCTACCGAACGAATGCCCGGCGACGCCCACCGAGCAGAGTTCGTGGGGCACCGTCAAGGCACTCTATCGGTGATATGGAACAGCCGGTGTCAAGCCGGTTCTGGGGGCCCCGTGCGACTGCACGGGGCCCCTTTCTTTCGGGCCCGGCGCGAGGATCGAGGTCCTTCCGCCGTCTCCCGGAGACACCCCGCCGCAAGCATTCCCCGGGGTAGACACGACCTGCCACAGCCGCTCCTTGCATTGACACGGCCCATCCTTCGTGCTAACTTGTCCCTACAGACTGACCCGCCGGGGGAGGGGTATCAGGCTCTCTCGGCGCATTCTCAAACACCCGCACGGAGGTCACGTTGGGCAAGAGAACTCGCATAACGAAGAAGGGCCTCAAGCACGACGCCCTTCTGGAAACGACCGCGAAGGGAACCAAATTCATAGAGGACCACCTGAACAAGGTCCTCATAGGGATTGCAGCCGTCGTGGTCGTCGCCATCGTCGTCGTGATGGTGGTCCTCGGGCAGAAGGCGACGGAGCTGGCTGCCAGCGCGGACCTGATGACCGCTTCGCAGAGCGCAAGCTCCGGACTGCTCGCGCAGGCGTCGCAAGAGTATCAGTCCGTCATCGACACCTATCCCGGCACGCGGAGCGCAGGCGCTGCGACGTGCTACCTCGGAACCATCTTCTTCCTGCAGCAGCAGTACGATCCTGCACTGGAGAACTTCCAGGCATATCTTGACAGATACGGCAACAAGGGCACGCTCGGGAAGGTCGCTCTCGAGGGCAAGGCCTCGGTCCTGGAGCAGCGGAGAGACTTCCTGGCAGCAGCGGACATCTACAAGAAACTGGCCACCGCGTCGCGCGCGCTCGAATCCACCGAAGCGCGCTACCTGGCGGACGCGATGCGATGCTATCGCTCGGCCAAGGACTGGAACGCCGTGCAAGAGACGGCCACAGATATCGTCGACCATCATCCCGACACGCCCTGGGCCGGCGACGCCAGGACCAACCTGGCCGAGGCCAGCGTCTACCTGAACTCGTAGGCCCCCTGCCTTCGCGGGTCACCGCACGTCGGGTCGCGCTATCTCCCGGACAAACTGACTACAGACATTGGCGGCGGGCTTCCACAAGGGAAGTCCGCCGTTTCGCGTCTCGGGCGAGAAGACGCACGCGACCGTCGGTAGGGCAGCGCCAGGCGCCTGACGGCTCAACAGGAAGACTCTCAAAGAAACCCGCAGTGCCTCTCGGAGCCCCCACCCAGCCTCCTCCTTATACGTCGCATAATACATATTCTGTAAACTCGCCTATTGGAGATGGATCACACAAGCTCTCACTGGCGCCCCACCCCCGTGGCGCGGGCGTTCGTGTTAGTCTCGCGGGCGCAGCGCGCAGTGACGAAGCGGACGAGTGCGTTCCCCCAGCGGGCGCGCCCCGCGCCGACGGCCTGTGACACGAGTGTGTTCGAAGCGCCGTTGCGGACGATCTGGAGCAGCCTCTGGCTCAGCAGCCGTAGCCGCCCACGAGCTGCATGAGGATGGTCTGGATGCCGGCGCCCGCGACCAGGTAGCGCAGGACGGACTCCCCGCTGTCACGGAAGCTCAGAACGAGGAACGGAAAGATGAACATGGTCGCGCGAGCGGCCTCTCCCGTCCGGCAGCTGCCCGCGAGGAACATGGCCCCCAGCACGGCCATGCCGGCAACGCCGATGCGCTCCGACCTCCTGTGGAAGAAGACCGCGAGAGCAGGTATTGAGAAGAACAGCAGGATGTTGCCCACATTCTCGAACCTCGTGAACAAGTAGTGGCGCGTGTTCCCGACGAGCTCGAAGCCGAGTGGATTCTCCGCGATGGACGCGTTTCGGAACGCGGCGACGTGGTCGTAGCCAAGCCCGAACTTCATCGCGGCCAGACATGCCGCCCCCCGATCCGCGACCAGCAGCAGCGCTCTTGCTGCAGTCCGGTTCCCGAAGGCGAAAACGAGCATCACTCCAGCAAGGAACAGACCTCCAAGGGTCAGAGCGTTCGTCAGAAGGAAGCCCGCTGCGAGCCAGGAGAACGCGCCCCACGACCACTTCGCCTCGTGCGTCAGTCGCGCGAGGCCGAGCAGACAGAGCGTGCTCGTCGTCAGGATGACGCCGTCGAGGCTCACCCCACCGTAGATGTTGAAGGCCGGGATGAGCGCGAAGAAGAGCGCAGCGAGCGTCGCTCTTCTCTCATGCACGCCGAGGACGATGAGGGTCCGCCGGACCAGCAGCACGGAAAGACTCGCAACAAGCGTGAAGACGACCGCGATGATCGTGGGGTCACTGAGGACTCTGTGCAGGAGCACGGCGAACGGCGGGTGCGTGCTCGGCGAGCGATAGAGTCCGCTTTGGATGCTCGTGAACGAGCGGAGCCACTCGGCCCCATTCGTGATGCTCGATGCGGCGGCGACGTAGTGGCGACCGGGCGGCAGGATTCGAAGCGGAGCGGCGAAGGCGATGCGGAAGCCGCCCTGGGTGAGGTTACCGAGCAGAAGAAACCCGAGGGTCAGGAGCCCAGACCCGCACGGCCGTGGGCCGCAGACGGAGGGCCACCCAGAGAACCGCGAGCGCCACCCCGGCGACCACCACAACGATTGCCGTCCGAACGCGCCGTGCTTCGTCCATGCGTCGTTCGGCCCCTCGCGCGCCAACGGCGCGCATGTCAGCCGACCACCAGATTCAGGATCCTGTCCGGCACGTGGATGACCTTACGGACCGTCTTGCCCTCAACGTGCTTCTGAACGTGTTCGTCCGCCATGGCCAGCTCGAGAACCTCGTCCTGCGAGGCGCCTCGCGCGACATCGACCTCGCCACGGAGCTTGCCGTTGATCTGGACCGCCACGGTCACGACGTCCTCGACCGCAGCAAGTTCGTCGAACGTCGGCCAGGACTGCTCGAATACGGAGCCACCGCCACCGTTCTTCTCCCATATCTCCTCGGCGATGTGCGGCACCATCGGCGCCAGTAGCAGCACGAGATTCTCAACGGCCTCCGAGACAGCGGCGCGTTCCACACGCGTTGCGTCCCTCCTACCGAGCGCATCGATGAACGAGCGCGTGGAGTTGACCAGCTCCATCGCGGCCGCTACGGCCGTGTTGAAGTGAAACGCCTCGAAGTCTGCGGTCACCTTCCTGATGGTCTGGTGCGTCTTTCTGTGCAGATCACTCACGTTGTCAGGGAGTCCATCACAGGCCAGCTCCGTGCAGACGGCCCCGGACGCCGACGTGTCGAAGCGCCAATCGAGCGCGAGATTCCAGACGCGGTTCAGAAAGCGGTGCGCTCCCTCGACCGCGGTGTCGTTCCACTCCGCGTCGCGGTCCGGGGGTCCGCTGAAGAGCGTGTAGAGCCGCTCGGTGTCGGCGCCGTATCGCCCGATCAGCTCGTCGGGCGGGACGACGTTGCCCAGCGACTTCGACATTTTCGCGCCGTCCTTTGTGATCATGCCCTGACAGAACAGCCTCTCGATCGGCTCGTCGAACGACAGAAAACCGAGATCCCTCAGCACCTTCGTCATGAACCTGACGAAGATGAGGTGTCCGCAGGCGTGCTCGATCCCGCCGATGTATCTGTCGACGGGGAGCCACCTGTTCACGTCCGCCTTGACGAAGGGCACGGACTCCTCGCCGGGCGAAATGTAGCGCAGCAGGTACCAGCTGGAGTCGACGAACGTATCGAGCGTATCGGTCTCCCTCCTCCCCTCGCCCCCGCACTTCGGGCACCGGGCCTTGAGGAAGGTCTCAGACGTAGTCAGCGGCGACTCACCCTTGCCGGAGAACGTGACGTCGGTCGGAAGCAGTACCGGCAGGTCGTCGTAAGGGACCGCCTGGATCCCGCACTTGTCGCAGTAGATGATGGGAATGGGCGTGCCCCAGTAGCGCTGTCTCGAGATCAACCAGTCCCGCAGCCTGAAGCTTACGGCACGCCGCCCTATGCCCTTCCCCTCCATCCAGTCGGCGATGCTCTCCATCGCCTCGCGATTGGGAAGTCCGTCGAACTGTGCAGAGTTGACCTGAACGCCGTCCTCGACGTAGGCCTCCGTCATCGTCGCGCCGTCAAGGCCGCCGTCCGGGCTGTCGATGACAACGCGTACGGGCAGGCCGTATTCCCTCGCGAACTCGAAGTCCCTCTGGTCGTGCGCAGGCACCGCCATGACGGCTCCGGTCCCGTACTCCATCAGCACGTAGTTCGCGACCCACAGCTGCACCTTCTCGCCGTTTGCTGGATTGATGACGTGCCGACCGGTCCAGACGCCCTCCTTGGGGACGTCCGCGTCTCCGCGGACTATCGAGCCCGCGGCCTTGACGCCGTCCGCGAAGGCCGTCACCTCCGCCTCCTGCCCGGTGCCCGCTACGAGCCCCTTGAGGGCCGGGTGCTCAGCGGCCATCACCATGTAGGTGACGCCGAATATGGTGTCGACGCGAGTGGTGAAGCACGGAAGCGGCTCGCCGGTCTCTGCCACCGTGAAGTCGATCTCGACTCCCCCGCTGCGACCGATCCAGTGCCGCTGCATCGACTTGACGCGCTCGGGCCAGCCGGGCAACTCATCCAGGCCGTCGAGCAGCCTGTCCGCGTAGTCCGTGATCTTGAAGAACCACTGCTCGAGGTCGCGAATCGTCACCACGGACTTGCAGCGCTCGCACCTGCCCTCGACCACCTGCTCGTTCGCGAGGACCGTGGCGCACGACGGACACCAGTTGACCGGGGCGCCCTTCCGGTACGCGAGGCCGTGCTCGAAGAGCTTGAGGAAGATCCACTGCGTCCATCTGTAGAAGGCCGGCTGGTGGGAGGCGAACTCCCGGTCCCAGTCGTAGCCGATCCCCCAGTTGCGGAACTGGTCCTTCATCTTGACGATGTTGGCGTCGGTCCAGACAGGTGGATGGATTCCCTTCTCGATCGCCGCGTTCTCCGCGGGCAGCCCGAACGCGTCCCAGCCCATGGGGGTCAGGACTGACCTCCCCGTCATCATACGGTAGCGCGCAACGGAGTCCCCGATGATGTAGTTGCGGCCGTGGCCGACGTGGAGGTCACCCGACGGGTACGGGTACATCACGAGGCAGTAGTACCTGTTCTCTGAATCGGTCGGACATCGGAAGAGCCCCCGCTCGTCCCACCGTTCCTGCCACTTCGGCTCTATGTCAACAAACGGATAGCGTGTCATGCGTAACGAACCTCTCCTCCGACCGGTGTCCGACGTGCTCAGATAAAGGAAGGCCGGCACCGGGTAGCGGTGCCGGCCGAAAGATCAGAGCTCCGCTGTCCCGCTAGAACGAATACGTGAACGACAGAGACGGGACAAGAAGGTCCTCGACGTGCTTCCCGTTCATGTCCTCGGTCCCGACGATCCTGCGCTCGTCGCCCGCCTGATACTCCAGCGCGAACGAGGCGCGCCAGTAGTCCTGGCGGTAGCTCACGCCTCCACTGATCACGTTCTTGGACGACTGCGGCATCAGGAAGTCGTATGTCTCGTCCGGCACAGGCGACGGAGAGTTTCTGTAACCCATGCTGATTGACATCGACCTGCCCAGTCTGTAGTCGAACCCGACGGCGAACTCAAGCGTGTCTTCCCACTGGAGTTCGGTCACCTCGAGTTCGCTCTGCTCGAGGCGAGTGAGGATCTGAGCCTCTGGGGAGAGCCACGAACCTCCCCAGATGACGTTCCTGTCGATGCTCTCGAGGGTGGACCAGGCCGTCCACTGCGCCCCGCCAGTCATCGTGAGGCCATCGAAGATGAAGTCCCTGTAGGCCAGACCTCCGCCGATCCACATCGGGTATTTGACCGTGAAGTCGCTCGCGTATGTGAGCGTCTGCTGCGTGGTCTCGAGAAGGCCATCCATCGCTGGTATGAAGTCGTAGCTGACCTGAAGCGTGCCCTCGTAGTTCATGGTCGTGGGCGTGCAGAAGGTCGCCCCCACGCTCAGTTCAGTGCTCGCGCGGTAGAGGACACCGACGGTGGCGCCGTAGCCCCATCCCGTGACGTCGTCGCTGACACTCACCGGCGAGAACAGGAGGCCATAGTCGTCATCCGGCTCCGGCGTCTCAGTAGTATCGACGTACGTGCCCATGTAAACATCGCTCAGCTGGAAGTGGCCGTAGGTGAAGTTGGCCGTCACCCCCACGCTCAGGCCCGGCATCAATTCGTTGGCGATCACCGGGGAGATGACGTAGGCCCTCATGTCGCTCTCGTAGTCCTGGGTCTCGCCGATGAGTGCCAGGTAGTTGAAGTTGTGCTGATGGTCAACGAAGTCGGCGTTGTCGAGGACATCGTCTCCGTCCCACCTGCAGCCGTAGCCCGACAGGGTGTACGCAGCCACTCCTACCTTATCGAAGACAGAGCGCAAGGGACCTGCGTCCGTGAGGAAGAAGAAGCCCGGCGAAAGGTTGTTGCTCGTCCTGTTGGTCGCCGCGATGCTGCCCAAAGCGTATCTGTCGGCGGCACCCCCGTACCCGTCGAACCTCACGAACCCCTCACGGGAAGCTAACGACACGACGTCATGACCCGTGGCGGTCACCTCCATGCCCTTGATCTGAGTGATGCCGGCGGGGTTCCAGTAGACGGCACTGTAGTCGTCGGCAAGACCGATGAAGGCGCCACCCATGGCACCCGCGCGCGAACCCACGGTTGGCACGTAGAAACCGTTGGCGAGTGCCAGCACCGGTCCCAGAATCAGCACCGCGAGGCACACAATCAATACGCTACCGCTGGAACGCATCACGCATCCTCCTCTCAAGCGACGAAATGCTCGGGGGCACGGTCCGGCCACGCGCGCTGATACAAGCGCAGGCATCCCGCCGACAGCCGCGCCAGGGCGCGGCGGCACGGGACCGCTCGTATTTGATTAACACAGGCAGGGAAGCCCCGTCAAGCCATTTCTGGCGGGATTCCTGAACGCTCGGTGGCGTCTCGAGACCGCCCGAAATCGCACCCCGCCCTGACAGGACAGGCGGCGCAGTCCGGGTCGCGCGGGCGGCAGAGCGTCCGTCCCAGACGGATGGTGTTCACGTGCAGAGAGAGAGACTCCCCTGGCGGGACGACCTCTCTCAGGATCTCGAACGTGGCATCTCTGCTCCGGGGATGCCCCAACACGCCCAGCCGGCTTACCACGCGGTGCACGTGCGTGTCCACGGGCATGACGTCCCGCCCAAGGTCGAACAGGGCAACGCAGGCGGCGGTCTTCAGGCCCACTCCGTCGAACGCGAGAAGGTAGTCGAACACCTCGTCGTCGGACATGCGTCTGAGGAAGCCGAGATCGAGCTTGCCGGTGCTCGCGAGAATGTCACGCAGAACGCGTTTGATCGTCCTGGCCTTCGTCCGTGCGAGGCCGCCGCTCCGGATGGCGGACTCTATCGAGCGCACGTTCGCGCGCTCGACCTGACCCCAATCCGGAAATCGCTCCCTGAGACTCCGGAAGGCCCCGCGCGAGTTCGCGTCCGTCGTGTTCTGAGAGAGGATGGTCCCGACGAGTCCGGCGATGAGGTCCCGCCGGCTGCGGTGCTCGGGCCTGCCGTACGCGCCTTCGAGAGACTTCCCGACGCGAGCCAGCCGTTGCCGAGTGGAGCCCGGCCGCGCCGGCATCGCTAGCGCGTGCCCGCGGCGAGTTCGTACACGAGGAGACCCACCGTGGGGCCGGGGGGCATGCCTCGCCTGATGTCGACGTCGGCCCTGTAGAATCGTCCTATGCCTCGAGCGTAGTCCCTGGAGGTTCGGCCGGACGCCAGCTCGACCAGCTCGCGACGATTCGGCCAGAACCGGTCGTAGGAACCAGCCGCGTAGCCGCGCGAACCTCCACCGCCGCCGGTCCTGGCCAGCCAGAGCGAGATCCAGCAGCCGTAGAGCTGCGAGACCAGCTGCGCCTCGTTCATTCCACCGTCCACCAGTTCGTCGAGAAGCGCAAGCGCCGTCCCCGTTTTCCGCTCGGCGATCGCCACGGCCAGGTCGCGCAGCCCGGACGTTCTGGCGCCCACAATCGTCTCGACCTCCTCGAGCCCGATCGACGAACCCTCGGTTGCGAAGCAGTCCAGCTTGTCCAGTTCGTTGGCGATCCTGTTGAGCCTGCCGTCGGTCCAGTCGACGAGGGCCGAGACCGCGGCGTCCTCGATCCTCCTGCCCCTCTTCTCGGACATCCGCTTCACCAGGGCCGTGAGCCTCTCGCCCGAGGGCCGCCCGCAGTCGACGGACTCGGCCTCGTCCAGAAGATCCCGCTCGAACTTGTTCTTGCCGGTCAGTCGCTCGAAGCTCACGAGGGCCACGCAGGCGCTCGGCACCGGGTTCCTGACGTAGGCGAGAAGCTGCGTCCGCTGGGACGGGGCCAGCCCGAGAAACTCGTAGACAACCGTTACCCGCCTCTCGGACAGCATGGGCACCGTGGCCGCGTGAGCGACGACGGCCTCGGCCGTCGTCTCGCTCCCCGACAGACTGACGAAGTCGAACGCCTCGCTTCCGGGAGACAGCAGGTGCTTCTTCAACAGGTCGACGCCCAGACTCGCCAGGAAGGGTTCGTCCCCGTGGAAGACGAGCACGGGCGGCAACGAATTGTCGGCCAGCGCTCTCTGAAATTCCGCGAATGTCATGTTAACCCATGTTCCGTGAGTGGCGCCGGACACCCAGGCGCCCGCGTGCCTGGACGCGTCGGCTCACCGTCCGCCTACCATCCCTGCACGGTCTTGGACAGGACGTCCTGCGCGAGCTTCTCGAACGCGTACTCCCGCGCCTCCTCTTCGGTGGACAGGTCGCCCCCCTCCCCCGCCTCGGAGTAGACGGCCCACCCCTCGACCTCGTCCTCCCACACTACTTCGTTCCTGCTGAGGTCCTCGTAGGACAGCCTGGCCACGACGCGGACCTTGTATTCCCTCGGGTTCCCGGATGCGTCGTAGGAGATCACCGGACGCTCGTAGAGAACCACCGCCCCTCTCAGAATGGAATCCGCCTCTTCCTCGCCGACAACTCTCAGGGCATTGTTCTCGGTGAACTCCGTGATCAAGGCGTCCGTCACACCCTGCTCGGCCCCGTATTCGAGCGTCTCGTTCACGAGAACCGGCACGGCGACAGTCGAGATGTGTGTCTTCACGGCGGATGAGAAGCTGTAGTGCGAGCAGCCGGCGAAGGTGAACACGAGCGCAGTGGCGACGAGCGCCGCAACGGGCAGCGCGATGACGTTCGCCGGGGCGGTGACGATCGATCCAGTGGCGGCTCTCACGAACCGATTCCGAACGGCCCGTGCCGTCACGATTCCCTCCCGGACAGACGCTTTCTCAACGTATTCCTGCTGATCCCAAGGAGCTTGGCTGCCTTCACCTGTTTTCCCCCCGACATCTCCAGCGCCTCATGAGCCAGAACCGCCTCAATCTCGGACACGATGCCGTCGCTGATCCCCTCCTCACCTGCCTCCGAGCGGCTCCTGAACCGGTCCCGCACGCATCGCGCCATCTCCCCCTCCGCGCCCGACACGTCGAGAACGTCCATCTCGAGGCCACGCGAGATCTCGAGGTCCTCCACGGCAAGGACGCCCGTCCTGTTCAGTGTGACCGCGTGCTGGATGGCCTGCTCGAGTTCGCGCACGTTGCCGGGCCAGGGGTAGTTCTCGAGCGTCTCGAGCGCAGCCGGCGTCATGCCGCTGATCTCTTTCTGCATCTTCGCCCGGGTCCGTTCCAGGAAGTGCTCGGCCAGCACCTGAATGTCGTCACGCCTCTCCCTGAGCGGCGGTATGTATATGGAAATGACCTTCAGCCGGTAGAAGAGGTCGACCCGGAACAGGTCGTCCTTCATGCGGTTGACCAGGCTCTGTCCCGTCGCCGCTATGACCCTCACGTCGAGCTTCGATTTCGCCCTGGTCCCCGGGCGCTCGTAGAATCCGTCCTCCATCACGGTGAGTATCCTGCCCTGCACCGCGAGACTGCTCTCGCTTATCTCGTCGAGGAAGATGGTCCCGTCGCGCGCCTGTTCGAACCGCCCGGGCACGTCCTGCCCCCCTGCGGCACGCCCGCCGAAGAGCTCGGTCTCCAGCGTGTCGCCCGGCAGCGCCGCGCAGTTCACGGCCACGAATGGGCACTTGCGCCTTCCGCTGTTGTAGTGAATGGCCCTGGCGATGAGTTCCTTGCCCGTTCCCGACTCGCCGTGCACAAGCACCGAGGCGTCGGTGGCCGCGACCTGGCCGATCAGCTTGTGGATCTCGACCATCTCCGGCGTTCTGCCGATTATGGCCCCGAGATCTGCCACGTCCCCAGGCCCGGGCGAGCCCACGGTGCGTATCATGCCGCCGTCCCGGGAGAGAGCGCGCCTTACGGCGTCCTCCAGTCCCGACGGAAGCGTCTCTCGCGGCAGGTAGTCGTACGCTCCCTCGCGCATCGACTCGATGGCACCCTGGCTGCTTGTGCGTCGCGCCACCACAATGACGGGTACGCGGCCACCCACCGTCTTGACCTCACGCAGGACATCGACCGCGTCGCTCCCCTCAAGCCCGTGCTCCAGGACCACAACATCCGGGACGTCGTCACCCAGGGATTCGAGCATGTCACGGGGAGCCGTCCAGACGGCGATGTCGTATGCCAGAGTGGACAGTGCGTTAACGAGTTCGTCGGCCGACGACTCGTCGGTGTCGAGAATCCAGACTCTCTTCACAGTCTGCCTCCCGGTTGACAGCGCGCACGAGCGTGACACGTGTCTCTCGAACGGAAGCGCCTACGAACGGAACCAGTCGACCGTGAGCGTCAGCCCGTCTTCGAACGAGACCTTCGGGGCAAGGCCGAGCACATCCTTGGCCTTCGAGATGTCCGCGAACGAGTGCTTGACGTCCCCGGGCCGCGCGTCCTCGTGGCGAGCAGTGAGCGAGGCGCCGGTGATTCCCTGCAACCTGGAAAGCAGTTCGTTGACGGTGGCCGTGCAACCGCAGGCGATGTTGAAGGTCTCTCCGGCGGCGCCATCGGCGGACAGCGCCAGAATGTTCGCATCCACGACGTTGGCCACGTAGGTGAAATCCCTCGACTGCTCGCCGTCGCCGTAGATGACCGGCTGCCTTCCCTCGAAAAGCGCGGTCAAGAAGAGAGGCACCACGGCCGAGTACTCCGATCCCGGGTCCTGTCTCGGTCCGAACACGTTGAAGTAGCGGAGAGACACGCACTCGAGACCATACAGCGAGGAGAAGGCCCGGCAGTAGTTCTCAGCAGCCAGCTTGCTCACCGCGTACGGAGATTCCGGCGACGGGGTCATGTTCTCTCGCTTGGGAAGCTCGGGGTCGTCCCCGTACACCGAGGAGGACGAGGCATAGACCACACGCCGCACGCCCGCGCCGCGGCTCGCGACCAACAGGTTGAGCGTTCCTGTAACGTTCACCTCGTTGCAGGAAACGGGGTCTGAGACCGACCGAGGGACCGAGGCAAGCGCGGCCTCGTGAAAGACGAACTCCACTCCCTTGACGGCACGCTCGACACTCGACACGTCGCGGAGGTCCGCTTCTATGATCTCGATCCCATCCTCGAACGACGAGAGGTTCTCCCGCCTGCCCGTAGAGAAGTTGTCCAGGATCCTCAGGTCGTGGCCGAGTTCGAGAAGCCTCTCGGCAATGTGCGACCCGATGAAACCCGCCCCACCCGTAACGAGCATAACTGACATCGTGCGCTCCAATCGGCGACGGTCGCTAGAGTTTCAGAATGTGATCCGCATTGAAGCCCTTCAGTGCGTTCCGCGTGTCGACTATCGGGGTGCCCGCGTCGACCACGGCCGTGTAGTCGACGGTCGTGTGCGCCGTCGTGATGACGATGCAGTCGACGTCGCGGAGCAAAGCCTGCGTCAGCTCCTGGCTGCTCAGCGAGACACCACCCTCGTTGAGAGTCGGGACGAAGGGGTCGGAGTACGACACGATGGCCCCCTTCTCGTGCAGGAGCTTCATGATGTCGAGCGCCGGCGCTTCCCGGACGTCGTCGATGTCCTCCTTGTAGGCCGCCCCAAGGATCAGGACCTTCGAACCCTTGAGGGGCTTGCGGTTCTCGTTCAGGCTGTCCACGATCTTGGAAACGACGTGATAGGGCATGCTGGCGTTGATCACTCCAGCCAGTTCGATGAACCGCGCCTCGAATCCGCTCTCCTTCGCCTTCCACGACAGATAGAACGGGTCGATGGGAATACAGTGGCCGCCGAGTCCCGGTCCCGGGTAGAACGGCATGAAGCCGAACGGCTTGGTCGCGGCCGCGTCGATGACCTCCCAGACGTCGATGCCCATCCGGTCGCTCATGAGCGCGAGTTCGTTCACCAGACCGATGTTCACGCTTCGGAAGGTGTTCTCCAGCAGCTTCACCATCTCGGCGACCTTCGTCGAAGAGACAGGCACTACCGGACCGAGAGTCTGCTTGTACAGAAGCGCCGCGTGTTCCGTGCACGCGGGCGTCACACCTCCGACGACCTTGGGAATGTTCCGTGTGTTCCACTCCTTGTTTCCTGGATCGACACGCTCGGGAGAGAACGCGAGGTAGAAGTCCTCCCCCACTTGAAGCCCCGTGGTCTCCAGCCTCGACAGGATGACCTCGTCGGTGGTGCCGGGATACGTGGTACTGTCGAGGATCACGAGCATCTGCGGATGGAGATACTTGACGATCTCGGCCACCGCGGATCTCACGTAGGAGATGTCCGGATCCCTGGTCTTCCTGAGCGGAGTGGGTACGCAGATGTCTACGGCGTCCAGCGTCCGCAGAACCTCGAAATCGGTCGTGGCCTCGAACACCCCCGCGTCCAGCGCCTCCCTGACCCGCTCGCTGGGTACGTCCTGAATGTAGGACTCGCCCTCTCCCAGCATCCGCACCTTCCTGGTATCGGTGTCGATCCCTGTCACGTGGAAGCCCGCGCGAGCGAATTCCATGGACAGCGGCAGCCCGACATACCCGAGACCTATCACTCCCAGGCGTGCTTCCTTGGACAGGAGTTTCTCCTTGAGCACTCTTCCTCCTCGACCCGCATGCCGCGGGTGCGCGATCTGGGCTTCTTCGAGAAGCGCTACGTCAGCGCCAGTGTCACGATGCCTGCAGTGGCCAGCGGGAGCAGAAGATTGTCGCTCGGTCCCAGCGGAAGCGATTCGACCAGACTGGCCACCGCGCCCACGAGGATGGCCCATGGCACAGAGACAAAGAATATAGCAACAAGTACGCCTACTGCGAACAGGGAAAGTGAGCCCAGGACCGTCTTGCCCGGATTGTAGGGCAGAGTGGTGTTCCCGAAGGCGCGCCCCACGAGACTGGCGGCGCTGTCCCCGATAGCGAGGACCAGCACGCCAACGGTCGCCGCAGCGGGCTCGAAGAACGCTACAACGCTGAAAATGCCCACCCCGAAGAGGAAAGGCCCCACCACGACCGTACGGGGTTCCGTAGGGCGCATGGCGCGCCATGTGATCGCTGAGAAGACGGGCACCGCCACCCCCAGGAGCCTCATCACTTCCGAGACAAGGTACATGATCGTCACCAGGCCAACGAGCCAGAGCGTCGGCGTCTTCCACCATGTCGCCAGGATCGGGACGGCGATCGAACACGAGTGGATCGCTTTCCGGAACGCCTCGTGAAGTATGGCCGTCTGCCGCAGAGTGACGCCGACCTTGTACCCCTCCGGGAAGAACTCGAGGATCTCGTAGAGGTCTCTGGTGTAGACGACGAAGTCC
This sequence comes from Candidatus Eiseniibacteriota bacterium, assembly GCA_043819135.1. Classification (GTDB taxonomy): domain Bacteria; phylum Joyebacterota; class Joyebacteria; order Joyebacterales; family Joyebacteraceae; genus JALGZG01. Next base: position 849 of record JBDRFG010000170.1, on the reverse strand, counting down.
GCCTTCCGCAGTATGCGCCATTCCGGATTGACGCCGATGCTGCGCCAGGCGGCCGCCACTATGTCGCGGTTACTGCCGTCATCGACGACGACCGTGGCGTCCGACCAGGCGAAGCCCTGCTCGCGGAGCATCCGCTCGAGGCCCCGTCTCTTCCCGCGCGCGGAGTGCCGGTCTCCCAGAAGGCGGCCGGTGAGAACACCGTCGACCTCCTCGAGCAGGACGCCGTAGGCGCCGTCGGCGCCTACGTGGGAGGCGATGCGCTCGACCACCTGCTGCGGGACCCCCGCGCTGACCAGCACGACGTGGTAGCCGACCTCCCGGAGCTTCGCGCACAACTTGCGCGCCCCGTGCGCCAGGTGCAGCGAGTCGCCCACGCTCAGGAGTTGCTTGAGCGGTACGCCGCGCTGGAAGGCGTACGCACGCTCCACGACTTGGCGGATGTCGAGCGCGCCTACCTTGAGCAGGAAACCGAGCCACATGCTCCGGATCCAGATCCACGCGCTCGTGGTGCTGGCGACTCTCGACAGGAAGAGCCCCTGCAGGAGCACCCCGTCCACGTCGAACGCGACGACTCCCCGTCTGCCCGATCCCGGCGGTTCAGCGACTCCCACGCTCCCTCCTGAAAAGGACCAAGAGACCCCTCGTCATCGCCCACACTGCCGTGCCGCACATCAGCACCGGCACGTACACGAAGCGGTGCCCGAATCGCGGCACGACCAGATCGAAGTACCTCGAGGCACCGTAGAACAGCATCACGGCGAGCGCGAGGTTCGCTCCTCCCACCATGATCCTGTAGAGCTTCTGTTCGTGCGGACGGGAGTCACGGTGGCGCACCGCTCTCTCCAGGTT
>JBDRFG010000169.1:0-11287 GCA_043819135.1 Candidatus Eiseniibacteriota bacterium | reverse complement strand
GGCTGCCGCGTAGTCGTTCTCGACAACCTCAGCAAGGGTCATCGATCGGCAGTGCCGGCGGACGTGCCTCTGGTGCGCGGCGACATCGGTGACGCCGAGCTTGTCTCCGGACTTCTGCGCGAGCACGAGGTCGATTCGGTCGTTCACTTCGCGGCCATGAGTCTGGTCGGGGAGTCGATGGAGAAACCCGCCGACTACTACGACAACAACGTCGTCCGTGGGTGCAGGCTCCTGTCGGCCATGTCAGCCGCCGGCGTGTCGAAGATCGTCTTCTCTTCGTCGGCCGGCGTCTACGGAGAGCCCGAGTCGGTGCCGGTACTCGAGAGCGCGTCCACCGAGCCGGTCAACGTCTACGGGAACACGAAGCGCGTCTTCGAGCGCGTGCTGGAGTGGCAGTCGCAGTCGACCGGTTTGAAGTACATCTCGCTGCGGTACTTCAATGCCGCAGGCGCGTCCGAGAACTGCGGAGAGGACCACAGCCCGGAGTCGCACCTCATCCCGATCGCGCTCCAGGCGGCCGCGGGCAGACGAGCGGAACTGACCGTGTTCGGCGACGACTACGACACGCCCGACGGCACCTGCATCCGTGACTACATAGACGTGCGCGACCTGTCCGACGCGCACATCGCGGCCCTCGGAGCACTGGGCGAGGGGCGGAGCGGCGTCTACAACCTCGGGAACGGCGAGGGCGCCAGCGTCCTCGACGTCATCGAGACGGCGGAGGCCGTGTCGGGCAGGACGGTTCCCTGGAAGTACGGCCCGAGACGTGAGGGAGACCCGGCCAGGCTTGTCGCGAGCGCGGCTCTGGCGAAGGCGGAGCTTGGGTGGAGGCCCGAGCACCCGGCCCTCTCGGACATGGTGGGAGCCGCCTGGGAGTGGATGCAGCGATTCCCTGACGGGTATCCGGATTGACGGCCCGGGCTGCCTCGCCGGGCGCTTGCCGGGCGCCGCTATCGGCTTGACATCGCGGGTCTCCATTGTTAGTATGCGGACTCCGAGCATGTGCCGCCCTAGCTCAGTTGGTAGAGCAACGGACTGAAAATCCGTGTGTCCGCAGTTCAATTCTGCGGGGCGGCACCACAGTTCATACGCGACGGGAACTGAGCTGGTGTAGCTCAGCTGGTAGAGCAACGCATTCGTAATGCGTAGGTCAGCGGTTCGAGCCCGCTCACCAGCTCCAGAAGGACGTCGATGGGGGCGCGGCCACTCAGGTGGCCGCGCCTCCTCTTTTTTCTGAGCGCATCCTCAGGCCGTAGCCGTCCCCGGGAATCAAGGCCATTGCGGGGTTGAACGCGAGGGAGTAGTATGCAGTGGATAGCGCTCCGGCCCCGGGAGCTCGCGTGGCCAAACTGCGGGGCGTCCCTGGTAGATGGAAAGGCAGGTGGGACCCATGAAGGCGATTGCCACAGTGTTGATCGTCGCAGCGGTCCTCGTCGCTTCAGCTGCTACGGCCGGCGCCGTCGTTGGATGGTGCGGGAACGTCTGGCCCGTCAACGGAGCGAGCTACACGTCAGTTGACAACATCGACGTCTACGTCCAGGTATGGAAGGCGGGCGTGACGGACCAGCCCGGACAGGGTGTCGGCATAGAGGCGGCGCTGATGTTCCGCTGCCAGGGCGACACGGCCTACACGAACATCGGGATGACGTACAACACGGACGTCGGGAACAACGACGAGTACACCGGGATCATCCCCTCCGGACACGGGTGCGCGGTGGTGGACTTCTACTGCGTCATCACCGACCTCTCGGACACGACGACCTGCTCGGGCCAGGATCAGAACGCGAACGACCCGCCGTTCCTGCTGCCCATCACCGAGGTGACGGCACAGGACGTCACGGTGACCTTCCACATGTGTCTCCCCACCGCCGTCGAAAGCTCGGGCGAGATATGCGTGACGGGGAACCACGCCGAGCTGACCAGTTGGGGAAGCGGTGTAGTCATGGAGCAGGAGTGCCCGGGCGTCAGCCCGAGGATGTTCGTCGTCGACGTGCTGTTCGCGGCCGGCAGCAATCCCTCGGTGCAGTACAAGTTCCGGAAGGACGCGTGCACGACGTGGGAAGGCACTGGCAACCACACCTTCGCCATAGACGACGCCGGCGCTACGATGGACCTGGCGCTCGACAGCTGGGAGTTCCAGACGGCCGACTGCCCCGACTGCGAGACGCCGGTCGAGGAGTCGACGTGGGGGACGGTCAAGGCTCTCTACAGGTAGACTCGCCAGGTAGACTCGCCGGGAAGCAGGATCCGGGCGTGATTCGGAGCGGCGCTGCCCCGCGGGGTGGTGCCGCTCAGTCTTGTGTCCCACCGCCGGTCTCGTGACGAACCGTCTCGACCGGCAGCCGGGGCGGTCCCGCTCAGACCGATCGCGGGCCCGGGGGTTCCCCGTCCGGGAACCGCCCATCCTGCCGCAGCGGGGTCCTGCGAGGGTCACGACGAATTGACACATTTTGGTTCTTGTGCTATAATACTCAACGAATCAAGCAGTTCACCGTGGACCGGCGGACCGGCTCGCAGCAGTCGGCGCTCGTCCGCGAGGTTTCGTGCGGGCGCCCCGCGGGGCCGCCCAGAAAAGGGGAGGGTAAGATGAACAGATTTGCGAGCATCGTAGCAGCTGTGCTCCTCGTTGCGTTGGCATCGACGGCGATGGGCAACATCGGCTGGGCCGGCAACATCTGGCCAGTCAACGGCACGGGCTACACGTCGAACGACAACATCGCCGTGTACGTACAGGTCTGGAAGGACGGATGTACCGGCGCCGCCGGTCCCTGCGCGGACCTCTCGGCGACGTTGAACTACCGCTGCACCGGCGACCTCACATTCACGTCGCTCCCGATGCCCTACTTCGGCATAAACGGGGGCAACGATGAGTTCAGCGCGACGATCCCGAACACGCACGGCTGCACCGAGGTCGAGTTCTACGTCGAGGTCGTCGACGCCGAGGACAACGAGACGCTGTATCCGCAGGACCAGAACGGCAACGACCCGAACTTCTTACTGCCGATCACCGAGGTGACCGCGCAGGACGTTCTGGTCACGTTCCAGCTCTGCATTCCGGAAGGTTCGGCCGGCGACGTCTGCGTGACGGGTAGTGCCGCCGAACTGACCGCGTGGAGCCAGCCCGGCGTCTACATGGGGCAGCCGTGTCCCGCCGTGAGCCCGAACCTCTACGAGGTCACCATTCAGTTCAACGCCGGCTCGAATCCCTACGTCCAGTACAAGTACCAGAAGGATGACTGCTCGCTTTGGGACTGCGACCCGAACCACGCGTTCGTGATCGATGACTCCGGCGCGTCGCAGACCCTGGCACAGGACGCCTGGTGCTGGGGCGTAGCCGACTGTGTCGAGTGTGGCTCGCCGGTCGAGGACGCCAGCTGGGGCACGGTGAAGGCGCTGTACAGGTAGTCCGATCCACGGGAGAGACACGATCTCCCGGCGCAGAGAACGACACAACAGGGCGCGGCCTCGACTCAGGGGCCGCGCCTTTGTGTCCTGCCGCTGAGCGTCCGACGCGCGACCGCCCACTCCTGCCTACATCAGAAAAGTGTGTGCGGTGGAGCCTGCGGCCGTGATGTTGCGCGCGGGAGGTCCACGACCGCTCAGCAGGCTGGCGGGCACCTGCCGCATTGACATCTGGACTGAATTGTGATATAGTGTCTGCTGGCGAACCGCACCCGTCGGCTCTTCTGCTGGGAGGGCGGCTTCGGATGGCCCTGGACTTGCAATCGGGTATGGATCGCGGGGCGAGCGAAACAGCGGCTTCGCGCAACAGAGCGGTGCTGCAGCAGGATGATTGGGTGTAACAGCAACGGAGGCCACCCGGACACCGAGTGGCCAGGGTCTCGCAACCTGGTTTCCCGCGGCCTCAGGCAGTGCGGGAGCCCGAGAGGAGAAGAGAATGAGACTCATTGCGGCGGTGGTGATAGCGCTCGTGATACCGGCGTACGCTCTGGCCGGCCCGAGCATTGTGGGCAGCATGCAGGGATGGGAACCGGCCGACCCGGCCTACGACCTCACGGTCAACGGCAACGGTGTCTACGAGCTGACGAAGTCGCTTCTTGCCGGATTCTATGAGTATAAGGCAGTCGATGGCGACGCATGGGGTCTTGACTTCCCCGGCGTCGACCAGAGCTTCACGCTGGCGGTCGACGACGACGTGACGTGGTTCGTCAACCTCGGCGCCAACGTTGGCGTCAAAGAAGGCGACGAGTTCGTCTTCCACGGCATGAATCCTCCTATCGTGGCCGGCGATATGCAGAGCGAGTTCGGCGGCGCCGACTGGGACGCGGGTGACCCTGTCAACACCGTAATGTCCGACGGCGACAACGACGGCATCTGGGAGCTCACGGGCGTCGTCGCCCCCGCGGGTGACTACCAGTGCAAGGTCGTCCTGAACAACAACTGGGACCAGAGCACGGGGGACAACATCTCGTTTGCCTCCGACGGCATTAACCCCATCACCTTCTCCTACGACATGTCCAACAACGAGACGGCCGTCTCGACGCAGGTCGTGACGCAGCAGGACGTCACGGTGACGTTCACCGTGTGCCTGCCCGACAGCATCGACAGCTTCTTCGACGTCTGCGTCACGGGCAGTCACCCGTCGCTGACGAGCTGGGGTTTCGGCATCCAGATGGCACAGCCTTGCCCGTTAGTTCAGCCGAAGCTCTGGAGTGTCGACGTGATGTTCCCGGCTGGCAGCGACCCGTTCGTCGAGTACAAGTACAAGAAGGACGACTGCCAGACGTGGGAGAGCACGTGGAACCACAGCTTCAGCATTGACGATTCGGCGCCCACACAGATCCTGGCGCCCGACGTCTGGGAGTACCTGGCGACCGAGTGCCCGGACTGCTCGAGCCCCGTCGAGGACACGAGCTGGGGCACCATCAAGTCGATATACAGGTAGCCGGGGCCTGACCGATCGAGCATGACACGCCACTCATCAGGCCCCGGCGCAGGGGCGTCGGGGCCTGGTGCGCGACTCCGGATGTGCGACGAAGGGGCCTTGGCGGCCCCCGGTGACTGGACGTTGTACTCCTCGGGAAGGGGAGAGGGAGGCAAGACATGAAGCTCTTTGCAGCGACAATGGCTCTGGCCATGCTGCTCGTTCCCGGTGCTGCTCTGGCACTGCCGAGTATCGCGGGGAACTTCCAGGGATGGGATCCCGCGGACCCCGCGTCCGAGCTCACACTGAACGGCAACGGCGTCTACGTGCTGACCATCGCGGCCGGCGATTCTCTGCACGAGTACAAGGCCATCGACGGTGACGCGTGGGGTGAGGCCTTCCCCCCGGACCCCAATCAGGCGTTCACGCCGGCGACGCCGGAGAACGTGACGTTCTTCGTCAACCTCGGCGCGGTTCCGGGAACGAAGCAGGGCGACGAGTACGTCTTCCACAGCCTGAACCCGCCCATCGTTTGCGGTACCTTGCAGAGCACCCTCGGCGGCAGCGACTGGGACCAGACCGACACGAGCACGACCGTCATGTCGGACGGCGATCTCGATGACGTGTGGGAGTTCAGCTCCGTCATCCCGACGGGCAGCTACGAGTGCAAGATCGTTCTGAACAACAACTGGCAGCAGAACACGTCTCCGGCCAATATCCCGTTCGGTTCGGACGGCGTCAACCCCGTGACCTTCAAGTACTACATGGCGACCAACACGACCGAGATCATCACGGCCGCCGCGCCCACGGTGATCAGCGCGCCTATCGACTACGACGGGACCGCGGCCGGTCTTCTGTCCGTGCGGTTCTCGAAGGACGTCGAGCAGGTCTCGGCAGAGACCGAGGCGAACTACGCCATCACGGGCGGCCCGAGCGGCCCCTACACGGTCGCGACTGCCACTCTCGACGGGTCGAACGCCAGCCTCGTGCACCTCGATCTGACGACGGCACTGACAGAGGGCTACGATTACACCGTGACGGTGACGGGCGTCACCGACCTCGCCTCGACCCCGGTTGACCCGACTGCCAACACCGCGTGCTTCTATCTCCACAGGGTCGACTTCGAGATCAACATGAGTCTCTACATCGACGCCAACGGCGTACCGACGAGCCTGCACGTCCAGGGCGACACGTACCCGCTCACGTGGGACCTTTGCGGCGGAGCCGAGACCCTGGACGCCGGCGGCGACTCGACCTACGCGGTGACCGAGTACTTCACCATGCACTACACGTGCGGCGCTTCCGCCGAGTCGACGCAGGTCAAGTACAAGTACGTGGTCGACTGCTTGACCTGGGAGGGTGACTTCGACTTCGGTCACTTCGTGACGCTCGACCCGAACGCCGCCAGTCAGGTGGTCAACGTTTGGTGGAATGACGTCGCTCCGGTCGACAACATCGCGTGCGACGTGGGAGTGCTGTTCCAGGTTCACGACTCGCCGGCCTGCGCCAGCGGGCTGTTCGTTCGCGGCACCGCGCTTCCGCTCGACTGGTCGACTGGCGTCGAGCTTCTCGACGACGGCACGGGCGGTGATGTCACGGCGAGTGACGGCATCTACAGCGCCGAGGTCCTGTTCCCGACCGGCACGTACAAGTTCCTCCAGTACAAGTATTTCTGCGCCGATTCGGACACGACCGGGACTTACGAGTGCGACGTGCTTCCGAACAGGAACCTGACGCTCGACGACGTCGACGGATGCATGGCTCTCCGCGCTGGTCCTATGGTGCTCGAGGATCTGTGGAACTGGTGCGAGACCGTGCCCGGCATCAGCATCGAGCCGATGAGCTGGGGCCAGATCAAGAGCCTCTACAGAAGAGACTAGCTGTGGTGTCTGAGGCGGCTCGGATCGATGGCGGGCCGGCCGAGGACCTGATCGCAGAAGAGGCCGGACAGGGTGCAACCCCATCCGGCCTCTTCTTGTCCCAGCGATGAGAGCGGGCGCCCGTCACGGAAGTGGACCATTGACAGCCGGGCGCCTGTGTCATAGCTTGGCCGGGCGCTGAGGGGGCTCCGGGAGCCCGAAAAGCGCCGTGTACGGCCGATTTTCGCGACTAAACCAGGTGATGGGCGACCGTGTCAGACAAAGTGAGCGGGAGAAGCGGGCAGACTCGGGAGGACACGGTTCAGCTCCTCGAGCGTCTGAAGGCAGGGGATGAACAGGCCTTCGAAGAGCTCGTCGGGACCTATCGAGAGAGACTCTATCGGGTCGCCTGGCGCATACTGCGCGACGATGAGAGCGCTGAGGACGCCGCGCAGGAAGCCTTCATCAAAGTCCACCGGCACATTGCTCGCTTCGAAGGGCGCTCGAGCCTGTACACCTGGATGTACAGGATCACGGTCAACATTGCGCTCAACAAGCTCAAGCGGGACAAGTTCAGGCAGATGATTCCGCTGGGGGACATGATCCGGCCCGACCGGAACCCCCGCTCCGACCCCGCTCGCGCCGCCATGGGATCGGAGATCGCTGAAAGAGTGAGGCAGGCGGTGAAGACGCTCCCGGATAAGCAGCGGGCCGTCTTCATCCTGAAGTTCTACGAAGAGTTGAGTCACAAGGAGATCGCGGAAGTCGTGGGCTGTTCCGAGGGAACGTCGAAGGCCAACTACTTCCACGCGATCAGGAAACTGCGGAAGCTTCTGGGAGATCTGAGATAGACATGCGTTGCGACGAGGCACAGAAGAGACTCGTGGAGTTCATGGAAGAAGAACTCGAGGCGGGCGAGCAGGAAGCGGTGCGTCAGCACCTCGCGACCTGTGACGTCTGCGCCTCGGAACTCGCCGCGTTCGAGCGGACCATGACCTTCCTTGAGGACGACGGCTATGTCGAGCCGGAGCCGTTCTACTGGACCCGCTTCGAAGCTGGTCTGAGAGCGAAGCTCCGCGACAGCGGCCGGCGCTTCGTCTTCGTTCCGCGTCTTGAGAATCTCGCCCCCAGACTCGGCCCCATTGTTGCCGCGGTCCTCCTGTTTGGTATCGGACTGGGGGTCGGCCTGCAGCCGGTCCTCAACATCGCAGGGGTATCAGATCCCGGGACGTTTGCAGAGCGTCCGATCGATGACAGAGGGCCCGTCGTTTCGCCGCGAAGTAAGTCGCTCGTTGAGAGCGGCGTCCCGCGCGAGATGGCGCAGTACGCGGCCAACGCTTCCGATACGCTCAGACCCGAGAGTTTCGACTCGGCCATCGAGCAGCCGCAGATCATTCTTGCGACTGACGAGTCATGGCCGGCGGTCGAGCGGCGTCCGGGTGATGGGAGCCTTGGGAACTAGCGGGTGTGGAGACCGACCGGGGACCGGCGGGCAGGTGAGGTGGGTGGACGCGCGCGGGCGGGCGGAGCCCGATCTGGCTGGAGCGGTTGAGGATCGTGCCGCGGCGGGCTGCGGCTGACGCCTGGCAGACACGTATTTCGCAGATACTCGCTGCAGGAATGGGAGGCCGCCCGAGCGGGCGGCCTCTCCGCACGTACGGGCGCGTGAGTGAGCCGGCCCCATTTTGGGCTTGCCCGTGGTCCGTTGCTGTGATAGTTGTGCTCATTGGGCCGTCCTGGCATGCGCACGAACGGTTGCATCCAGGCTGGCTGACGAACAGCGGAGTCCGGACAGCCGGCCCGGCCATCGGGCCTGAGACGAAACGGAGGAGCAGATGAGACGGGCTGTGATTGCCGTGGTTCTTGTTGTGGCCATCTCGGTGTTGGCGGTCGAGCCGGTGCTGGCAGAGGAAGGCAGCATTCCTCTCGGTCCGGCCAACCCCACCGCGCGCGTTACACTCCCCAGGCACGAGTACCCGGGCTCCTGCGACGAGGCCGCCAGGCTCGAACTCAGGCAGGCCGGCCTTGGCACGACGGCTCCCCCGGGGCACGAGAGCGACCCGTTCTACGAGTTCTCCGGCCGCGCGTGCGACCTTCAGTGCTCGCCGTGTTCGTACTTCGAGGGCGAGCCCGTGTGCGTGGACGAGTTCGTCGACTCGTACAACGGCGGCTGTAACTCGACCCCCTACGTGTTCGAGACCCTCCTTCCTTCCTACGGTCTGATCTCCGTCTGCGCCACCAGCGGGACCTACCTGTACGGTGGAGGCGACTACAGGGACACCGACTGGTACGAGATGGAGATAACTCAGCAGACGATCATCACGTGGACGACCATCGGCGAGTTCCCTCTGCTAATGTTTCTCATCGACGGCACGGGCGGCTGTGGCGCCTACACGATTCTGGAGATGCTTGAGGTGCCGGAGTGTGAGGAAGGAATCATGCAGCACACGCTTTCCCCGGGGACCTACTGGTTCGTCGTCGTTCCCACGGTGTTCTCGGGCATACCCTGCGGGGTCGAGTACATCATGACGCTCGACGGATTCCACGCCGCGCCGGACTGCGCCGCGCCCTGTCCGATGGGTTCGGTGCTTGAGGAAGAGCCGTCCTGCGGTCCCGAGTACTACGACGGCTACAACGGCGGATGCAACTCGTATCCTTCGGTCTTCAGCGACCTTGATCCGGCGGAGTACATCGTCTTGTGCGGCGAAACCGGTGTCTACCCGTACACGGGGATGTGCTACAGGGACACGGACTGGTTCGAACTCGTGCTCGACGAGCCGAGGGAGATCGACTTCTGTATAATGGCGGGTTTCGATTACCAGCTCCTGATACTCCAGGAACTGGACGACTGCTTCGACTACCCGCTCCTCTACAGCCTGACGGGTCCACCGTGCGACGTCGCCTGCGAGACCTACGCCCTCGACCCGGGCACCTACTGGTTGTGGGTCGGCTCCTGGAGCTGGGTGCCGGTGGACTGCGGACGTTCCTACGTCGTGACGATCGGCGGGTACACGACTCCCGTCGAAGACAGGACATGGGGGTCGGTGAAGGCTCTCTATAGATAGACAAGCAGGCGAAGCGCCGCGCGCGCATGACGCGGCGCTGTCCCGCGTTCGAGGGGGCCGCTCCCGCCGTGGGGCGGCCCTCCTGTTGAATGGAGACGACCGGGATGATGAAGATCCTCGTGATTGGAAGCGGTGGTCGCGAGCACGCGCTCGCGTGGAAGATCGCGCAGAGCCCGCTGGCCGGAGAGATACTGGCGGCGCCCGGGAATGCCGGCACCGCCGAGCTGGCCCGCAACGTCGCAGTCGCGGCCGATGACATCGACGGGCTCCTGCGGCTCGCGGTGGAAGAACACGTCGATCTGACGGTAATAGGGCCGGAACTCCCGCTGACGATGGGCCTCGCCGACCGGCTGACCGATGCCGGACTCGCGGTCTTCGGGCCGTCGCGGTCCGCGGCGCGCATAGAGGGCAGCAAGTGGTTCGCCAAGGAGCTCATGCTCAAGGGCGGTATTCCCACGGCCCGGGCCTACCTGGCGCAGGCCAGGGGAGAGGCGGTGTCCCGCGCCGACGAGCTCGGCTACCCCGTCGTCATCAAGGCCGACGGCCTGGCCGCCGGCAAGGGAGTCGTCATCGCGCAGAGCGCCGGAGAGGCCGAGTCCGCCATAGACGACATGCTGGTGCGCGGCCGATTCGGCTCGTCGGGAGAGCGGGTCGTGGTCGAAGAGTGCCTGCGGGGCGAGGAGGCCTCGATACTCGCGTTCGTCGACGGGCGGAAGAGCGCTCTTATGGTCCCGTCGCAGGACCACAAGCGTGCGTTCGACGGCGATGAGGGTCCCAACACCGGAGGCATGGGCGCCTACGCGCCGGCTCCCGTCGTGACTCCCGCAATGCTCGGCGCCATCAAGCGCGACATCATCGACGCCACGGTTGACGCGATGCGGGAGGCGGACGGGACGGTCTACCGCGGGGTGCTCTACGCCGGTCTCATGATCACCGACGACGGGCCGAAGGTCATCGAGTTCAACTGCCGCTTCGGGGACCCCGAGGCGCAGGTGACGTTGCCACTGCTCGACGCGGACATCGTCGAGGTGATGGCGGCGACGGCGAGAGGCGAACTGGACCCCGCGTCCATGAGGAGCGGCAGCGCCTCGGCCGCGTGCGTCGTAATGGCGTCCGGCGGCTACCCGGGCTCCTACGAGAAGGGGAAGGTCATCGGCGGCCTCGCTTCCGCCGCCGCGATCGATGGTGTCAACGTCTTCCACGCCGGGACGGCGGTGGCCGACGGCGACGTCGTCACGTCGGGGGGCCGCGTCCTCGGTGTTACAGGACTGGACAAGGACCTCCCTGCCGCATTGACCAGAGCATACGAGGGCGTCCGCGTCATCAAGTTCGCCGGGGCGTTCTACAGGAAGGACATCGGTCATCGGGCGCTGACGCGCAGCGAGATCCGGTAGCCGCCGCAGGCATCACACGCACTCCGAACCGCGGAGCGGGCATGCGAGAGATAGACCTCACAGCGCGAAGCGACGAGAGCATGC
>JBDRFG010000168.1:0-2216 GCA_043819135.1 Candidatus Eiseniibacteriota bacterium | reverse complement strand
GCCGAGTCGCAGCTTCTCGAGCACCTCGTTGACGGACGTGCTCTCGTGGTCGGACGTCACGCCGGCCGCGACGTATGCGTTCAGGTCCTTGCCCGTGAGACCGGGAGCGTGCCCGTCGATGCGCTTGTCCTCCGTCATGGAGATCTTGTCCAGGAGCCCCTCGTCCTCGAGCAGCACTCCCGGGTAGTTCATCATCTCGCCTAAGCCAAGCACCCACTTCTCACGGAGGAGCGGGTACAGGTCGAAGCCGCGCAGATTCGCCCCGCTCGTCTCAAAGTTGGTCGCCGGCACACAGGACGATAGCATTACGAAGATGTTGACCGGGCTGTACTTGCTGGAGTTCAGGATGTAGTGGATGCCCTCGAGACCGTGGACGTTCGCGATCTCGTGCGGGTCGCAGACGACCGAGGTCGTGCCGCGCGGAACGACCGACCGCGCGAACTCCTGGACCTTCACCATCGAGCTCTCTATGTGCATGTGGCCGTCGATGAGACCCGGGAGAACGAAGCGGCGTTCGAGATCGATCTCTTTCTTCCCCTTGTACCCCTCCCCGATACCTACGATCCGCTCGCCGAGTATTGCGATGTCGGAAAGGTACACCTCAGCGGAGAAGACGTTGACGATGCGCGCGTTCCGAAGCACAAGGTCCGGTTGCATATGTCCGCGCGCCACTCTGATTATCTTCGCGAGTTCTTTCATGTGTGGAGTTCGTCCCTCCCTCGGGGCGCGCGGCGGGCCGCCGTGCTACCTGGTGATTCGCGTGCCGGTCTTGTTGTCCAGGGCCAGTCCGATCGATTCCGGATTGGTGATGATGACCTCCTCGCCGCCCGCCTCCAGGAAGGCCACGCTGGCCAGGATCTTCGGCCCCATGCTCCCCGCCGGGAAGTGCCCCTCGGTGTGATACTTCTTCGCCGACTCGACCGTCAGGCTTGGCAGACGCTTCTCCTCGGGAGTTCCGTAGAAGAGCGCGACCTGTTCGACGTTGGTAGACATCACGAAGAGCTCCGCACCAATGAAGTTGGCCAGGAGCCTGCTGGCGTGGTCCTTGTCGATGACGGCCTCGACTCCCTTGAGTTCGCCGTCCTTCTCGATGACCGGAATGCCCCCGCCTCCCACACCGATCACGACGCACCCGGATTCAAGGAGCGACCTGATGGCCTCGGCCTCGACGATGCTCTTCGGCATCGGGGACGGAACGACGCGCCGCCATCCCCTGTTGGCATCCTCGATGATGTTCCAGCCTTCCTCCGTCTCCTTCCTGTGCGCCTCGTCGCTCGTGTAGAACGGACCGATGGGCTTGGAGGGGTTCGAGAACGCCGGGTCGTCCGCATCGACGATGGTCTGCGTCACAACGGTCGCAACGCACCTGTCCTCGCCGAGCGCCCGGAGTTCGTTCGTGAGGACCTGCTGGATCATGTACCCGATCGCGCCCTGCGAATCGGCGCCGCACGTGTCGAGCGGCAGCATCGGCAGGACGGAACACGCCATCTCGGCACGCAGGAGGATGTTGCCGACCTGAGGGCCGTTGCCGTGCGTTACGACGACGTCGTACCCCCGCGACACCATGCCGGCGATGTGTCTGCTGGTCTCGCGCGCGTTGGCGAATTGCTCGGGGATCGTCCCCCTCTGTCCCACCTTGGTGATCGAGTTGCCGCCCACGGCGACAACCGCTAGTCTGCCCATCTATTTCGCCTCCAATGGCGGCCCGTGTCGTGCGCCGGAGCCGTGCCCCGCCGGACGCCGCGAGCGCTTCCCCGCGGGCCTAGTCGGCCATCGTCAGGGCCATTATCGCCTTCTGCACGTGGAGCCTGTTCTCGGCGACGTCGTAGATTATCGACTGCCCGGAATCGCAAACGGCGTCGTCCGCCTCGTTCTCGCGGTCGATGGGCATCGGGTGAATGTAGAGCGCGTTGTTCGTCCGCGCCATCCTCTCCGACGTCGCGCGCCAGTCGCGGTACTTCGCCGACTCCTCGACGTCGAACTCGCGCCCGTGCTCGTACCTGCCGGGGTGCATCCACTGCCGCGAGTAGACCACGTCTGCGCCCTCGTACGCCTCTTCCTGGTCGTGGGTGACCTCGAACGAGGTCCCCGCCGCGGCGCAGTTGGCCTTCGTCGTCTCGACGACCTCGGGGTCAACCTCGAACCCCGGGGGGTAGGCCATGCGGACGTTCATGCCCAGCCGCGAGTTCAGGAGGATACTCTCCTGCACCGAACTC
>JBDRFG010000167.1:0-5661 GCA_043819135.1 Candidatus Eiseniibacteriota bacterium | reverse complement strand
TCGTCGGAACGCGACCCCTCGGGCTGACGCCAAACGGCTCCCCGCAACTGACGCACCGAGCGACCTTGGGACGTCGAGCCTTCACAGGACATCGCCCCTCGCTGCAGCTTTCTCCGGGTAGAACTTCGCCTCGAGCCGCGCCGCAATCGCGTGCAGCAGCGACACGCTCAGCCGCTCCCCAATGCGGCCGATGGGCTGCGCCCGCGTGCCGCAGAGCTTCTCCGTCACTTCGGACAGAGGCATCCCGTGCTGAAGCCCGATCGACACCCCAATCGCGAAAGCGTCCGACAGCCCCGAGTACCGCTCGGCCCCAGCACCACGGATGTTCAGGAAGAGTTCCCCGGGTCGACCGTCCGGGTACAGCCCCACCGTCACGTAGCAGTCGAGCGGTCCGTCGGTGGTCTGGACCTCGATGTGCCAGACGATCGCGGCGCGCTCGGACGGAAGACGCTCGCGGCTATCCTTCGTCGTTCCCTTCGTCTTCATGATTCCTCCCGGCCCTTCTGGCCTCTTTGAGTTCTGCCCGCCTCACTTCGCGTCCGGGTGCGACGATCCCGATGCGGACCCTTGACCCCCAGATACCCTTGACCTCGACGACGATGTCATCGCCAATCAGAATCTTCTCGTCGATCTTTCGGGTAAGTATCAGCATGTTGTTCCTGACTTGAGGTCCTCCCTGAGTGCCGCGATTTGAACCTTGAGCTTCTCAATGTACTTCCGTTGCTCTGCCCGGTCGTCGACGTCGCACTTTCGCTGCCAGCACCGCCAGCAAAGTGGCTTAGTGAGGTAGACGATTTCCACAGGACGTCGGCATTCCGGTGTCGAGCAACTCATCACGAGGTCTCCTCGTCCCATCGATCCTCAGCGGCGCTCTCGAAGCGGACGTTCTGTGGCACGAAGACGAGAGGGGCTCTCCCGACGGGTCCGTTCCGGTTTTTGGCGAGGATCGCGTCGGTGATGTTCCGGGCTCTGTTGCGGTGGAGGAAGATCACGAGGTCGCTGTCCTGC
The DNA here is from genome assembly GCA_043819135.1 of Candidatus Eiseniibacteriota bacterium. GTDB lineage: Bacteria > Joyebacterota > Joyebacteria > Joyebacterales > Joyebacteraceae > JALGZG01. The sequence goes on along the minus strand of JBDRFG010000167.1, from coordinate 4,653 downwards.
TCGAGCGACCCGCTTTCTCTGAGGTCCGACAACAGCGGTTCTTCGTCCTCGTTCGGCTTGCGCTTGAGCTGGGCCAGGGCGATGACGGTCCAGCGAAGCTCCTTCGCAAGCGCCTTGAGCCCACGGGACACCGAGGCAACCTCCTGCTCCCGGTTCCCGTGTTTCCCGTCCGGCTTGACCAGTTGCAGGTAGTCGATCACGACCAGGCCGCGCTGGTCTCCAAACCTCGACGCAAACCTTCGAGCCCTGGACCGGACCTGACGAAGGGAGAGGCCCGGGGAGTCGTCGATCTCGACGGGAAGTTCGCCAAGGGTTGACATCGTCTGCAGCAGGGTCTCCCACCCGGTGAGGTTCAGACGTCCGACCTTGAGAGAACTGGCATCGAGACGCCCTTCGCTGGCGAGAGACCGTTCGCCGACTTCCGTGTCCGACTGCTCGAGGGAAAACACGATCACAGGGGAACCAGACCGAGCCGCGACGATCGACCACTGAACTCCGAGAGTCGTCTTTCCGACGCTCGGCCTAGACGCCAAGAGGATTAGGTTCCCGCGCTGCCATCCCATCGTCCGCCGATCCAAGTCGGGCATTCCGCACTGGATTCCGGAGAAGCCTCCAGACTGATTTCGGTTGACGATGTCGTCGTAGACCTCGCGGACGACCTCACGGAGAGACCGGCCGCGCCGAATCCCTGGCGTCGTCACGGCGTAGACGGCTGCCTCAACCTCGGCGAGAAACTCCTCAGTATCCCCCCTGTAGGAGTACGCCTTCTTCGACACTTCGGAACAGGTCACGATCACAGACCGGAGTCTCGCCGCGGCGCGGACCTTTCGGGCGTAGAAGGATGCGTTTTCGGCCGTCGGCACATCGGCCTGAAGCTGCGCCAGGTAGTCGAGGCCGCCCGACCTTGATTCCGACCCGCTTCGGACCATTTCCGCGTTGACGGTGAAGGCATCAGGCGGCTCGCCCTTGTCGAAGAGCCCCACCATTGCCGCCCAGATCGTCGCATGGGCCGGAACGTAGAAGTCCTCCGGATCAACATCGATGGTCTGGAAGACCGACGGCCGGACGAGTACGGCGCCGAGCAGCGCCTTCTCCGCGTCCCTGTCGTTCGGGAGGTTCACGGGGTCTCCACCGGGCGGGCCGGCCCTGGCACCGCATCGTCTGGAACCTTCGTGAAGCACTTCATGCAGACCTTCTCCATGACCGTTCCGCGCTTCCCTCTGCCCAGTTCGACGTACCCGCCAGTCAGGGGTACGTCGCAGTCGTAGCAACGCTCCACGGCCATCCCCTGGCCAGGACAGACCCTGTGGCGCACGAGGGCCTTTCCGTAAGCTCTGCCATCGAGGAATCCTGCTCCAGGCCCCACGCGGCCACGGCAGCGGTGGCACTCGTCGGCGTGGTCGTTGGGCTTCAGCAATAGAAACGGTCGACCTTTCCCCATGCTATCCCCTTCCCCATCCCCTTCCCCATCCCCTTCCCCTTCCCCAAGGGGTGGTCGTAGATCGAGGTCGGGATCTTGGTCGGTGGTCGGCGGTCGTGGTCGGGGGTCAGGCGCGAACAGTTCGAGAGTCCCACACGATCCGATCGCGTCCGGTTCGCGGTCAATTCCCGAATGGCGCGCGAATTCCGCGAGGCCCACGGAATCATTGGCGTCTGCGTGGTCCGGCCCCGGCATCCGGGGCTTCCCCGGCCGGTCGATCTTCTGGTGCTTCTTCCACCCGGCGAGGGTCCCATAGAGCTGGTCGTGGACTGTATAGAGCTTCACAAGACCAGGCTCGACCAACCTCCAAAGGATCGTGCTGATGTGGTCCTTCGGGTCGTACGCCCAGAAGACAGCGGCATCGAGAAGCTTGAAGTTCGCCCGGAAGTTGCCGTAGTCGTCGGCCAGGAGAATCAGCGCGATGAACAACCGAAACGAATCCGAGTCGAGTTCGGCGGTCTTGTCGTCCTCGAGCAGCTCCGGCTTGATGGTGCGAATCCGGCCAGCCATCAGTGGTTCTCCTCAACTTCGATGACATCCAGAGCGTCTCTCCGGCGATCGATCTCCTCCTCGACGGCTGCACGGAAGGATTCGATCGCGTGAGGGACAACGACGTCGCAAGGAACGAACCCAACGGTGGAGACCAGCGCTTGAAAGTGCTCGTCGGGCATGAGCGCGAGCCACGCGAACGGCCTGTACTTCCTCGGTCCCATCAGGTCTCCTCCATGGGCAGGACATCGACGAGGTCCGGCGCTGCCGGGGTGCCCCCGATGCGACGTCCGATCATCGGCCTCTGCCCGGAGAACTCGAAGACGCGGAACTCGATTCGCTTCTCTCCGCGGCCCGCCTCCTTCCCGGCAGCGCGCAGGACGCGAAGGACGCGCTCCTCCCACTTCGGGCGCTCGGCTGCCGCCGGCGCCCTGTCGGAGGGCTCGACGTCGTCGCGGCCGATGGCGGGCTTGATGGAGACGGACGTCGTCTCCCCGGGCTCGACGGTGTAGCCCTTGCGTTCCGTCGTGGTGCTCACGGCGACCACGTCTCCGACGACGGCGAGGGTCTTTCCGACGAGCGCCTTCTTGAGCGTGTTGTCGGCGTCGCGGAAGCGGGATGCCTCGTGTCGCGTCTCCATCCAGACGCGAGCAGCTTCGATCAGGTGTGGATCGAGGATGACCGTCGCCCCCTCCCCGCTCTCCGTCGGCGGGTTGCAGACGCGGCCCCAGTAGCCGCAGCGCCGGCACTCGTCGAGGGTCTCGGAGAACGCCGGCGGCTCGCCCTTGTCGAAGGCAGCGTTGATCCGCTCGGCCTTCTTGAGCAGGCCCTCGGCGTACTCGAGGTCGAGGGCGACTGGGAGTGCCTTGACGCGGCCGGTTTGCTTCGACTTGATGAAGATCACTCCGGCCTCGCGCGACCGGAGGAGCATGTAGATTTGAACCTGCCCGTACCACTTCCGGAGGAATCCGGAGGCGTCGCGCAAGTCGCTGACCGAGTCAACGCGGTCGTACAGCGCCCCGTGGATCGACTTGATCTCGCCGAGGATGACGAAGCCCTTGTGCTCGATCTCACCCTCGATGTGCCCGCTAATCCTGAATGCGTCCCAGTGCTCCGTGGACTGCTCGCGGAGGAGCCGGAGGTCGGCGTTGTCGAGCCTCTTCACGACGTCGCGCTCGTGGAGGCGACCCTCAAGGAAGATCGACTGCAGGTCGTCACTCACGGGCGCGGCCTTGTCGCCGTCCGTCCGATGGTAGTAGAGCCTGCGTTCGCAGGGATCGTCGAGGCCCGACGCGCGGTTGCTCATCGAGCGCGACGACCACTTCTCCCTTTGGATCGCCTCGAGGTCCCGCGCCATGAACTTCGCGGCGACATCCTGTGCTGCTTCGAACGCGGTCACCCTAGTAGCTCTCGCCAGAATCTGCGCCGTCGTTCGGGTCGGCGTCGGGCCTTGGGGAGTACTCCTCGGCGGCCCTGATGAATGCGGCGACCTGGGAGAACTTCATCATCGGAACCGTCGCCTTGAACGTGCGGCCGGGTTCGACGCCGATCGCTCGCGTGGCGTAGAGGAGGATGTCGTCTTTGCTGACGCCGACGAGCTCTGCCCGCGTGCAGCAGACGGCGAACATGCGCTTCCCGTCAGCCGCCCAGTTGCATGGGTCGTCGCCGCTGCGCGGACCGCCGCGCTGGCTGCCGCATTCGCGGCGGTCCTTCGACGAGCCGAAGCCGTGGCCGCGGTAGCAGCGCGCGGTGACCGCCTCCTCGTCGCAGCCCCAGGCGTCGGCGAGGTCTTCGACGGAGACCGCGGACATGCCAGCCAGGATGCGGACGGCCTTCGTCTCGAGGGAGGTGCGCGCGGCCTGCTTCAGGTCCTCGTCCCCGACGTTCGGGGTGCCGCGGGTTCCGTCGCGTCCGATGAATGGCTCGGTCGATGTCCGGTAGCCACGGAGCCCAGTCGAGCGTTCGTTGGTCAGCCCGCAGTGGGCGTCGCCGTAGATCTCAGCGACGGTGACCTTCTCCTCCTTGCGGATCGAGACGTCTCCACAGGGGTAGACGCTGATGCCCCAGAACTTGCGGATCTTCTCGGCGCCGCTCCGTCGGAGGGTGGCGGCGACTTGCCCTTCCGGGTTGCTGTTCAGGGTCCAGTCGTTGCCGCTGGTCGAGGCGATCGAGGCGCGGCGGATCTGCTGCAGCGCCATGATGCGATTCTGGACGATCTCGAGGGCGCGCTTTGGCTCGCGCTGCGCGATGGCATCGAGCGACAGCGCCGAGGCCAGGGCGAGTTCCTGCTCGTCCGGTGCATCGTTGAGGTCAATGGGGTCCTGTTCTTGGCCCATGGGGATCCTCCAGGTTGTGCGTGGCTCGGCCGCCCGAGACGGCCCTCGCCCACCGCGCCAACACGGGCGCTACCAGCAACGTCCGTGTGACAGCGAGGGCCGACTCGGGGGGCCGAGCCGCGCGGGGTGCTGAGTGGGATGCCGGTATCCATCGTTTCGTCGCCCCCCGAGGCGCGGTGGCGCATCGGCCGGGCGGAATTCGTCGGTTACCACGGGCGCCGGCGGGGCGTCAAGGGCTTTGTTTATCCACAGGAAAATCGCCGTGTTTCCCGGGGTGGACGGGTGGGGGGCGGCGGAATCCCCAGCCCGCAAGGGCTCCGACGGAGGCGCCCGCGCCCCGCGCCCCGC
>JBDRFG010000166.1:0-6896 GCA_043819135.1 Candidatus Eiseniibacteriota bacterium | reverse complement strand
GAGAGCGAAGGGGGGAGTAGCATGGCACGAGCTGCACTTATCACGGCCGCCGTCGTTGAGATAGTGTTTCGTGGCATTCCGGCGCTCATCGGCACGCCGGAAATGGCAGGCGTCTTCGGGCTGGAGTTCCTGCCCGGGTTCGTCCCGTACGTCCACGCGTTCGGAGCAGTGATGCTGACGTTCGGGATCTTGTTCCTGATCGCCGCGAAGGTTCCCGAGAGAAACCTGCTGATCATCAACATGGCGATCCTGCGTTTCTTCCTGGGCATACTGGCCCAGCTCTGGACCTTCATCCAGATGGGCGAGCTGCACATTTTCTGGTGGGTCCACATGGTCGTCGACGCGATCCTCGTTCTCTACCTGATCGCGGCGCGCACGAAGATGGTGGAGAAGATCGCCTGAACGGATCTGAGCTATGAGGGGGGACCGAGCTCGTGCGAGTTCGGCTCCTAACGCAGGAGGCCGGGGGGTGACCCCCGGCCTCCTCTTGTTCGCGGGCTTGCGTGGGCGTGCGTCTTGACCTGCCCGCCGACTACTGCTTGTTCCCGTTCTGCATCGATGCCCTGAATCCCGCGATCTCCGCCTCCATCGCAGCCAGCTCGCGCTCGATGCGCGCGTTGTTGAAGGCCTCGGCCTCAGCGCGCTCGGCTGAGAAGTTGGCTTCGGTGAGCGCGTGGCCGGGTCCGGCGGTCATGTTCTCCTGGTTCGTCCGGGGAGCCGCGGCCGCCCCCGCTGATAGGCCATAGCTCGTGGGCAGATACACCAGCGTCATGTTCCGGTCGAAGACGGTCCATGAGCCGTTTTCCTCGTCGCCCAGAAGGTGGAACGTATAGGCTCCCCCCGCCGTGTCCACCTCGAAGAGCCCCTGCACCGTCAGGCTGGTGAACCAGATGCCGCCACCCGCGGTGCTCGGAATCTGAACGCGCATCAAGCCTCCGAAGGGGAATGCCGTGCTGTTGTCCGATACGCCGAAGACCGCCGAACTCCCGATGCCGTTCGTGTGCACGGCCCGCGGTGAGAGGGTGGCGATGGCAAGCACGTACCCGGGCGCCGGAACGATGACAGTTCTGGACAGAATCGACTGGATGGGACCGGTCAGATCGTATGTGGCAGTCGTGGCGTTCATCGCCGCTCCGGGTTCGTCGAGGATCTCAGATGCCGAGACGGCGCTTGCGGGAAGCACGACTGCCTGGTTGCCCGTGCCATACGTATTGAAGACGCTAACCGACGAAGAGCCAGAGATCGTTACCCGCGCGTCGTTGCCGCCGTCATAGTTGCCGTCAACGGTGAAGCCGCCCGCGGGCGTGCCGTCGCCGATCCAGAGGTATCCACCAACACCGTCGAAATCAGGTTCCACGAAGGCGTATCGACTTCCGGTCTCCTCGTAGAACTCGACCGACCCCCCATTGGCCGGGCCTGCGAGCAGCTCGATGGCAGGGATCGTCGGGCCGATGGCCACGTTGCCGTCCGCATCCACGTAGACCGCGTCCACCGGGCTGCCGTCATCCGCGTCGAGCGAGTGACCGTCGCCCGCGCCGCCCACATCGTCTGAGCCGTCCGCGAAGCCTGCGGGCACGTTCTTGAGCACTGTCCAGTCGACAGGGTTCGAGGGCGTGTTGATGGCTCCGGGCACGAAGAGGTCTTCCTTGAGCGCGTAGTAGTCGGCAGGTAGCGCCCCCAGCTCGTCCGAATCACTAGCGTGGAGCGCGTAGGGGGAGGAGACCAGTTCGCGCCGGGGAGACAGCGTCTGTCCATTGACCGCGACCTGCATCCATGTCGGAGTCTGGACATGATAGGGTACGAGCGGCGATGTCTCTCCAAGAGTCACGGAGACCACGCCGATGGAGTTGGTCGTGTCGCTGTGGGACTCCGACCAGAGCAGCGTTCCTCCGGTCGGCTCGGTGTGGAGCGTGAAGAACAGCGTCACCGTCTGGTTCGCGAGAGGCTCGTCGAAGTCGTCGGTCAGCATCACCTGGTAGTTCATCTTCGTCGGCACCTGACCGAGTGCCGTTCCGGCCAGCAGCGTCAGTGCGACGATGGCCAGCACGACCACTGCGCGTCTCTTTGACATGCTTCCTCCTGTTGCCGGTCGCCGGCCGTACGTCTACTGCTCCGGCGCCCACGCCTTCCTGAACACCACGAATCTGACGAACAGCCAGACGCCGATGGCGCCCAGCGTGATGAACCAGATGGGCCACGGGTTCGCGCGGAAGATGTACAGAAGAGGCACGGCCGTGCTCGTCCACAGGCCACCGCCCATGAACGGTTCGTGCAGGAGCTGCTTGTAGCCGAAGGCATCGGGCGCCTTGGTCTCGAACTTCGGGTCCGCCACGCGGAGGAGAAGGATGCCGGTTGCCGTCACGCCCGTCGACTGCCCGAACTCTGCGATTGCCCGCTCGAACCAGTAGTCGGGCAGCATCCGCCTTGCGAGGAACATCACGCACCAGACGTTCCACGCTATGCCGGCGACCATCAGCACCGCGAACGGAACGATGTTCGTGATGATGGCCTCTATCTTGAGCGTCGCCAGCGCGGCGACGATGAGGTAGTCGAGCGACAGGCCCTGAAGTCGCCTCATCAAGCGTCTGTCGACGACCTTGCGCCGGTCGAACCTGTCCATGAGCTTCTGGAGGATGACGCCACCCACCATCGCGAGGGGGAAGAGGGGGAAGCTGCCGAGAATGGCGTTCTTCGGGTCTGTGAGCCAGAGGCTCTCAAGCCCGGTGAGTCCCTTCTTGAGGACGTAGCCGATCAGCATGGCGACGGCCACGATGGCGAGGTGCATTGCGAGCGTCTCGACCGACTCCGAGCGGAACGTTAGCTTCCCGGCCTCGGTGCGTTCGTCAATTGGGACGATGCCGCTCCCTGACATGGCGTGTGAGTCGCGCTGCTCGGCCGCGCCCTTGCAGTACCGTTTCCTGGCCGCCCAGTTGACGAGGGCCATGCCGACGACCACGCCCGCGACAACACCGACCGTCGCTGAGCCGAGCGCGAGGTCCGCGCCCTCCGGCCAGCCCTTGTCGGCGAAGACGGGTGCGAGTCCCGCTGCCGTGCCGTGTCCGCCCTCGAACCCGACGGGGATGACAGCGCCGAACATCGCGGGGATGTCGTAGATGCGCGACAGCACGAAGAGCGTCAGACCGATACCCACGGCGTACTGGCCCCACGCCACTACCTGTCCGAACGCGAGCTGAGGTCCGGCGATGCGCCAGATCTTCTTGAGCGGCGGGATGGCCATGCCGAGAAACAGCGTCGCGAAGACGATGTTGATGAGGAAGCTCGGCAGCTGGCTCCAGCCGGAGGTGGCGTCCGACACGAAGGAGTCCGTTCCCGGCGCGCACCGCTGCAGCAGCTGAATGACGACCAGCCCCAGGAGCCCGCCTATGACGGAAGCGGGGAGGAGCAGCCTCTGAGTCCAGCGGACCTTCGTCCGGACGGCCTGCCCAAGGAGGAGCAGCAGGCTCAGCGCGCAGAAGGATAGGACGATGCGATCGATGGAACACCTCCGTGTGTGTCCGCGCTCCGGCTAGGGTGTCGGGCCGGTCGCCTCTACCTGGAACCAGAATGCGTCGACTAGCGCAGCACCATCACCTTCTGGTCATCCGCTCTGCCATCGACCAGGAGCCTCGCGAAGTAGACGCCGGAGGCCAGAGCCTGACCGCGATCATCGGTGCCGTCCCAGGTCCTTTCGTGCCGCCCGCGGTCGACCGGACCGTTGACCACCGTACGCACGCGCTGCCCGCGGACGTTGTAGATGACGAGACGCACCGGACCGGAGTGGTCCGGAATATCGAAGCTGACGGACGCCGAGCTCGACATCGGGTTGGGTCGGAGCGGGAAGAGCCTGAGCGCCAGCCAGCCCTCGGTGGACACGCGGGCGGGGGAGCCCGCGACGACGTCCTCGGTACCGTCCGGGAACACGGCGCGGACCTCGTACCAGAACGTGGTCTGCGGCCAGGTCGTCGTGTCCTCAAAGCTGCCCGGCGACTCCGGGTCGAGCGGCGTCTCGGTGATGAGATCGAACGGACCCTCCTCCGCGAGGGCGCGGTAGACGTTGAAACCGGTCATGCCGGCGAGCGAGCCGACGGTCCACCTGACGAGAGGCGTGCCTGCGTCGGAAAGCACGGCGAACACGGCGCCCTCGACGGGCACGTTGATGTTGGGGAGCGTCAGCCAGAAGCCGTCGTAGATCCTCATGCCGCCGCCTTCACCCACGGGCCCGATGGGGCACTGGGCGATCGTGTCGTGCGCCTTGTACGAGGCCGACTGAGAAGCCGCGCCTCCGCAGTTGACCGACTCCGTGCCGCGCTTGACGGCCAGGGCGGGTGAACTCAGCGCCAGCAGGACGGCGGTAAGGCAGACGAGCACGACGGGCGCGCTCTTCGGCCTTCTGAGAGCGTTCATGCGAGCCTTCATCCTGCGCACCTCCTTACCCGGGGAATCGGTTGCTGGCGAGAATGCAGCTTCGCGTCGGCAGTGCAAACCTGACTATGTTGTTAGGATTCGCATAATTGTGTTGGACGAGCGAGACTCAGTCAAGGCAATATGCTCGGTCATTCGGGCACCGCTTAGAGCTTTCGGCGCAACCGGTGTTCGTATACCATGGACGCTTCTGAGTCCGAGCAGCGGTCGCGGGCGGGCGCGCGGCCACCAGCCATACACCACCGAGCTACCGGAGAGGTACCAATGAGCTTCCAGGACAAGCTGTCGGCAGTGCTTGCCGACCGGGACGTGTTCGACAACGTCTCCAGGGCGCAGATGATCCGAGACGCCGTCACCCATGGTGAGGCGATCCCGGCCGCCTGCGGCGCGCTCGCGACGTGGACGCCCACGGAGTCGACGGGCCGGAGTCCGAAGGACACCTATCTCGTCCGCAATCCCGAGAGTGAAGACACGATCGATTGGAACAGCCCCAACAACATCCCGCTGGCTCCGGAGACGTTCGAGATGATCCTCGAGGACTGCCTGAGGACGCTGGAGGCGACCGACCGCGTCTACGTGACCGACCGGCTTGTGGGCGCCGATCCCGCCTACGCGCTGCCGGTGCACACGGTAGGCGACCAGGCGCTGTCCGCGCTCTTCATCGACAACATGTTCAGGCCGTGGTCCGACGCGACCGTCTCGGTGAGCTGCTTCAGTGATCGCCACTTCACGCTCATCTCGCTTCCGTATCACAAGCTCGACCCCGAGCGCTACAAGGGGAAGCTGCGCGAGGACCCGAAGCTCGGACACACGTCGACCATGTGCGTCGCGATGGACTTCGACCGCCGCATCGGCGTCGTCTACGGCTCGGCATACGGCGGGAGCATGAAGAAGCTCATCTTCACCGTGATGAACTACATGCTGCCGGGGGAGGGGATACTTCCCTTGCACTGCAGCGCCAACGAGGGGACGGACGGGAGGAGCGCGCTCCTGCTGGGCCTGTCGGGCACCGGGAAGACCACGCTCTCGGCCGACTCCTCTCGCGCGCTTCTGGGCGACGATGAGCACGGGTGGAACGAAGAGGGCATCGCCAACTTCGAGTACGGCTGCTACGCGAAGCTGATCGACCTCGACCCGAGCACGGAGCCTGAGATCTACGACGCGTGCTTCCACAAGGACGAGATCGAGAGCCATGGCGCCATAGTCGAGAACGCGATGATGTATCCGTGGGGCGAATTCGACCTCTTCGACGACAGGTACACTCCGAACTCCCGCGGCTCGTATCCTCTGCGTTACCTCGCGAACATCAAGGAACCGCCGCGCGCCGGTCACCCGTCGACCATTCTCTTTCTGACCGCGGACGCCAACGGCGTCATCCCGCCGGTCTCGAGGCTCTCGCGCGAACAGGCGATGTTCTGGTTCCTGATGGGCTACACGAGCAAGCTCGCTGGGACCGAGACTGGCATCGTCGACCCGGTCAGCACGTTCTCGCGGTTCTTCGGCGCGCCGTTCATGCCGCGCAACCCGGACGTCTACGCGCGGATGCTGGGCGAGAAGATGGACGGTCACGGGGCGACCGTCTACCTGCTCAACACGGGCTGGACCGGTGGCCCCTACGGCGTCGGGCACAGGATGAGCCTGCCGGTAACAAGGACGATGCTCGCGGCCGCGCTCGACGGGAAGCTCGAGAACGTCGACTACGAGTGCGACCCCATATTCAAGGTGGCGGTACCGACGAGCTGCCCCGGCATCGACGACCCGTCGATACTCAGACCTGTGAACACCTGGGACGACCCCTCGGCCTACGCAGCGCGGGCGAAGAAGCTCGCCGCCGACTTTGCCGAGAACTACGCGAAGGCGTACGCCGACAAGGGCATCGACGCCGCCGTGGCGGCCGAGTGCCCGGGAACCTGAGCCGTCGGCCCGGAGGCGCCACAGCCAACGGGCAGACTGAATCAACGGGCAGACTGAACCTGGAGCCATGCATGTCCGAACGGACAGACGAAGGTGTGGTCGCGTATTTTTCGATGGAGATGGCGCTCGACCCAGGAATGCCGACCTACAGCGGAGGTCTCGGCGTGCTTGCGGGCGACACGCTCCGCGCGGCGGCCGACGCCGGCCTCAGGATGGTCGCCGTGACACTGCTGTACAACAAGGGCTACTTCACCCAGGTGCTGGACGTGCGGGGGAAGCAGCTGGAGCGGCCGGTCAGGTGGGAGCCCGAGGAGTTTCTCGAGCGCCTCGACGCGCGGGTTGCCGTGGAGATAGAGGGGCGGCAGGTTCACATCTGCGCCTGGCGCTACACGGCCAAGGGCGTGCTGGGGAACGAGGCTTGCGCGTACATGCTCGACACGGACCTGCCGGAGAACACCGACGATGACCGCGAGATAACCGCCCGGCTCTACGGCGGCGACGAGGAGTATCGCCTGCGGCAGGAGATGGTGCTCGGACCGGGCGGGCTGGCGATGCTGCGC
>JBDRFG010000165.1:0-3588 GCA_043819135.1 Candidatus Eiseniibacteriota bacterium | reverse complement strand
GAGCAGTCGAACCTGGAACGGGCGCAGAAGTTGGAGGTCACACGGCCGGAGATCGACGATTTCCTGTACGCGCGCTCCGGTGTTGAAGAGGCTGAGAAGAAGCGCATGGTCACGGCGACCCGCTGGAGTAGTGCGATCGGGGGCCTCGAGAAGGGCGCCGATCTCGTCCGCCTCCAGGTACTCGACGACACGCAACGGCGCACGCTTGAAAGGCACGACGAGGAGTCGCTGGCAGAGTTCGAGGTGCTCGGGGTGTTGGGGCGCTGCGTACCGTGCAAACGAGTGGATGGCGGCCAGTCGGGCGTTCCGGGTCGCTGCGCCGTTGCCTCGTTCGGCTTCGAGGTGATCGAGGAAGGCAAGGACGCCGTCGGGCGAAATGTCATCGAAGTCGAGTTCCACGACAGGACGTCCGTGCCACGTGGCCAGGAACTGCAGGAGCAGCATGATCGCATCTCGATAGCTGCGCACCGTGTGGGGGCTCGTCCCCCGTACCCGCGGGAGATGGTCTGCGAAGAAACCGCGCAGCGCGCGGGCGAGGGCGTTGGGCAGCGAGGTTTTCATCGATGGTCCCTTTCGGTCGAAGTGGCGGTCAGGATGGGCTGACAGTGCTGGGCGAAGAGATCGCTTGCAGCCTGAGCAACCGGATCGAGGTATGCGAGGTAGTAGGCCGTCGAGGCGATCGAGACGTGCCCCATCGCCGTCGACAAGACCGGGAGCTTCGCCTGTACGTCGATTCCCGCGTGGTACCAGCCCAGGAGCGCATGGACGGCGTACGTGTGACGAAAATCATGCACCCGGGGAGGGTGGCCTTCGGCTGTGCGGATACCGGCGCGACAGAAGAGGCGCCGCAAGCCCATCCCGAGGCCAGCGCCGGTGTACGGCCCCAACCCACCGGAACGGCTGACGAGGAGCGGGGCGTTGGGGCCATGAGGGAGTCGACGTCGCGCCTGGAGGTACGAATCCATCTCCGCGGCGGCGTCCACGGAGAGGGCAACGAGACGCGACTTGTGGAACTTCGACGCCTGTATGAGGAGGGTGTGCTCGACGGGGTCGTAGTCGGAGTCCACGAGACGGATGAGCTCTCCGCGACGCAGTCCAGCGGTGTAGAGGAGGACGATGGCGATGCGGTACACCTCGGGGTACAGCGGCGAGGTGGAGCTGCTGCTGAGCGCGCTCGTAGCCTGCAGCAGGCGAACGATCTGCCCCTTGGTGAAGATGTAGGGTCTTCGAGGTGGATGCGAAGCCGGGAATCCAGCCATATCAGGGATGAAGCAGTCGGGATGGGTGCGGCGCAGGTAGAGGCACAGATTGCGGACGATCCGCATCCTGTTACGTCGCACCGTGGGCATCAGGTGGCCCAGCGTGAGGCTCCAGGTCTCGAAGCTATCGGGTGAGAGGGTGGCGTCCTCGTGCGCCATCTCGACCAAGAAGCGGTCGAGATGGGCGAGGACGCGGGTTTCCACAGCGAAGCGGCGTCCGAGGCTCTTCTTGAGGGCGAGGTAGTCGCTGATCGCGGACCCCAACGCCGAAGAGAACGAGAGTTGCTTGGTCATCGACGGGCCTCCTTCGGGAGAGCGAGCGCTGCCTCGCGGAGGTCTCCGACGTGAAGCCGCAGGTAGACGCACGTGCTCTCGGTGCTCCGATGACCGAGCAGATCACCGATCGCCTTGAGCGAGGTCCCCTGGCGCAAGAGGTGGACGGCGAGGGAGTGCCGGAGGCAGTGCGGCCCGTGGTACGGGATCGGGAGCCCACCACGACGGGTCCACGCCTGGAACGCTGAAGTCACACCCGTGCGGCCGAGCGGTCCTTCCGGAGCACGGACACGCAGGAAGACTTGCCGGTACGGCAATTCCGGGCGACCGTGCGTCAAGTAGTCGATGAGGGCGGCGCCGATTTCGGTGGTCAGAGGTAAGACGAGCGGAGATCGGGTCTTCGGCCTGGGAATGCGAATCCGATCTTGCCGCCACTCGATGTCATCGAGGCGTAACGCAGCGACCTCGCTCGTGCGGAGGCCATACGTCGCGATCAGCAGGAACATCGCGTAGTCGCGCCGTCCCTTGGGGGAAGACAGGTCAATGGCTTTGAGGAAGGCCTGAACCGTACTCCAGGGAAGCGCGCGTGGGAGCCGCTCTCCGCGGTACGTGCGCGGCGTGTCGATCAAGGCGTCCAACCCGGGGACGATCTGGCCAAGCTCTGCCAGGAACCGCAGAAACGACCGAAGACACGCCACTTTGTGCTGGAGGTTTCCTCGGCCGACGCGCCCTCCGACCGCCCGTATGAACGTCTCGATCTCGTGGGAGCCGAGCCGCTGCAGTACGACCGGATCGCCGTCGAAGCCAACAACCCCGAGGAACTCCGCGGCCGTCGCCCCATGATGGGCACACGTCGATTCCGCAAAACCGCGAACTCGATCGAGGTGGGAGAGATACTCGGCGACCAGCTGCCGGGCCGGCGTCTCGACGGTCTTCGCCAGCACTCCTTCCGCGTCCAGCCACCGCGTCAGCGAACGGACGGTCGCCGCCAGATAAATGTCCTCCTGGGAGTCCTCAGGCGCAAACTCCAACAGCTCCTTGGCCGATAGATCCTCGAGTCGGCGTACCGCTTGCGCGGCGAGCAGTGCTTCCAACCGAGCTGTCGCTCGGACCCGCAGCTTGATCGATAGCGGAGGGTAGCCCTCCGATTGAAGCCAACTCGTGAACGCGTCGAGACGCGGACCAATCAGTGCCAGCGAGGAATACCGGTCGTGCACTCGGGGGAAGAATTTGATGAGCATCGTCACCTCCTTGTGGGGCGCGCCAACAGCGGCACGACCGAGGCGACGATGCCGAGTTATGTGGAGTAGAGCGAGAGCAAGTGCGGGAGGAGTCCCATCGCACCAGCCGAACTCCACATAACCAGATTCTCAACATGAGTCCATGATCAGCAGGTCGACTGCAACGAGTCTGCGGAGTTCCAGCGCGTGGGTCTCATCGAGACGGCTCGCCTTGAGGCGATGGAAGAGCTTGTCGGCCGTCTCGCATATCACCGACAGGCCCCGCTCGATGGCCAAGTGCCCCAGGGCGTGGGCCAGCATCGTTTTGCCCACACCGACCGGCCCCATCAGCAACACATGGTGGTTCAGTTCGATGAAGTGCAGCGTCCTCAGTTCGTCCAGCAGGTGCCGGTCGTAGGTGATCTTCGCGGACTCATCCCACTCGTCGAAGACCAGGTCGTGCTCCAAGCCAGCCTTCTTCGTTCGGTTGGCGACCCGCTGCCGATGCCGTCGCTGCATCTCGTCCGACAGGACGACGAGCAGCACGTCTTCTGGGTCCATGTTGCGTTCCCGAGCCTGTCTCAGTCGCTCGGGCAAGACGGGCAGCAGCTTGCCGAGCTTGAGCTCCTTGAGGACACGTTTCAGGTCGTTCGACAGGTCACGCTGTGGCATCGGGATCTCCTTGTGGGGATGTGGACCGGCGGGTCCGGTACTCCTTGGGGTCTCGGGCGAAGCGCATGGGGACGACTTTGCGCTGTGGCTGCGGTTGCAGCAGGCGCGGCGACAGGAGTCCACGTTGCACCAGGCCACGCTCCAGCATCCGCTGGATGCGCATA
>JBDRFG010000164.1:0-7533 GCA_043819135.1 Candidatus Eiseniibacteriota bacterium | reverse complement strand
ACTCTACTAGGGATTCCGAAGATTCCCGTTCGCGTTCGACTTGCATGCCTAATCCACGCCGCCAGCGTTCATTCTGAGCCAGGATCAAACTCTCCGTTGTAGTTCGATTCCTTAGCATCCACCCACACCGTGGGTGGTCACATTATCTAGGAATTGGTTCAAGGTTACCCTGAGGGCGACCGCGCGAACGCGGCGCCCGTTCGGGCCCACATCAAGCTACTCGACCTACACGCTATTCAAATGTCAAAGAGCCAATCGTCCCCGCTCCCGGCTGGTAACCAACCAGGTTACGCGGCAACCGTATTAGTCTAGTCAGACCGACGTGCCCTGTCAAGCGGTTTGTTGGTCTTCCTTACACTTTCTTCCGCCTGCTCCCCGAGCCCCTTCAGTCCTCAGAGAGTGTCACGTTCTCCGGGAGGAGCCTGACGAACCGGCGCTTCCCCGCCTGCAGTAGCAGCGGGTCGCTTACATCGAACGCGGATTCTACACCGGAGACCACACTCCCGTCAACCCTTATTCCACCTTGATCAATTAATCTTCTGGCAGCCCCGTTGCTGCGGGCCAGGCCGGTCGCCACGAGCAGGGCCACGATCCAGACCGCGCCCCTGTCGCCCTGCCCCCGGACGGTGACCGAGGGCTCGGGGATCTCGTCCGGCAGCCCGCCACCGACGAAGATGCGGTCGAACTCCTCCTCCGCGTTCTCCGCCTCGTCCGGTCCCTGGTACATCGTGACGATGACGCTCGCGAGCCGGCGCTTCAGGTCCCTCGGGTTCGTGTCCGTGTCCGACAGCGCCTTGCGGATAGGCTCGAGTTCCGCCGGAGGCAAGGTGGTCGCAAGCTCGAAGTACCTCATGATCATCGAGTCCGGGATCGACATCACCTTCCCGTAGATCTCCTTCGGCGGCTCGCTGATGCCGATGTAGTTCCCGATACTCTTGCTCATGCGGCGCACGCCGTCGGTGCCCTCGAGCACCGGAAGCAGCATCACCACCTGAGGCTCGAGACCGTGCGCCCTCATCAGCTCGCGACCGACCAGGCAGTTGAACTTCTGCTCGGTCGCCCCGAGCTCCACGTCCGACTTGATCATGACGGAGTCGTACCCCTGCATCAGTGGATAGAAGAGCTCGTGAATGCTGATGGGCTGCTCGTTCTTGAGTCTCTGAGAGAAGTCGTCGCGCTCGAGAATGCGGGCGACGGTGTACTTGCCCGCCAGCTCCATGACGTCGGCGAACGACATACGACTGAACCAGCTGCCGTTCATGGCTATCTCGAGTCGGGCCGGATCGGGGTCGACGATCTTGAACACCTGTTGCTTGTAGCTCTCGGCGTTCGCGAGCACCCGCTCGTGTGTCAGCCTCGGCCGCGTCTCGGATCGCTCTGTCGGATCCCCCACCATGCCGGTGTAGTCACCAATGATGACGATGACCTTGTGGCCGAGGTCCTGGAACTGGCGGAGCTTCCTGAGTCCGATCGCGTGCCCAAGGTGGAGGTCAGGCGCCGAGGGATCGAAGCCCTGCTTCACGATGAGCGGTCTGCCCTCGCGTTCGGCCCGCTCGAGCTTCAGCAGAAGCTCTTCCTCTTTGATGACCTCCACCGCGCCCTCCGTGAGTGCGGCAAGCTGGTCCTTGGCGCTCGGCACCGTTCCCCTCCTTAGTGCTCTTGCGTCGTGCCCGTTCATGGGCACTCCTCGCCTCGTCACTCGGGGCGAAGAGAACTCGCCCCCCCGGCGTCTGATGCCGCGCCGGAGAGACCGGATGCTGCAAAGTACATACCAACCGCGGCACGAGTAGGCAAGAGAAAAGGGGATCTTGGAGCCCCCGGTTGGCGGGCCCGCCGGCGCGCGTGCGTTGTCGCGAGCCGCGCGTCAGAGTAGCGAGGCCGTCGCCGCCGAGTGCCCTGGCAACACGGGCCAACGCCTTGACAGCGGCAGCAGACTGCGGTACGGTTCTGACGGGCCGTGTTGGGGCCGCTCTTCATTGGGGAGGCCGGAGTGTTCAAGAGCGCTGCAGTGCTCAGGAGCTGGTTTCTGACCTTCGCCGTGGTGGTGTCTGCGATCACGGTGACGCTGGTGGGCGCCATTCTGTGGCTGTCCAGGGATCTGCCGTCCCCCTCCCTGCTCGAGTCCATCGAGCCTACCGTCGGCACGACCGTCTACGATAGAAACGGCGAGATCATTCACGAGTTCTTCCGGGAGAATCGGGTTCTGGTAGGCCTGGACGACGTGTCCCCTCATCTGGTGAACGCCATCATCGCGACCGAGGACCGGGAGTTCAGGCAGCACTGGGGCGTGGACGTGTACGCGATCCTCCGTGCGACCGTCAGCAACGTCCGGGCCGGTCGCGTCGTGCAGGGAGCGAGCACGATCACGCAACAGCTCGCGCGAAGCCTCTTCCTCACGCAGGAGGTCAGCCTGACGAGGAAGCTCAAGGAGGCGCTTCTCGCCCTGCGCATCGAGCAGACATACTCGAAGGACAGGATAATCGAGCTCTATCTCAACCAGATCTACTTCGGCGGAGGCGCCTACGGAGTCGAGGCGGCCGCTCAGAACCTGTACGGCATTCCGGCGTCCGAACTGAACGTCGCGCAGTCCGCTCTGCTCGCGGGGCTGCCCAAGAACCCGAGCGGCTACTCCCCGAGAAGACACGCCGACCGCGCAGCGATGCGCAGGAGTCTCGTCCTCTCCATGATGGTGGATGACGGTGTCATCTCAACCGACGAGGCCGCCGCAGCAGATACCGTCGCCCTCGGTGTCATCGAGCGTGAGGACGACACGCCTGCCGGCGCCCACTTCATCGAGCACGTTCGTCGAGAGGTAATCGCTGAGTACGGTGCGGAGCTGCTCTACGCCGGGGGGCTCAGCATTCACACGACGCTCGACGCGGAGCTCCAGCGGACCGCGGACAGGCTGGTCGAGGAGCACTTCGCGGCCATGGAGCACGAATACGGCTTTCCGATCAAGCGGGGCGACGAGTTCGACCTGGACAAGCTGGAGCACATCCCATACATCGAGGGGGCGCTCCTGGCGGTCGACGTCTCTACCGGGGGCATTCTCGCCATGGTCGGAGGACGCGACTTCAAGGACAGCCAGTTCAACAGGGCCACCCAGGCCCCGAGACAGCCCGGCTCCGGCTTCAAGCCGTTCGTGTACACGGCCGCCATCGACAGCGGCTTCACGCCCGCCGACACGATCATGGATGCCCCCATCCTCATTCCGGCCTCGGGGGCCATGTGGAGGCTCCAGGGACTGGACGACGAGGAACTCGTCATTGAGGAGCCCACCGACTGGATGCCCGAGAACTACTCTCGCGAGTTCCACGGCAACGTGCGGCTGCGCCACGCGCTCAAGCGCTCCATCAACATTCCCGCCATCAAGCTGGGCATCATGGTGGGTCCGGACGAGGTGGCCCGATACGCCCGGGACATGGGCATCACGACGCGCCTGGCGAACGTGTACTCGCTGGCGCTGGGAAGCGGGGAGGTCACGCTCTTCGACATGGTCAAGGCCTACGGCGTTCTGGCGAATCAGGGCACGCGCCTGGAACCGTACGCCGTCGAGAGGATCGAGGACCGCAGCGGACGCGTCCTTGAGACACACATGCCGTCCAGCTACGAGGCCTTGTCACCGGCCACGGCGTTCGTCGTGACGAGCATGCTCCAGAGCGTAATAGACAGTGGAACCGGCTGGGCGGCCAGGGCATGGGGCTTCAGCCATCCGGCCGCCGGCAAGACAGGAACGACCAACGACTGCACGGACGCCTGGTTCATCGGGTTCACGCCGCACGTGGTCTGCGGCGTCTGGGGCGGCTTCGACGACAGGCGCTCGATGGGCACCGCCATGACAGGGGCCAGGGTGGCCCTGCCCGTCTGGACGGAGTTCATGAAGGCCGCGCACGTGAACGTGCCCAAGGACGCCTTCGAGGCGCCTCCTGGAGTGGTGACGCGGAGGATCTGTGCCGAGACCGGTGAGCTGGCCGGGAGCAACTGTGAGGAAACGCTGGAGGAGGTCTTCATTCAGGGGACGGAACCCGGCAGGCAGTGTCGCGTCCACTCGCAGGACCGCGGGCACCGACGCGTGTTCGCACCGACGAGAACGTAGAGGGGCACGTCGCCCCGACTCTCTCTACTCAAGAACCTCGATCAATCTGTCGACCGGCGAAGGCGCGTCGGTCCCGTATTCGAACGCCGAATCGACCCGCTTCACGGCGTCCTGCGCTTCGTCCTTCCGCCGGCCGTGAACCAACGCCACCACGTCGCCCTCCGCCACGGCGGTGCCCACGGGAGCGACGATCTCGACTCCCACGCCTGGGTCGACCTTCTCCCCCACTGTCCTGCGTCCCGCGCCCAGCGCCGTCGCCGCAAGACCGACCGTCAGCGCGTCGATGCCCGTGACAAATCCTGCGTGCGAAGCGGCAACCTCGGAGATGATGTCCGCGCGGGGCAGCGCATCCGGGTTGTCGATGACCCCGGCGTCTCCACCCTGCGCCGCCACGAACCGTGCGAACACCTCCAGTCCGCGCCCATCATCGAGCGCGCCCGCGGCCAGCGTGTCGGCCTCGCCGACATCGGAGGCGAGTCCGGCCATGAGTATCATCCGTGAGGCCAGTGTCAGACTCGTCTCGCGCACGTCGGACGGACCACCACCCTTGAGGACGTCGATCGACTCCCTCACCTCGAGCGCGTTTCCAACGGTCCTGCCCAGCGGAGATTCCATGTCAGTCAGGACCGCGGTCGCGGGAAGACCCAGTCGGCCGGACGTTCTGATGAGAGCGGAGGCCAGCGTACGGGCCCGTCCGATGTCTCCCATGAAGGCCCCGCGTCCGACCTTCACATCGAGCACGAGGGCGTCCAACCCGGCCGCGAGCTTCTTGGAGAGGATGCTGCCCACTATCAGGGGCACGCACTCGACGGTCGCGGTGACATCGCGCAGCGCGTACATCTTGCGGTCGGCAGGCGCGAGCTCTAGTGACTGTCCGACTATGGCCATTCCCACGTCGGCGACGAGTTCGGTGAACCGCTCGGGAGGGAAGTCCGTCCGCATGCCCGGTATGGACTCCAGCTTGTCGAGCGTCCCCCCCGTGTGCCCGAGCCCGCGCCCGGACAGCATGGGCACTCGAACGCCGACGGCGGCTGCCACCGGCGCGATGATGAGGGAAAGCTTGTCGCCGACGCCTCCCGTCGAGTGCTTGTCCACCTTGGGACCCTCGACGCCGCTCATGTCGAGAACCTCGCCGGAACCGAGCATGACCCTCGTGAGCGCCTCGGTCTCCGCGTCGGTCGCCCCCGTGAAGAACGTCGCCATCAGGAAGGCCGACATCTGGTAGTCCTCGACGCGCCCGTCGACGAAACCGAGCACCATGTACTCGAGTTCCTCGACCGTGAGTTCCTGTCCGTCGCGCTTCTTGAGGATGATCTCGTATGCGTTCAAGCCCTCTCCCTGAAAGAGCGAACCGGCTCACCCGGCCGGCTCCGTCCCGTGTCGCTGGCGCGTCACTTTCGCTCGCGCTCTCAGCGCGTCGGCGGTTACCCCCCGACGATCTTGACGCTCGCGCTCGCGCCTATCCTGGACGCTCCTGCCGCGATCATCTCACGGGCGGTCTCCGCGTCCCGGATCCCGCCGGCGGCCTTCACGCCCATCTCCGCCCCCACCACCGCACGCATGAGGGCCACATCGTGAGCCGTAGCGCCGCCGGGCCCGAACCCGGTCGACGTCTTCACGAAGTCCGCTCCCGCCGCCTTCGCCAGCTGGCACGCGGTCACCTTCTCCTCGTCCGTCAGAAGCGCAGCCTCGATGATGACCTTCGAGACAACGATTCCCCTGCACGCTTCGACCACGGCGCGGATGTCGCGTTCGACCAGGTCGCGGTCGTTCGACTTCAGGGCGCCCACGTTGATGACCATGTCGACTTCCTGCGCGCCGTCGCGGATGGCGCGTTCCGTCTCGAACGCCTTGACCTCGGAGCGGTTGGCCCCCAGGGGGAAACCCACGACCGTGCAGACCTTGACGTTGGTCATGCGGAGCATCTGCGCGCACAACGGCACGTGGGTCGGGTTGATGCAGACCGAGGCGAAACGGAAGCGCCTCGCTTCCTCGCAGAGCTTCTCGATCTCGTCTCTCGTTGCATCGGGCTTGAGGATGGTGTGGTCTATCATCGACGCCACGCGCTCACCGGCGTCTCCGAGACCGCCGGCGGCGCTGATCCTGGTAGCACCCGAAGCGATGATGGAGTCGACCTCATCGGGGCGCTTCTCCACGCAGAGCCCGCATGCCGTGCACGGGTCGCAATCTCCCGCACCGACGTCCACGCTCGCGCCCGAGAGCCCCAGACGGGACATGACCTCGCTGGTTACCTTTGCGACTAGCTCTTCTCTGTCCATAGCCTCTCCAAGTCCAGGATCTTCCGGACCCGGCGTTCGTGGCGCCCTCCCGCGAAGTCGGTGGCGAGCCAGACGCGGACCATCTGCCGCGCCAGGCCGCGGCCGACGACGGCCGACCCGATGGTCAGGACGTTGGCGTTGTTGTGTTCCCTGCTGTTGACGACGGTCCTGACGTCGTGGCAGCACGCCGCCAGCACGCCGGGAACCCGATTGGCGGCCATCGAGGAGCCGATCCCCGCGCCGTCAATGACGATCCCGCGGTGGCACTCTCCGGAGGCCACGGCCGTGGCCACTTTGTGGGCGAAATCAGGATAGTCGCAGGCCGCCTCGTCCGTGGTCCCGACGTCCTTCACGCGGAGGCCGAGTTCGTCGGTCAGATACCGCTTCAGGACCTCCTTGAGGGCGAACCCGCCGTGGTCGGACCCGA
Organism: Candidatus Eiseniibacteriota bacterium; assembly: GCA_043819135.1. Classification (GTDB taxonomy): domain Bacteria; phylum Joyebacterota; class Joyebacteria; order Joyebacterales; family Joyebacteraceae; genus JALGZG01. The sequence goes on along the minus strand of JBDRFG010000164.1, from coordinate 731 downwards.
GGGCTATCAGGCCCCCCCCGAGCGCCTCCGAGGCCTGTGAGCCCTCCTGAGACGCCTCCAGGACCTCTCTCACGACCCGCTCTACGCGCTCTCTGTCCATCCTGGATGGGTCTCCCGGGGTCGAGGCCCCTGGCGGTGGGACGTTAGCTCTTGTAGGACGTGAATGGGCGTGGGAAGAGCTCCTCGATGGTCGTGTGCACCCTGGTACCCAGCCCGGACTCCACGATGATGGGAAGGTCGTGCGCGAACTCCCAGATGACCTGGCGGCAGACACCGCAGGGCATCGTCGGCTCGTCGGTCGCGTCCGTGACGATGGCCAGCTTCGCAAAGCCCGTAGCACCTTCCGCCACCGCGCGCCCGATCGCGTTCCTCTCCGCGCAGACGGACAGGCCTATCGAGGCGTTCTCTACGTTCACTCCCGTGAAGACGCGACCGTCCTGGGCGAGCAGCGCCGCCCCCACCCTGAATCCAGAGTAGGGCGCATGCGCACGCGCTCTGACGTCTCTTGCCAGCCCGATCAGCTCGTCGTCGCTCAATGATGCTCCTCTCTGCGGGTCGCTCCGCGGCAGGAGGATAGTAGCACGAAGGGCTCCCCACCATCAAGCCGGAAACCGCCAGGTCTCAGGCGCTGCGCGCCATGCCCGGCGCACACACAAAACGGGGGCGCCGCCTCGTGGCGTCGCCCCCGTCGTAAACACATACGTCTCGAACCTCGACTACTCTCCGAACGC
>JBDRFG010000163.1:0-11721 GCA_043819135.1 Candidatus Eiseniibacteriota bacterium | reverse complement strand
CGACCTGACAGAGATACTCGATGGCGCCTTCCGTCAGTACATCGAGGACGTGAAGTCGAGGGACTTCCCGCAGCCCGAGCACTGCTACGAGATGTCGAAGGAAGAGCTCGAGAAGCTGGGGATCGACGTCGACTAGAAGTGACCGCTGGGAGCCGGACCAGAACTCGGACGCTGGGCGCATGAGCGAACGCACGGACTCGAGGTTCAGCAGTTGGCTCGATGGCTTCCTCTCCGCGAGGCCGCTGCTGGAGAGGTGCGTCTCCGGGTTCGGGCTTCTCCTCGAGAACGTCATCAAGATACCCATGTTCAGATGTCAGCGGTGTGGCGACTGTGTTCTCAGCCACACCGCTTTCATTTGCTCGCAGCGTTGCCCCAAGCGTCTGAGGAACGGCGCCTGCGGCGGCACCCGTCCGGACGGTTTCTGTGAGGTCTATCCGGACAAGCGCTGCATCTGGTACGCCATCCACGCGCGCTCCCGGACGCTCGGGCGCGTCCCGATGCTGACGGAGATGCTCCCGCCGCACATGTGGGACCTCGAGCACACGTCGGCCTGGCTGAACGTCTTCCGCGGCCGCGAGAAGCCGCCGGCGTTGTTCGTCCGATCGGTTGCCGACCGTCTCGACTTCCGCCTGGCGGAGCGCGCCGAGGAGGAGCGGAAGCCGTAGTCCCGCCCCGGTCCTGCACCATCGGTAGTCCTCAAGTGGAGACTCGCATCTTGGCACGAACGCTCAGGGAAGCCATGGACGCCGGCCGGTTCATCGTCACCGGTGAACTGGGCCCGCCGCTCGGAGCGTCGCCCGACGCCGTGCGGAAGAAGGTCGCGTACTTCCGTGACGTCGTCGATGCCGTCAACACCACCGACAATCAGAGTGGCATCGTCAGGCAGTCGTCAATCGCGGCGGCCAGGCTCCTGCTGGACGAGGGGGTGGACCCCATCGTCCAGATGACGTGCCGCGACCGGAACCGCATCGCGCTCCAGAGCGACATCCTCGGGGCGTCCGCGCTCGGCGTGAAGAACCTGCTCCTTCTGACGGGCGACCACATGGTCATGGGGAATCAGCCGGAGGCCAGACCAGTGTTCGACGTCGATTCTGTGCAGCTCATCGCGGTGGCCAGGGCCATGCGCGAGGGGCGTTTCATGAACGGGGACGAGGTCAAGAGTCCCCCGGACGTGCTGCTCGGGGGCGCCGCGAACCCGTTCGCCGAGCCGATGGGGCTCCGGCTCATTCGCGCGGCCAAGAAGGTGGAGGCCGGCATCGACTTCATCCAGACGCAGGCCATATTCGATGTGGCGCGGTTTCGCCGGTGGATGGCGGGCATGCGGGACTTAGGGTTAGCCGGCAGGGTGAAGATACTCGCGGGCATTCTTCCCACGAGGTCCGCTCGTGCTCTCGAGTACATGAAAAGTGAGGTCTCGGGGATGATCATACCCGACGAGACCATCCGCCGCATGAAGGACGCGGAGGACCCGGCGGAGGAGGGCGTCCGGCTGGCGTGCGAACTCGTCCGCGAGGTTCGCGGGATCGACGGCGTGTCCGGCGTCCACCTGATGCCCGTCATGTGGGAGAAGATCACACCTCGTATCGTTGAGGAGGCCGGGTTGTGACGCACGACGAACTGAGAGGGTTCCTCGGGGACCGCGTCGTGATATTCGAGGGCGGCATGGGCACGACGCTCCAGGAGGCCTTGCCCCGAGTGCGCACTCTCGAGCTCATCAACGTCGAGCACGCGGACGAGTTGCTCGGCGTTCACCGCGCTTACGCGTCCGTGGCCGACGTCATCTGCACCAACACCTTCGGCGGGACCTCGGTAAAGTTGGGCGCGGCGGGACTGGCCGACAGGGCAGCCGAACTCAACGCCGCCGGGGCCAGGCTGGCTCGCGAGGCGGCCGGTGACGGCACGCTCGTGGCCGGCGACATCGGTCCCACGGGCAGGCTGGTCGAGCCGCTCGGCGACCTCGGGTTCTGGGAGGCGTACGATTCGTTCCGCGCCCAGGCCGAGGTTCTCGCCGAGTCGGGCGTCGACTTCATCCTGATAGAGACCATGTCGGACCTCAAGGAGGCGAAGGCCGCGCTTCTGGCGGCCCGCGAGGCGACCGGCCTCCCCGTCGTTATAACGATGACGTTCGACGAGACGTTCGTCACGCCGACCGGTACCGACGCCGCCACAGCCGCCAACGTTCTCACTTCTATGGGCGCGTTCGCCGTGGGCGCGAACTGCTCGACCGGACCCGAGCACATGGTCGAGGTCGTCGGCAGGATGGCGCAGGTGACGTCGGCGCCGATACTGGTTCAGCCGAACGCGGGTGTCCCCGAGCTGGTAGACGGCAGGACCGTGTTCCGCCTTGGGAGCGAGGAGTTCGCGGACTACGGCGGGAAATTCGTGACGGCCGGCGCGTCCATGGTGGGCGGCTGCTGCGGTACGACGCCCTGGCACATAGCGGCCCTGAGGAGTCGGCTCGCGGGGGCGAGACCCGTCTCGCGCGATGTGCCCCCGGCGCTCAGGCTCTCGAGCCGAATGCGCACCGTCGAGATCGGGCGGAACCTCCCGTTCACAGTCGTGGGGGAGAGGATCAACCCGACGAACCGCGAGGACCTCACGGCGGAAGTCCTCGCCGGAGGGACCGAGATCATCCTGAACGACGCGCGGGCGCAGTACGTTGCAGGCGCGCACGTGCTCGACGTCAACATCGGCGTCCCCGGCGTCGACGAGGCGCTCGCGATGCCGCGGGCCGCGCTGGCTCTCGAGAACTCCATCGCGGCGCCGCTCTCCATAGATTCGATGAACCCCGCGGCGTTCGAGGGCGCTCTGGTCGCGCTGGCCGGGAAGCCACTTCTGAACTCCGTGACGGGCGCTCCCGACAAGATGGAGGCGGTGCTGCCGCTGGCCGCCCGGTTCGGCGCGGGCGTTGTCTGCCTGGCGATGGACGATACCGGCATCAAGTCGACCGCGGAGGGGCGCATCGCCGTCCTCGCGCGCATCGTCGAGGCGGCAGACAGGCACGGCGTCAAGCGAGAGAACCTGATCGCTGATTGCCTGACGCTGGCCGTATCCGCGGAGCAGGAGCGCGTGCCCGAGACACTGCGGGCCGTAGGTCTTGCGCGAAGCGAACTCGGGCTGCCCACGATACTGGGCGTGTCGAACGTGTCCCACGGACTTCCCGACAGGGGAGTGTTGAACGCGAGCTTCCTCGCGATGGCGATGGAGCGCGGGCTCGACGCCGCCATCATGAACCCGCTCGACGGGGCGATGATGTCGACGCTGAGGGCGTCGTCGGTGCTGACGCTCAGGGACCGCGGCTCGGCGGGTTACATCCGGGAGCACATGAAGCGGCGGAAGAAGAAGGCCCAGGCGGAGCCGGTCGCGGCCGACAGCATCACCGCCAGGATGGAGCGGGCCGTCGTGGACGGAAACGTCGGGGACATCGGGTCGATGGTCGACGAGGCCTTAGCCTTCGGCCTCGAGCCGCGCGCGATCAACGACGGCATCCTGATACCGGCTCTCGAGGAGGTCGGGCGCCGCTTCGAGCGGAGGGATTGCTTCCTGCCGCAGATGATGCTGGCCGCCGAGACGGTCGAGAAGGCGTTCGCGAAGCTCAAGCCGCTCTTCCCGAAGGACGAGCAAGCGGCGGGGCGGGCGACGGTAGTCATGGCGACGGTCGAGGGCGACGTCCACGACATCGGCAAGAACATACTGGCGAGCATGCTGGAGAACCACGGATACCGCGTGGTCGACCTTGGGAAGAACGTCCCGGCGGAGCGCATCGTGGCCGCCGCGAGGGACGAGCGGGCCGACGCCGTGGCGCTCTCCGCGCTCATGACCACCACGATCGGGCAGATGCCGCTCGTCATCGGGCGCCTGCGCGATGAGGGCTTAAGCTGCAAGGTGATGGTGGGTGGGGCCGTCGTCACCCAGAGATACGCGAGTTCGATAGGCGCCGACGGCTACGCGAAGGACGCCGCGAGAGCGGTGACCGCGCTCAAGGAACTTCTCCAGGAATAGGGTAGGGCGCGCCCGTCAGGACGCGCCCCCTCGTTCCACCTCACTCCGAATCTCTCTTCAGCTACTGCACTTCCACATTCATCTCGTACTCGGTGCCGTCGGACCAGAACCGCGCCATGAAGAAGTGCGGGCCCGACTCGGTGGCGGTGTAACTCACCGATGCTGGGTTGTTGGAGCCGTTGTAGTAGGCCACCTGCGTCTGCCCTGTGTTCCACAACCTCAGCCGGCGACTCGTGCTCACATCGGAAGTGACCGTCACCGTCAGCGTCTGGCCGGCCGTCAGGTTGACCCAGAACCAGTCTGCATCAACGAAGCAATTGACGAGGTCGTAGCTCTCGTTCGGCTGAATCTGCGCGCATTCGTCGATGAAGTCGTTGTCCTCGAACTCGTCGTCGCGACACGGCGGGCGCGTCTCGAGCATGAAGTCGTAGAGGGCGAACCCCCAGGGGGCCGGGCCGGAGGCGTAGACGCTGACCCAGTAGGTCCCCGGCAGGAACGTGAACAGGCAGCCCTTGGTCTCGCCGGGGCTCACGGACGAGCCCGTGTCCAGGTATACCTCGCCATCGTCGCGCCGGAACTCCGTAACCCAGTTCAGGTCTTCGATGCACTCCTTGAGTGTCGACTTGGCATAGACCTTTGAGGTCTCCTCGAGCGTGAACTGGAAGTAGTCGTAGTCGGCGCGTCCCTCGCACTGAGTCAACGTGTGCACCCACTCGTTGAGCCCGATGGGCGTTGCGCCGGCGATGTCGTTGTCGGGCTCCAGGTGGTCGAGCAGGTTGTCGCAGCTGACGGCGCCCGTCTGGAACGACGTCGTGCCGCCCTCGTAGTGGTTCCCCGCGTCGTCGGTCACGTCGTCCGTGATGACGAGGTTGTGCCAGGTCTCGACGGCCATGAGCGTGTCCGGCAGGAAGCTCGCGGTGCGCGAACCCTCGTCGTACTCGACGTAGCCCGTCGCTGAACGACCCGCCACCACGAAGGTCGTGTCGTTGATGGTCGCGGCGTCCATCGGCTCCGAGAATGTGACGCTGAGCTTCTCGACCAGACCGACACCGGTCTCGCCGTCGGTGATGCTCATCTGAGAAACCGTGGGCGCGGTGAGGTCAGGATCCGCCCCGCCGACGTTGGAACCACCGCAGGACACGAGCGCAACGCACATAAGAACGAGCGGTGCGACGATCAGCTTCCTTGGCATGATGACCTCCTGTTGACTCCTGTGGTCCCTGTGCAGCGCGTCAATCCTCCACGCTCACGTCCATGTCGTACACGTAGCCGTCCGACCAGAAACGGACGAAGAGATAGTACGTTCCGGTCTCCGTCGCGTGCGCGTCAATGGTCACGGGGTTGCCTACGTCCCAGTACATTGCCAGGTTGTCCTCGGAGGGCCCGTAGATGACGTACTGCCTCGTGTCTGTGCCGCCCGTGTGCGCGTCGACAGTGAGCGTGATCAGCTGGCCGGAATCCGCGTGAACGGCGTAGAAGTCCTTGTCTACGGTGCACCCCCGCAGGTTCTCGCTGGTGCCGGGACTGATGGGTGTCGCCTCGTCGAAGAAGTCGTTGTCCTCGTACGCGTCGTCGTGGCAGGGAGTCATTGTGTTCACGCTGAAGTCGTAGAGCACGTAGTCCTCGTAGCCGCCCTGGGCCATGACCTCGGCGTAGTATGTTCCCGGCAGCAGCGTGTAGCCCCCGCCGATGAAGTCGCCGTCCTCAACGCTCGAACCGATGTAGCCGTACTCCCCGCCGGTGTAGCGCCGGATGTAGAGAAAACACACCTCGTGGTTCGCGCGCTTGAAACGCGCCAGCGGAAGGACCTTTGCCGTGTCCGTCAGCGTGAACTCGAAGAAGTCCGTGTCGGAGTCGCACCCGCTGAGGGTGCGGTATGTGCGCGCCAGCTCGATGGGCGCTGCCTGCGCGATCGATTCGTTTGGCTCCATGTAGTCCGTCAGATGGGCGCAGTCGAACGCGCCTGTCTGGAACGAGAACGCTTCCGTCTGTGCGAGCGCGTGGCCGCTCATGTCTGTGACGTCGTCGGACACGACCCCGTCGAACCAGCTGTTCGCGGCGTAGAGCGTGTCCGGCGTGAACGTGACCGTGTGAGACGACTCGTCGTACTCGACGAATCCCTCGATGCCGCGCTCGGTGATGACCAGAGTGGTGTCGTTGACGGTCGCGGGGTCGATAGCCTCAGAGAACTCGACCTCGATACGCTTGACGAGCCCCACGTCCGTGGCGCCGTCGGCCGGACTGAGGGATTCCACCGTGGGGTCACCGGACACGGAACTCGGGTCGCTGGTGCTTGAGCACGATGCCACGACAAACAGGATCGCGGCCAGACAGAGTGCGCGAGCCAATAGCTTGCTCATACTCGATCCCCCTCTAAAGCAGTCCCCGGACGGCGCCGCCGTCCACCTGAACCGTGACGCCCGTGACGTACCCGGCGGCGTCGGACGCGAGGAACGCGACCATACGCGCGATGTCCGCTGGTTCGCCGAACTCTCCGAGCGGCACGGACGCGTAGAACCCGGCGGCTATCTCGTCATAGCTCTTGCCCTCGCGCTCGGAGCGGGCGGTCATCAGCTCGGTCATCCTGTCGGTTGCCGTGTAGCCGGGGCACACGACGTTGACGCGGATCCCGTCCGGCCCCAGTTCGTTGGCGAGCGTCTTCGACAGCCCGACGACGCCGGCGCGGACCGAGTTCGAGAGCACGAGCCCCTTGATGGGTTCCTTGACCGAGATGGACGTCAGGTTGATGATGGCTCCGCCGCCCGCCTCGCGCATCATCGGGACGGCCGCGCGGTTGAGCCGCACTACGCTCATGAGATTGAGCGTGACGGCCTTCATCCAGGCTTCGTCGTCGAAGTCCATGAAAGGCCCGGAAGGCGGGCCTCCGGCGTTGGTGACGAGGACGTCCAGCCCACCGAGCTCCGCGAGCGTCCGCTCCATCAGCTGCTCGATCTCCGCCCCGAACGACAGGTCAACAGCTATGGCCACGACCCTGCGGCCCGTCTCGTCCGCTATCGCCTCGCGCGTCGCCGCCAGCGCTTTGGCGCCTCTGGCGCAGATGACAATGTCGGCGCCCTCGCGGGCGAGCTCGAGCGCGCACGCCCTCCCGATTCCCTGAGACGACGCCGTGACCAGCGCGCGCTTCCCGTCGAGTCCGAGTTCCATGCCGTCTCCTCTGCCGGTGGGTTCGGCCGCCCCCCCCACGAGGGCGTGGGGCGTCGCATCCGCAGTCGGCTTCCCTACAGCACCGGCAGGTCCTTTTCCATCTCGTAGGGCGTGACAATGCTCCTGTACTTGTCCCACGCCGCGGTCTTGTTCCTCAGGAGCTTCTCGAAGGTCTCCTCGCCGAGCGTCTCCCTGAGGAGCGCGCTCTTCCTCGCTACGGCGATGGCCTCGGACAGGTTTCCCGGGAGCATCTTGATGCCGCGCTCCTCCCGCTCTTCGGTCGTCATCGCGAAGATGTTCTCCTCCACGTGGTCGCGGAGAGTCAGCTTCTCGTCGACGCCCTTGAGCCCGGCGGCCAGCATCACCGCGAACACGAGATACGGGTTGCACGCCGGGTCGGGACAGCGAAGTTCGATGCGGGTCGACATCTCGTGACCGGGCCTGTAGCGCGGAACGCGGATGAGCGTGGAGCGGTTCATACGCGCCCACGAGATGTAGACCGGCGCCTCGTAGCCCGGGACGAGGCGCTTGTAGGAGTTGACCCACTGGTCGGTGAGCAGCGTGATCTCACGTGCGTGCCGCAGCAGTCCCTCGGTATACGACTTCGCGACGGCAGAGAGGTGAGACTCATCGTTGGGGTCGTGGAATACGTTCCTGCCGTCAGCGATGAGCGACTGGTGCAGGTGCATGCCGCTGCCGTTCTCGCCGTAGATGGGCTTGGGCATGAACGTCGCGTGCACGTCCGCCTGCAGCGCGATCTCCTTGATGACGAGTTTGGAGAGCATCACATTGTCGGCGGCCGCAAGAGCGTCGCCGTACTTGAGGTCGATCTCGTGCTGGCTCGGAGCGACCTCGTGATGAGAGCACTCCACGCGGATGCCCAGCGAGTCGAGCGCGATGATGGTCTTCTTGCGAAGCGCCTCTCCCAGGTCCGGCGGAGTGAGGTCGAAATAGCCCGCGCTGTCCAGCGGGCGCGGACACTCGCCCTTCGTGAAGTAGAAGTACTCGAGTTCCGGGCCGATGTTGAACGTCCAACCGCGCTTCGCGACCAGTCGTAGCACGCGTTTGAGCGTCGACCGTGGGTCGCCGGCGTAGGGAGTTCCGTCGGGTTCGAGCACGTCGCAGAAGAGCAGCGCCTCCTCACCACCTTCACTCCAGGGAAGCACCTTGAACGTCGACGGGTCCGGCATCGCGATCATGTCGCTCTCGTAGATCCTGGTGAATCCCTCGATCGACGATCCGTCGAAACCTTTCCCGTTGTCCAGCGAGTCCTCGAGCTCGTCGCTCGTTATGGTCACGCACTTCGGGAATCCGACGATGTCGCAGAAGAGCAGGCGTATGAAACGGATACCACGCTTCGCGACAGTCGAGAGGACTTCGTCTCTGGTCATCGTGTGTCTCCTTGGGCTGCGGGTGCCTTGGTGGGGCTGATGGGAGCAATGGTAATGCGAGTGCGGCTCAGGTTCAAGGGGTTTGCGGTCGTGGTCCCGTGCTCTTTCAGGTCCAGGCCCCGTTCGCACCTTGCGTCGTCCGTCACGCTCGTATAGAATGCCACCGTAGACACCGAGGGGGGCCGACCGGACGGAGTGTGGAGGACCTCATGCTGTCATTCACCGCTGCAATGCTGCTCGTGGCAATCAGGATACCGGGACTTCAGAGTGACGACCTCCCGTTCCGGGCCGCGCAGACCGCAATGACCGTCGCGTTCATCACGGTTCCCCTGGGCATACTGCTGCTGCTCTTGGCCCGCGTCTTCTGGCACGGCAGGTATCTGGGCCTCGTGGCCGGATACAAGGACTACGGAGTCGCCGACCCGAAGAAGACGGGGCGCTTCGTAGGGATGCTGGTTGGTGTGCTCGGTCTCTACCAGCTCATCTTCCCGGTGACCGTGCGGTTCTGGGGGCAGGGGGCCTTCCTGGCGTACATCTTTGTAATCGTGGGGATCGGACTGGCCCTCATCATCGGTGCCGGGCACTTCGAGCGTGGCTAGCCGGTTCCTCCGGCTTCCTCGAGGCGCCTTCCATACTGCCGCTCGTAGTACTCTCTGAACTCACCTGATTTGATCGGCTGCCACCAGCCGGGGTTCTCCACGTACCAGCGCACCGTGTCCAGGATCGCGGCCTCAGCGTCGAACGACGGCTTCCAGCCGAGTGCCCTGAGCTTGGTCGAGTCGATGGCGTAGCGGAAGTCGTGGCCCTCACGGTCCTCGACGTGCACTATGAGTTCCTCGGGCTTGCCCAGTTCCTTGAGGAGCAGCCTGGCCATGTCGATGTTCTTCATGTGATTCCCGGCGCCGATGTTGTAGGTCTCGCCGGGCGCTCCCTTCTCCATGACACGATCGATGCCGGTGCAGTGGTCCAGGACGTGCGTGTAGTCGCGCTCCTGCTCGCCGCTGCCGTAGAGGGGGAGAGGCTTGTCCTCGAGGGCGTTCGTTGCGAAGAGGGGGATGACCTTCTCGGGGTACTGGTTAGGGCCGACGTTGTTCGCGCCGCGCGTTATGATCACGGGGAAGCCGTAAGTCGTGAAGTACGAGTGCGCGAGAAGCTCGCCGCCCGCTTTGCTTGCCGAGTAGGGATTGCGCGGGTTCATAGGGGCGCTCTCCGTGAACGCCTCGCCGGTCGCCACCCCATAGACCTCGTCGGTACTTATCTGGACGAACTGCTCGACACCCTCCGCCCGCGCCGCTTCGAGAAGCACGTGGACACCGAAGATGTCTGTCTTGAGGAACCCGGACGGGTCGCCGATCGACCGGTCGACGTGAGTCTCCGCCGCGAAGTTCACGACCGCCCCGACGCCCCCCATCGCACGCTCTACCACTTCACCGTCGCAGATGTCGCCGTGAACGAAGCTGTAGCGCGGGTCGTTCTCGACGTCCCGCAAGTTCTCGAGATTGCCCGCGTAGGTGAGCTTGTCGAGATTGACGACCTCGCAGTCGGCGTGCCGCTCCAAATAGAGGCGGATGAAGTTGCTGCCGATGAAGCCGGCGCCGCCGGTCACCAGGATTCTCATGTGTCCCCCCGTCAGGTTCGTCGAGCGTGGATTCCCCTCGGGCATTCTACCGCCCGGCGACGCTGCGTCGCCAGCCAAAACGGCGCCGGGAGGATCCCGCGTCCGAGCGGGCAGAAAGGCCCGGCCGGCCCTTGAAGAGGGCCCGCCGCGCTGTTAGAATATACGGTCTGATGACATTCGACAGATGGACGTGAGCCACATTCAGGTGGTGGAAAGCCCACTAAGGAGCAGGACATGAGACCGGAGTTTGCGAACTGCGAGGTCCACACGTTCGAGGATGATGCCCAGAGGAAGGCCATGGCCGAGGCCATAGCCAAGGTCGAGAGCGAGGCGGGGAGGGAATACGACCTCGTCATCGACGGTGAGCGCGTCAAGGGAGAGGGTCTCCTCAAGACCTTCAATCCGTCCGACAAGGACATGGTGCTGGGTGTCTTCCAGAAGGGCACGCCCGAGCTGGCCGAGAAGGCGATCAAGGCGGCCGACACGGCCTTCGAGCAGTGGCAGCACGTTCCCGCCGATGAGCGCGCGGAGTACCTCTTCAAGGCCGCCGAGATCATGCAGCGGCGCAGAATCGAACTCGGCGCGACGATGGTGCTGGAGGAAGGGAAGAACTGGATCGAGGCCGACGCCGACGTGTGCGAGGCCATTGACTTCCTCGAGTTCTACGCCCGCGAGGCCGTCAGGTACGCCGAGCCGCAGGAACTCACTCCGTATCCCGGCGAACAGAACGAGTACTTCTACATCCCGCTCGGCGTGGGTGTGGTCATACCTCCGTGGAACTTCCCACTGGCCATCATGGTCGGTATGACGTCCGCGGCGATAGCTGCCGGCAACACGGTGGTTCTCAAGCCCGCCAGCGACTCGCCGCTCATCGGCTACAAGTTCATGGAGATAATGGAGGAGGCCAGGCTACCGGCCGGCGTTCTCAACTTCTTCCCGGGCAGCGGTGGCACGGTCGGCAACACGCTCGTGAGCCACCCGAGGACCAGGTTCATCTCGTTCACGGGCTCGCGCCAGGTGGGGCTCGGCATCGTCGAACTCGCCGCCAAGACGCAGCCAGGCCAGATATGGATCAAGCGCGTCATTGCCGAGATGGGCGGCAAGGACGCCATCGTCGTCGACTCCGACGCCGACATCTACTCGGCCGCAAGGGGTGCTACCGCGGCGGCGTTCGGGTTCCAGGGTCAGAAGTGCTCCGCGTGCTCCCGCGTGATCGTCGTCGCCGACGTCTATGACGAGTTTCTCACGAAGTTCGTCGCCGAGACGGAGAAGATCACCATCGGTCCCGCGAAGGACCAGGGCAACTACATGGGCCCCGTCATCAGCCAGAAGGCGATGGACTCGATCCTCAATTACATCGAGGTCGCCCAGAAGGAAGGCGGGAAGCTGTTGCTTGGTGGCGGACCCGCGAAGGACGCCGGCAACGGCTTCTTCGTCGAGCCGACCATCATCGCCGGCGTGCGTTCGAGGGACACCATCGGGCAGGAAGAGATCTTCGGCCCGGTCTGCGCGGTCATCAAGGCGCAGGACTTCGACGACGCCATC
>JBDRFG010000162.1:0-8312 GCA_043819135.1 Candidatus Eiseniibacteriota bacterium | reverse complement strand
CGTCGTCGTGGAGGCAGTCGAAGCTGAACTGGGTCGCCAGACCCCACAGTTTGAGCTTCGCTATCTCGCGCAGGAGGTCCTTGGCGTACTCGACGTCGCCCCCGAGGTTGTTGTCGTAGAGCATCGCGATCTTGCGCTTGTGGTACCGGAGCCTGTCTGTGGCTGCGAGGTCGGCGACGACGTCCTCGATGGGCCGCTTGCGGTACGGCATGGGCTGAACCATCAGCTGGCAGAAGCTGCAGGTGTAGGGACAGCCGCGCGTGGCCTCGGTCACGACCGGGGTCATGTAGCACGACTCGACGAGATCGTATCGCGGCGGCGGTATCCCGTCGAGCGGCGGCGCGAACGGGGCGTCGTAACGCGCCTGCTGCCTCCCCGCCACGAGGTCCTCCACGACCTGCGACCAGATGCGCTCGGACTCGCCCACCACGATGGTGTCGAAGTGTGGCTGCACGAGTTCGGGGAAGGTCGACGGGTACTTGCCCCCGGCCACGACGATCTTGCCCTTCTCGCGGAACCGCCGGGCGACGTCGTATGCGTGGGGCGCGCAGAAGTCCATGAACGAGAGCGCGATGATGTCCGCGTCCGTATCGTAGTCGATGGGACGGACCATCTCGTGGTGCACGTCGACCTCGACGATGTCCGGCGTCTGGCCCGCCACGAGGATGCCCGAGAGCGGCGGCGTGGGCGACCTGGCGAAGTAGGTCTGCTGGTCGCCGAGGTTCTGAAACAGGACGATTATCTTGAGTTTGGGCTTGCTCATTGCGTAGTCCCCTCTACTCTCCCTCGTCCCTCAGCTCGTCCGCGAGCTTGCACATGGCACGCTCGACGAACGAGGGCGCGAGTCTGCTGAGAACGGCCAGCTTCTTCCCCCGCGACGACAGGATGAGTTCGCGCGAGTCGGCCTCGATGCCTCCGACGATGGCTTCGGCGACCTCCGCCGTCGGGGCGTACGGCCCCTCCGGGCGCTTCCCACCACCCACCTTCGTCTCGTTCTCGAAGATGGCGCTCTCCGTGTAGTCGGGGTAGACGAGCATCACCCTGACACCCGACCCGGCGAGCTCCGCGCGCATGCTCTGGCTCAGCGTAACGAGCGCGGCCTTGCTGGCGCCGTATGCGCCGAGGTAGGGAACGCCACGCAACGCCGCCACGGATGACACGTTGACGATGAGCCCGTGCCCCTGCCGCTTCATGAACGGCAGCACCTCGAGCATCGCCTGGACCGGCCCCATGAAGTTGACATCGAGCAGCGCCTGGAGATTGGCGAGCGGCGTCTTCTCGACGCTCCCGTAGACGCAGATACCCGCGTTGTTGATGAGCACGTCGATCGTCCCGAGCGTCTCGATACACGTGCCTATGAGGTTCGTGACCGACCCCTCGTCCGAGACATCGCACGCGACCGGCAGAGGCTTCTTGATGCCGGGTACCGCCGACGCGAGCTCCTCCGAGACCTGCTCGAGGCGCTCGTGGCTGCGCGAGGAAATGGCGAGGATCGCACCCCTGGCCGCCAGCGCGCGGGCCAGTGCGAGACCGATGCCGGAGGATGCCCCTGTCAGAAGTACGCGCTTGCCGTCGAGCTTCATTGCGTGCCTCCCCCGGACGCAGGCGATCTCTCCAGGTGCGCATACAGGTTCTCGATGAGGTCTTCGTGGATCATCGAAATTCGGCCGCGCCTCGGCTTCAGCGTCGGCGTCAGCATGCCGTTCTCGAGCGTGAACGCCTCGGGCAGGACGTCGAACCCCCTGACCTGCTCGTAGGACGGCGCCGTCTTGTTGACGAAGTCGATCTCGCCGGAGATGAGCTCGCGGATCGCCTGGGTTCCGAGCAGTGCCCCGTAGTCGTCGAACGCGATGGCACTGTCGCGCGCGTACTGCTCGACGGCCTCCTGGTCCGGCACGACAAGGGCGACCAGGTATTTCTTGTTGTCGCCGTAGACCATCACCTGCGTGACGTACTTGCTTCTCGCTATCTTCTCCTCGATGGGGCGCGGTGAGATGTTCTTGCCGTAGGAGGTGACGATGAGGTCCTTGAGCCTCCCGGTTATGGTGAGATAGCCGTCGCCGTCGAGCTTCCCCTGGTCGCCCGTGTGGAGCCACCCGTCGGCGTCGAGCGTCTCGCCTGTCTCCTCGGGCCGCCCGAGGTAGCCCTTCATCACGTTGGGACCGCGCACGAGGATCTCGTCCGACTCCCCTATCTTCACCTCGATGCCCTCGAGCGGCGTCCCTACAGTGCCAATTCGGATACCATCGACCGGGCTGCAGGCGATGACTGGAGAGGCCTCGGTCATACCGTACCCCTCGAGCACGTTGAATCCGACGACGAAGAGTATCTTCGCGATCCGCTTGTCCAGAGAGGCGCCCCCCGAGACGATGATCCTCAGGCGTCCGCCGGCCGCGTCCCGGAACTTCTTCGCCACGAGCCTGTCGTAGACCGCGCACTTGACCGCGAGGAAAGGCGAGACACGCTCTCCGCGGTAGTTCCGGTTCGCCTGCTCGTTGAGGTCGCGAATGGCGTTTCTGACGAGCGCCTGCTTGCGCTTCGAGTGCCCCTCGATCTTCCAGCGTGCAGCGGCGTGCGCCTTCTCGAGCACCCTGGGAACGGCAATGAGCACAGTCGGGTGCGCCGCGGCTACGTCCTTCGCCACGGTGGTCATCTGGTCCGCATAGGTGATGGTCCCGCCCGTGAACAGGAAGGTGTAGTAGCCGCACGTGCGCTCGAACATGTGTGAGAGCGGCAGGTACGAGACGGTCGAGTCGTCCGCGCAGATGCCATACCTGTCGGTTAGAGCCCTGGCGTTCGTCACGATGTTGGCGTGAGTGAGGACGACTCCCTTCGGAGCGCCGGTCGTCCCGGACGTGTAGACGATGGTCGCGATGTCGTCCCCGGCGACGTTGGGATACGCGACGGCGCGCCGCAACAGGTCACCCTTGAGATCTTCCCGTCTGTCGGACGAGAATCCGCTCGTCCCCGATTCGATGGCACCCTCATCGAGGAGAAGCGTCTGCGCGAGTTCGGGAGTCTCGCCCATCACGGTCGAGATGGATGTCAAGAGCGACGCATCGCCAGCGACCAGCGCGGTCATGTGCGAGTCGTTGATAATGTACTGCAGGTATGACGGAGGGAGTGTCGGGTAGAGAGGAACGACGCTGGCTCCCAGGCTGAGGGTGGCAAGGTCCGCGATGACCCACTGCGGCCGGTTGTGCGAGAGGACCCCGACGGTGTCCCCCTGCTTGACGCCGAGCGACGCGAGCTTGGCCGCGACCGCGTCCACCCAGCTCTCGAGTTCCCCGTAGGTCATCTCGACGTAACGCCGGCCCTTCCGATGCCTGAGCGCCACCTTGTCCCTGTGTGTTGCAGCCGCCGCTCGGAACATGCCATGTATGGTGTCGGCCATCGGTCGCTCCCCCTAGCCCCCGGTCTCAGTCCAGCCCCCAGCTCTTCCCCGCCTCCACGAACTCCCGGACGAACCGCTCCATGTCACCGTCGACCTCGTAGAGCAGGTTCCTCAGGTGGGCCACGTCTATGTCCACGGTCTTGCCCGCGGTCGTCGCCAGCGAGATGGCGACCTTCTCCTGCACCGTGCCGAGGCTGATGGGCGCGAGCCCCTCGCGCTGAACCGCCGCGAGGAAGCCCTTGAGCTTACCCGGCGGCACCGTGAAGAGCAGCCTGAACTCACCGTGAGGCCCCGCCGCCATCAGCCAGTGCGGCGTGTCCGTCCGTTTGCAGAAGTCGAGAACGTCGGGGTCCAGCAGTCTGTTGCAGTCGCAGTCGACGACGAAGCCGACGTCGTTCAGGCGCATCATCTGGTCGAGCGTGGCGAACACGCCGTCGCTCGTGTCCATGCACGAGGACGCGAACCCGCGGAGCAGTCGTCCCATCGCGAGCTCCGCCGTGGGACGATACGCCCTCTCAGGGTACGCGTCATCGGGCATGCCCGAGAGCCGCGCCAGACCGAGAGCGTTTCCGGCGCCCGCGTACCCGCTCAGGAAGACCGCGTCACCGGGAGTCGCGCCCTTCCTCCTCAGCACCCGCTCCCGCGGAACCAGTCCCACCGCGCATGCCGTCAGCGAAGTCGTGGGCGAGACGTTCGTATCGCCGCCGAGAATGAACACGCCGTGCGCCCGGCAGGCGTAGTCCAGCCCCTCCGCGACGTCGTGCGTGAACTCCTCGCTCGCATCCGGTGCCATGGACACCGACACGACGATACCCAGAGGGTCTGCCCCCACGGCCGCCAGGTCGCTCAGCGAAGCGACGGCCGTCACCCATCCCATCGTGCGCGGGTCGCGGTAGATGCCGTGGGTTATCTCCTCGCAGACCGTGTCGATCGTGATGGTCAGAAAGCGCTCGGGCTCACCGGGCATCTCGACCAGTTCGGAGTCGGTCTCGTGGGGCGCGTTGTGCTGATCGGGAGAGCGTCGGAAGCGTCCGGCCCACGCGTTGACAATCACGTTCTCTCGGATTCCGTCCATGCCACTCATGTCCGGCACGCCGTCCTTCCCGCTGCCTCGTGACAGACCCGTCACGGGTCTACCGGCAGCACATCAAGCGCCTCGGAGCCACGCTGAATCGCGCGCTCCGTGCCCGGACAACCTCGCCGTCCGTCTCTAGCGCGAACACGCGGTCGCCCTGGACGGAGAGGCTGTTCGCCTTCCACGTTCTCGTCTTGCTCCGACCGGCGAACCGGCGCTTGCGCAGCGCCGAGAGCGTGGCCACGGTCTCGAACGCGGACATTCCCTCGCAGAGCGCGATCCCCAGCATGCCGTCGTCGGGTGAGACGGAGGTGTCGTAGCAGAGGGTCCCCCCGAAGTGAGGGCTCTTGAAGACTCCCAGATTCGTAACGCTGGCCATCTCTGATTCTCCCCCGTCGATCGAGAGAGCGCAGGTCACATCCCGCCAGCTCGCGAGCGTCGTAACGACGGCGGTGGTGATGGCGGCGTCGACCGACACGGCGCGCGCCGCCCTGATGAGACGACCGGGCTCGTTGAATCGTGCGTTGGCCTCGGCCGTGACGCCCGCGCTGGCGTTGACGAGAGAGTATCGCGTGGCCGTCGAACCGTCCGGCGCCACGTACTCGATGCGAATGACGTCGCGCTCCCTCGCGCCATCGAAGTCGACCTTGACCGGCATCCCTTCCACCGTCGCGCTCTCGTCAAAGGGTTTGTGGAAGTCGTTGCTCGACCCCAGGCCGACCGCGCCGAGGACGATCCGGTCACCTTCGGGAAGTGCCGCCTCCGAACGTCCCGGCCCGGCCGGGTCTCCTTCGGGAAGCTCCATTATCGCGTTGACGAGCAGATTGACCGTCCCGTCGCCGCCGGCAGCCACGAACCTGCGCTCACCCTGCCGCACCAGCTCGGCCAGCCGGCGGGACAGCTCGCCGGGCTCGGCCGTCTCCTCGACCTCGAAGTCGCCCAGACGGCGCTTGAGCTCCCCCTCGACGCGCTTCCAACGCTCGCGCCCTGTGCCCGAGGAAGCCCCGGGATTGACGAAGATCCTGACACCACGCGGATTCGCGGAACTCACTCGGCGCGTCCCCTCGTCAGACCTGACCCCGCTCGGGCCTGAGCCTGAGCGCGAACTCGAACGCCACGTAGAAGATGCCCGCGAAGCCGATCCACCCGGGCTTGAGCGCCAGCACAATGGCCAGGCAGAAGAAGACGAGCGCGCGCACGCCGTTCGCAATGGGACCGCCGACCGCGTTCTCGTCTCGCGTGCGGTGGACGCTCACCTGAGCGTGCAGCTGAAGCGCGACCGCGGCAGCCAGCACAATCCACGCGGAGAGACCCCCGCCCACGAGCGCGACGACCCACGCGGTGAGACCCGCCGCGACGAGAGCCGTGACGTCACCGTAGACGGCGTTGGCCTTCCAGCCGAAGGCGACCGGGAACGTCCGGTACCCCGTCTCGCGATCGGCCGAGATGTCCTTGAAGTAACCCATCACGACGAAGTTCGCGTACCCCGCGAAGACGGCGACGACGGACAGGCAGAAGGCCGGCGTGTGCAGGTCGCCGAAGCGGACGAGTTCGCCCAGCGAGTAGTCCCGGTCGACGAGCCTGCCCATTATCGGCAGCACCGCGACGATCCACGAGTTCCACGGCGGGCCGCCCCACCACCTGCGCTTGAACCAGGTGTAGGTCAGAAGCCCGATGACCGCGAGGAAGCCGGGCAACAGGATCCAGGGGTTGAGGTACGCGAGGATGAGGACGACGGCAGTGAGACCGATCAGGCTCACCCACAAGACCTGCGCCGTCGAGACCACTCCCCGCACGAGCGGACGGTAGGGCGCCGACAGCGCGTCGGTGTCCTTCTGGAAGCAGTCGGTCAGCGCCTGCCCGAGGCCGTAGGACAGAAAGAGCGGGACGAACGCCAGCGCGACGCGCGATGCGGGAGGAGAGTCAATGAACGCGAGACCGACCATTCCGGCCGCACCCGAGACGAAAAGCAGGTACGGACGCATGGTCACGATGTAGGACTTGAGAAAACCCCGGCTCAGCAGACGGTACCCTGTCTCACCCATCGCGGCGCCTCCCCGATGGTCGCGGATCGGATTCCCCGGCGCTCGTCCCTCCGGGTCAGATCAACCCAAGCCTGCCACCTACCAGCTTGAACTTCTCGAGCGCAGCCTCAAGCTCGTCGCTCCCCAGACTGGCCATGACGCTTACGCGTATCAGCGAGCCCTCCTTCGGGACGGCGGGTGACACGACCGGATTCACGATGACCCCTTCGTCCTCGAGGCCGCCGGCCATCAGGAAGGTCTGTTCCTCGTTGCCGATCAGGATAGGGATTATGGGCGTCACCGTGGGCTCGAGCCTGAACGCGGCGTCCGAGAGCCCCTCCCTGAGGAAGTCCGTGTTCTTCCGGAGCCTGTTCATGAGTTCCGGCTCCTCCTCGATCACGTCCAGGCACGCGAGCACCGTGGCCATCGACGACGGCGGCGGACTCGCCGAGAAGATGAAGGGACGAGACCTCAGCTTCAGATAAGACACAACGTCTTGCGTCGATGCGGTGAAACCGCCGATTGTGCCGAGCGACTTGCTGAACGTGCCGCAGACGAAGTCGACCTGCCCTTCCATGCCGAAGTACTCCAGCGTCCCTCGGCCGGTGGCTCCAATGGCGCCGGTCCCGTGCGCGTCGTCTATCATGATCGCGGCGCCGAAGCGGTCGGAGAGCTTCTTGATGCCCGGAAGGTCGCCGACGGTACCCTTCATGCTGAACACGCCGTCGGTCACGATGAGCTTGTCGCTCCCATCATCGCACTTCGACAGCTCGTCCTCGAGGCTGGTCATGTCGTTGTGTTTGTAGACCCTGACCTCGGCGCCGGTCAGCCTGCAGCCCTCGACGATGCTCGCGTGGTTGAACTCGTCGCTCAGGACAACGTCGCCCTCCTCCGTCATCGCACTGATGGTGCCCATCATCGTCATGAAGCCGGTGCTGAAAACGACGGCGGCCTCCGTGCGCTTGAACTCCGCGAGCTTCCTCTCGAGCCTGTTGTGAAGGCTGGTTGTGCCCGTGAGCACACGGGAGCTGCACGCGCCGGTTCCGTACTCCCGCACGGCTTTCACGGTGGCCTCGACCACCTTCGGGTGAGTGGCCAGTCCAAGGTAGTTGTTCGACCCGAGCATGATGAGTTTCCTGCCGTCCATCGACACGATGGGGCTGGCGGAAGGGTCGAGCTGGCGAAGGTAGAAGAACTGGTTGGCCGCTTTGAGGGAATCGATCCGGGCGTTGAACTCGCGGCACTTGTCGGAGAGAGCCATCTGTCGTCTCCCGTAAGTAGGTCGCATATGGACACAGGTTCAGTGAAAGAACCTCAGTCTACGATACGGCGCGCGTCCGTCCTCGTCAAGCCATATCCGTTGCAGCATACTGAGTTACGGCGCGCAGGCTCGTCCGGAAGGCGCAGTCCTGCCCTCCCGCTTGGCCGGGGGCGCGAAGCCCGTGGGCAACGCGGGATATCGTCACGCGGGCAACGTCCGTCCAGACCGCAGAAACCGCTTGCCAGATTCGGGCGCAGGTCGTAGGATGCACGCCACAAGACGTCGCTGAGTATGGTTCGCTTCCGGGTTACGAGGCCTGACGGTCGCGCGGTGCCGGACGAGGCTGGCTCAGCAAAATAACAAGGGGGTGAGCAGGTGAGAATTCTGGTGGTGTGCGTCGCTCTCGCGATGCTCGCGCTGGGCGTCCTGGGATGTCAGCAGGCTCAGGAGACGGCGACGACCGAGGGCGAGACCATGATGGAAGAAGGCAAGACCATGGCGAAAGAAGGCATAGCCATGATGGGCGAGGCCGCCGAGGAAATGAAGGCGGAGATGCCG
>JBDRFG010000161.1:0-16873 GCA_043819135.1 Candidatus Eiseniibacteriota bacterium | reverse complement strand
GAGCGAGCTGGTCCTGGAGGAACTGACGCGTGCCTGACCTCACGACCCGCATAGGCGACCTCACGATGAAGACCCCGGTGATGCTGGCCTCCGGCGCGGTCGGCTACGGGACCGAGTACGAGGGGGTCATCGACCTCGGGGCCGTCGGCGCCATTGTGACCAAGACCATCACCGTCGAGCCGCGCGAGGGTAACGTCCCGCCCCGGCTCGTCGAGACGCCGGGAGGACTTCTGAACGCCATCGGGCTCGAGAACGTCGGGCTCAAACGATTCCTGGACGAGAAGCTGCCCGAGGCGGCCCGGCTTCCAGTGCCCGTGATCGCCAGCATCGCCGGCACGGCGCCGGAGGAGTTCGGCCGGCTGGCCGCGGCGGTTGGAGCGCGCGAGGAGGTCTCGGCGATAGAGCTCAACATCTCGTGTCCGAACGTCGAGCGTCCGCGCAGCCCGGTCTGGGCGGACCCGCGGGCGGTCGAGGAGATCGTCTCGGTCGCGCGCACGGCCACGACGAAGATGCTCCTGCTCAAGCTCTCGCCGAACACCTCGGACATCCTGAGCGTTGCCGAGGCCGCCGAGCGGGCCGGGGCAGACGCGCTGACGGTCGCAAACACGCTTCCCGGCATGCGCATCGACGTCGCGCGCATGAGACCCGCGCTCGGGAACGTCACCGGAGGCCTTTCGGGCAGGGCGCTCCTGCCGGTCAACCTCGCGCTGGTCTGGAAGGTCGCGGGACACGTCTCGATCCCGGTCGTAGGTTCCGGCGGCGTGGCCGACGCGGGTGACGCGCTGGAGTTCCTGGCCGCGGGAGCGGTCGCCGTGCAGGTGGGCACGGCGCTCTTCGCGAACCCCGAGGCGCCCGGGGAGATCGCGGACGGACTGAGAAGATATATGGAAGGAAACGAGATAGGTTCGATCGAGGAACTGGTAGGGGCGGCACGAGAGGAGAAGAGGGCATGCACGGAGACGGCGTGAGCAGACTGATGGTTGCACTGGATGTTCCGACGCGCGAGCAGGCGCTCGACCTCGCATCAGCGACGGCTGACTGCGCGTCGTACTTCAAGGTCGGCGGGAGGCTCTTCACCGCCGAGGGTCCGGACCTCGTCCGGGAACTCAAGAACGCCGGCAACGGCGTCTTCCTCGACCTCAAGTTCCACGACATCCCCAACACAGTCGCCGAGGCCGCGGAAGCGGCGACCGGGCTCGGAGTCGACTTCTTCGATGTCCACGCCATGGGCGGCGAGGAAATGATGAGGGCGGCCGTCGAGGCGAGCAAGGAGGAGGCTTCGCGGCTGGGGATCGCAGCGCCGCGCGTCCTGGCCATCACGGTCCTGACGAGCATGTCGTCCACCGTGGACGAGGTGCTCGCGCTGGCCGAACGCGCCAGGAACGCGGGCGTGGACGGCGTGGTGTCCTCGGCGTGGGAAGCGAAGGCGGTGAGGGAAGAGCTGGGCACTGACTTCCTGATCGTCACCCCGGGCATCCGCCCGGCCTGGTCCGCGAAGAACGACCAGCGCCGCGTGGCGACGCCGGAGGTGGCCATAGCCAACGGGGCCGACTACATCGTGGTCGGCAGGCCCATCACGAAGGCGGAGAACCCGGCCAGCGCGGCCAGGATGATACTGGATGAGATGGCCCCCGCGGAGGTGCCGCAATGAGCACGATAACCGCCGACAGGACGGTGGAGCTCATGGTCCGCTCGGGCGCGCTCATGAGGGGCCACTTCAGGCTGACGTCCGGCCTCCACAGCGACGAATACTGCCAGTGCGCGAAGGTCCTCGAGCACCCCGAGATGGCCGCGGAGCTGGGCGGTATGCTCGCCGACCTCTACAGGAACGCGCAGGTGGACGTCGTGGTCTCGCCGGCGATCGGAGGCATCGTCATCGGGCACGAGGTGGCTCGGGCCCTCGGCGTCCGTTCGCTCTTCGCGGAGCGCGGGGAATCAGGCATGTCGTTCCGGAGAGGCTTCCGGATAGCACCGGGGGATAGGGTCCTCATCATCGAGGACGTGGTGACGACCGGCGGGTCCGTGAAGGAAGTCGCGGAGGCTGTGGCTGCCGCCGGCGGTAAGACGGTGGGCTTCGGGTTCATCATGGACAGGAGCAGACAGCCACTCGACCTGCCCGGGTCGACGAAGGCACTCCTCGAGGGGCGGCAGCTGGAGGTCTACGAGCCGGACAACTGCCCGCTCTGCGAGGCCGGAGTGCCGATCGAAAAGCCGGGCAGTCGACCGGAATAGACGTAGACGTACCGGGAGCGGTCGAGTAGTATGGGCGCTCCTTCGAAAACGCATACGCAAAACGCTGACAAAACCGAATATCACTCCGGAGCGGGTCCCCAATTGAGGAGGTCTCGATGAGCATCTATGTTGGGCGTGGCAGAAAGGCGAGGCGCGCCTACGGCTTCGATGAAATCGCTATCGTACCCGGTCGAGTCACCATCAACCCGGAAGAAGTCGACACGACCTGGGAGCTTCGTGACCTGAAGTTCACGGTCCCCTTCCTCGCCGCGGCGATGGATGGGGTCGTCGACACGAAGATGGCGGTCCAGATGTCGAAGCTCGGCGGCCTCGGTGTGCTGAACCTCGAGGGTGTGCAGACGCGATACGAGGAGCCGGGCAAGATCCTCGATGAGATCGCGGAGGCCGGACCCGACACGGCGACACAGCTCGTGCAAAAGCTCTACGCGCCCCCGATCAAGGAGAAGCTGATCGGGAAGCGCATCCAGGAGATCAAGGACGCGGGAGCCGTGGTGGCGGTCTCGGCGACGCCGATGGCGGCGGCGAGGTTCGGGAAGCTGGCGGAGGAGGCGGGAGCGGACATCTTCGTCGTCCAGTCGACGGTCGCGACCATCGATCACATCTCCACCGCATACGAGACGCTCGACCTCCAGACGTTCATAGACGACATGGGAATCCCCGTTATCGTCGGGAACTGCGTGACGTACGGCGTCACGCTCGACCTGATGGAGGCCGGTGCCGACGCCGTTCTCATCGGCGTGGGGCCAGGGGCGGCCTGCACGACGCGCGGAGTGCTGGGCATAGGCGTTCCGCAGGTGACGGCGACGGTCGACGCCGCGGCGGCGCGCGACCTCTTCATGAAGCGCACGGGCAGGTACGTGCCAGTCATCACGGACGGTGGCATGGACACCGGCGGCGACGTCTGCAAGGCGTTCGCGTCGGGCGCCGACGCCGTGATGATCGGTTCCGCGATGGCGCGGGCGAAGGAAGCGCCGGGCCGCGGATACCACTGGGGCATGGCGACCCCGCACATCGCTCTTCCGCGCGGCGCCAGGATCAAGACGGGCACGACGGGAACGCTCGAGGAGATAATCACCGGTCCCGCACGGACCGACGACGGAACGCAGAACCTCCTCGGCGCGCTCAGGACCTGCATGGGCGCCGTCGGCGCGAAGAACATCTTCGAGCTTCAGCAGGCCGAACTCATCATCGCCCCCTCCATCAGGTCCGAGGGCAAGCTGATGCAGCGGAGCCAAGGTGTGGGGATGTACAGGTAGGGGATGAGAGGAGAGCCGATGAGCAGGCAGTCCCTCGCTGCACCGAATGCTGGAGCGAACGACGTGACCGGCGCGCGCCGCACCCGCGTCGTCATCCTCGACTTCGGGTCGCAGTACACGCACCTGATCGCACGGCGCGTGCGTGAGTGCGGCGTGTACTCCGAGGTCCTCAGGTTCGACGCGCCCCCCCCGGAGATCGCGGAGGGCACGGGCGCCATCATCCTCTCCGGCAGCCCGTTCAGCATCTACGGCGACGACGCCCCCAAACCCGACCCCGGCATCTACGAGCTGGGCATCCCGGTCCTCGGTATCTGCTACGGCATGCAGGCCATGACGGAGGCGCTGGGAGGAAGGGTGACGTCGGGGACGACGCGAGAATACGGCCCCATGGGCTTCGAGCCTTCTGGCTCTCACGCGCTCTTCGGGGGGCTCACCGGAGCGACCAAGGTCTGGATGAGCCACGGCGACGAGGTAGAGGTTCCACCGGAGGGCTTTGAGGTTCTGGGGCGGAGCGCCGACGGCAAGGTCGCGTCGATAGGCTCGGACGAGCTGCGCTTCTACGGCCTCCAGTTCCACCCGGAAGTAGTGCACACGGAGAGGGGGAAGCGAATCCTCGAGAACTACGTCCACGAGATCTGCGGCATCCCGAGCAACTGGTCGCCAGCCTCGTTCGTAGAGGAGACGATCGCGGCCATCCGGAAGCAGGTCGGCGATGCGAAGGTGGTCTGCGCGCTCTCGGGCGGCGTCGACTCGTCGGTGATGTCGGTGCTCATCCACAGGGCCATCGGCGACAATCTCATTCCCATCTTCGTCGACAACGGGGTGCTCAGGAAGAACGAGGACCACGACGTCATCGAGCGGCTGCGCACCAAGCTGAACCTCAAGGTCGACATAGTCGACGCGCGCGCGCGCTTCCTCGACAAGCTCGCCGGGGTCGATGACCCGGAGAAGAAACGCAAGATCATCGGCACCGAGTTCATCCGCGTCTTCGAGGAGGAAGCGAAGAAGGTCGGCGACGCCAGGTTCCTCGCGCAGGGGACGCTCTACCCCGACGTCATCGAGAGCGTCTCGGTCAAGGGCCCCTCGGCGACCATCAAGAGCCATCACAACGTGGGCGGCCTGCCCGAGCACATGAACCTCGAACTCATCGAGCCCCTGAAGACGCTCTTCAAGGACGAGGTCCGGAAGGTGGGAGCGGAACTGGGCATCGACCCGGACATCCTGGGTCGGCACCCGTTCCCGGGACCGGGACTCGCGGTCCGCATTCTCGGCGAGGTGACCCGCGAGAGGGTCGCCATCCTCCAGGAGGCGGACGCCATCGCAATAGCGGAGATGAGGAAGGCCGGGCTCTACGACGACATCTGGCAGGCGTTCGCCGTTCTCCTGCCCATCAAGACTGTCGGCGTCATGGGCGACGAGAGAACGTACGAGAACGTGGTCGTCGTCCGGGCCGTGGACTCGCTGGACGGGATGACCGCGCACTGGTTCAAGATGCCCCACGAGGTCCTGGAACGGATATCGACACGCATCATCAACGAGGTCCGGGGTGTCAACCGGGTGTGCTACGACATCAGCTCGAAGCCGCCCTCTACGATAGAGTGGGAGTAGCGGATGATCGAGAGATACTCAATACCCGAGATGGCCGCGATCTGGGACGAGCAGATCAAGCTCGCGCTCTGGGTCAGGATAGAGGTCGAGGCGGTCAAGGCGTGGGCCGAACTCGGCAAGGTGCCCAGGGAAGCCGCCGCGCGCATCGAGGAGAACGCGTCGCTCGACATCGGGCGCATGCAGGAACTCGAGCGCGAGACGCACCACGACGTCATCGCGTTCCTGAAGGCGCTGGGGGAGAAGGTCGGGGAGGACGCGCGGTACATCCACCTCGGCATGACCAGCTCGGACATCCTCGACACGGCGACCGGCGTGCAGATATCGAAGTCGGGACACCTCATCCTGGAAGCGCTCGACGACCTGACCGACGCCGTGAGGAAGCTGGCGCTCGAGCACCGGAGCACGCCCATCATCGGGCGGACACACGGAGTGCACGCCGAGCCGATGTCGCTCGGGGTCAAGTTCGCCTACTGGTGGGACGAGCTGTCGCGCGTGGGCGACGCCGTGGCGCTCGCCGTGGGGGGCGCGGCGGTCGGGAAGCTCTCGGGGGCCGTGGGCACCTACGCCAACCTTGACCCGCGCGTGGAGGAGATGGTCTGCGAGGCGCTGGGCATTCGGGCGGCGGACGTCTCGAACCAGGTGGTCTCACGTGACCGCCACGCCCGGTACCTCTCGTCGCTGGCGCTTCTGGGAGGCGTCATTGCCCGGCAGGCGCTCGAGGTTCGACTGCTCGCGCGCACCGAGACCGGCGAGATACTGGAGGGGTTCGGTCGTAAGCAGAAGGGCAGCTCGGCCATGCCGCACAAGAAGAACCCCATCAAGTGCGAGCAGATGTGCGGACTCGCCAGGCTTCTGCGAGGGAACGCCCTCGCGGGGATGGAGAACATCGAGCTCTGGCACGAGCGCGACATCTCGCACTCGTCGGTCGAACGCGTCATCCTACCCGACAGCTCGATCATCGCGCACTACATGACGGTCAAGTTCGCTGCTGTGGTCAGCGGGCTCGACATCCGCCCCAAGAAGATGCTCGAGAACCTCGAGGCCTCGAGCGGCCTCGCGTTCTCGGGGACGGTCCTGACGCGTCTGGTCGAGAGCGGACTCTCGAGGGACGACGCCTACGACCGCGTCCAGGCCGCGGCGATGGAGGCGAGAAAGTCTGGCGAGTCGTTCAGGGAGACCCTGTCGCGCGACGCGACGGTCCTGGATGTCCTCGGCGAGGAGGGGATAGAGGACGCGTTCAGTCTCGAGAGACACATGGCACACGCTGATACGGTATTCGAGAGGCTCTGCATGGCTGAGGAGAGGACCGGGGAACCCGTGAAGGAGAACGCATCATGAAGAAGACGAAGCCGCTCTACGAGGGCAAGGCAAAGATCCTGTGGGAGACGGACTCGCCCGGCTACATGGTCCAGGAGTTCAAGAACGACGCGACTGCTTTCGACGGCACGAAGCATGAGGTCATCGCGGGCAAGGGCGTCCTGAACAACAGGATCTCGTCGCACCTGTTCGGCCTCCTGAAGGACGAGGGCGTCCGGACACACTTCATCGAGAAGATCTCGGACAACGAGATGGTCGTCGAGCGGCTCGAGATGCTCCGGGTCGAGGTCGTCGTGCGGAACGTCGCCGCCGGCTCGCTCACGAGGCGTCTCGGGATCAAGGCCGGGGAGCGGTTCGACCCTCCGATCGTCGAGTTCTACCTGAAGGATGACGCTCTGCACGACCCGATCATCACGGAGGACCACATCAGAGTGATGGGCCTCGCGACCGTGGAGCAGATCGACCAGATGAGGCGCAACGCGCTCACGGTCAACGTCGTGATGAGGAACTTCCTCGAGCAGCGAAACATGGTGCTCGTCGACTACAAGCTGGAGTTCGGAACCAGGGACGGCGAGGTCGTGCTCGGGGACGAGATCTCACCCGACACCTGTCGCTTCCACGACGCGAAGACCGGCGAAATAATGGACAAGGACCGCTTCCGCCAGGACCTGGGCGGGTTCATTGAGGCCTACACCGAGGTGCTGGAGAGAGTCTCGTCGTAGAGCCGGGAGCGTCCGGCGCGCGACGCTCGAAGCCTGGAGCGCACGCCCGACGAAGGGATGGCACTGTGTGGCATGAGGAGTGCGGCATATTCGGGATAGCCGGGAACCCCGACGCGGCGCGGCTGGCCTACCTGGGTCTGTACGCGCTGCAGCATCGTGGCCAGGAGAGCGCGGGCATCGTCACGTGGGACGGCGAGAGGGCGTCCCAACACAAGGCGATGGGGCTCGTGAACCGCGTGTTCGCCGACGAGGCCACCTTCGAAAAGCTGCCCGGGCACGTCGCCATCGGGCACGTCCGCTACTCGACCACCGGGCAGAGCAAGCTCAACAACGCGCAGCCGATAGTCGTGCGCTTCCGGGGAGGAACACTGGGCGCGGCGCACAACGGCACGCTCGTGGACTCGGACAGCGTGCGCGCTGCGCTGGAAGCGAAGGGCGCCATCTTCAGGACGACGACGGACACCGAGACCATTCTCCACCTGGTCGCGCGCGCGTATTCCAGGAGGGCCCCCGGCAACGTCGATGATATACCCGCGATACTCAACGAGGCGCTGGCGGGCGTCGAGGGCGCATACTCACTCGTACTGATGATAGACGGGCGGCTCGTGGCGGTCAGGGACCCGCGCGGGTACCGCCCCATGTGCTTCGGCAAGGTAAAGAGCGGCGGATGGACCGTCGCCTCCGAGAGCTGCGCGCTCGACATCGTCGACGCGGAACTCGAGAGAGAGGTCAAGCCGGGTGAGATAGTGGTGCTGAACGGCTCGGGTCCGAAGTCCTACTGGCTCGACTCCGCCGGCGGGCCCAGGAGCTTCTGCATCTTCGAGTACATCTACTTCTCGAGGCCGGACTCTTTCATCGGCGGCGTGTCGGTCGACCACGTCAGGCGCAATCTCGGCCGGAACCTCGCGCGCGAGCATCCCGCGGACGCCGACATAGTCATCTCGGTGCCCGACTCGAGCAACTCGGCGGCGATGGGCTACAGCGAGGCGTCGGGCATCCCCCTCGAGATCGGGCTCATCAGGAACCACTACATCGGACGTACGTTCATCCACCCGAAGCAGTCGCTGCGCGATCTGAACGTCCGGATCAAGTACAACCCCGTCGCCGACTCGCTGGCGGGGAGGAGCGTGGTTGTGGTGGACGATTCCATAGTCCGGGGCACGACCAGCCAGAAACTGATGCGGATGATAAGAGACGCGGGCGCACGGGAGATACACCTCCGCGTGGCGTCGCCGCCCATCAGGTTCCCCTGCTTCTACGGCATAGACACTCCGACGCGCGAAGAACTCATAGCGTCGGTCAATGCGGTTCCTGAGATCGCGAAGTTCATAGGCGTCGACTCGCTGGGCTACCTGTCCTTCGACGGACTGCTGGCGGCGGCCCCGCCGCCGAGGAAGAACTATTGCGTGGCCTGCTTTGACGGCAGCTACCCACACGAGTGCGTCATGGAGGGCGGCGTTGCAGTCGCCGGGGGGGGAGATTCGGGATGAGCATGCAGCGAGCACTGGTCAGCGTGTCGGACAAGACGGGCGTCGTCGAATTCGCCAGGGCGCTCTTCGAAATGGGTGTGGAGATAGTGTCGACGGGAGGCACCGCGCGCATCCTGCGGGCCGCCGAGATCCCGTGCCGTGAGGTCTCTGATCTGACCGGCGCGCCGGAGATCCTGGACGGTCGCGTCAAGACGCTGCACCCCCGCATCCACGGAGCTATTCTGTCGCTGCCCGAGAAGGAGACCCACGTCGCCACGCTCGCGCGAGAGGGGATCGAGGCCATCGACATGGTCGTCGTCAACCTCTACCCGTTCGAAAAGATAGTGGCGCAGGAGGGGGCAACGCTCGCGGACGCGCTCGAGGAGATCGACATCGGCGGAGTCACGCTGCTCCGGGCGTCGGCTAAGAACTTCGCGAACGTCGTCATCGTCAGCCGGCCGGACCAGTACGACTGGATCCTCGGGCTGCTCAGAGAGAACGGTCTTACGCTCCCGACGGAAGCGCGGCGCAAGCTCGCCGTCGAGGCGTTCGGCATGACGCGGCGCTACGACAGGGCCATCCACCGGTATCTATCCGAGGCGACGGAACCGGATGAGGACTTTCCGACTTTTCTCAACCTCGAGTACGAACGCTCCCGAGAGCTCCGCTACGGCGAGAATCCTCATCAGAAGGCCGCGGTCTACCACACGTGCACGGGAAGCCCGGAGCCCTGCGTGGTCACGGCCGAGCAGATGTCGGGCAAGGAGCTCTCCTACAACAATCTGATTGACCTGGACGCGGCGCTCGCCATCGTGCGTGATTTCCCCGAGCCGACGGCCGCCGTCATCAAACACTCGACGCCGTGTGGAGTCGCCTCGGCCATGACCATAGCGAAGGCCTACGAACTCGCTCTGGCGTGCGACCCCGCGTCGGCCTTCGGGAGCGTCATCGCGCTCAACCGGACGGTCGACATGGAGGCGGCGCAGCTCATACACGACACCCACTTCGTCGAGGCCGTGATAGCGCCGGACTACTTCCGGAACGCGCTGGAACTCATGAGCAAGAAGAAGAACCGACGGATCATGAAGGCCCACTTCCCGGACCTGAGCCGCTACGAGCTGAGACCCCAGAAGCAGATGAGGTCAATGCTCTGCGGAGGGCTCCTTCTACAGGATGTCGACACGGAGGACGTCCGTCCGGATGCACTCAAGACCGTGACAGAGCGGAGGCCCACCGACGATGAGATGGAATCGCTTCGCTTCGCGTGGCGCGCGGTCAAGCATGTGCGCTCGAACGCCATCGTCCTGGTGCGGGGCAAGCAGACGGTGGGAATCGGGGCGGGCCAGATGAGCAGGGTCGACGCCAGCGTACTCGCGGTCTGGAAGGCGGGGGACAGGGTCAAGGGCAGCGTGCTCGCGTCCGACGCCTTCTTCCCGATGCGGGACGCGGTCGACGCGGCCGCCGACGCCGGGGTCACGGCGATCATCCAGCCCGGTGGCTCGAAGGGAGACGAGGACGCCATCAAGGCGGCCAACGAGCGGAACATAGCGATGGTCTTCACGGGCATGCGGCACTTCAAGCACTAGGGGGCGTGTGGCGACGGGCCCTGACCCCCGGCGCTCAGACACACGGCGCGGAGCAGAGGGCGATCGGGCCATCGGGGCCGCGCCCAGACAGTCGACGCTTCGCGTCCAACTCGCGGCGGGTGTCAGGGCACGCCGCCCTCCGCACTCGTACTCGAAGCGAGGGAAAAACCTTATGAAGAGCAACGACAGAAGACCGCTCGTGGCCATCCTGATGGGAAGCGACTCGGACCTGCCGACCATGCAGGAGACGGGCAAGATGCTCGACGAACTGGGCGTGCCGTACGTGTCACGCATCACGTCGGCGCACCGGTCGCCGAAGAAGACCACCTTGCTTGCTGCGGAACTGGAGGGGGAGGGGATACAGGTCTTCATCATCGGGGCCGGGCTGGCGGCGCACCTGGCGGGCGCGATAGCGTCGGTCACATCGCTCCCCGTCATAGGCGTGCCCATGGAGGGCGGCGCAATGCGCGGAACCGACGCGCTCTATTCGATAGTCCAGATGCCCTCGGGCATCCCCGTCGCGACCATGGCCATCGGGAAGCACGGCGCCAAGAACGCGGCCATCCTGGCGACCCAGATCCTGGCGCTGAACGACGAGACACTCAGGAAGAGACTGGTGGCATTCAAGGAAGAGCTCGAGCGCTCGGTCGAAGAGAAGGACCGCAAGCTCACGTCCGAGCTTCAGAGCGCCGCCGAGGCAATCGGAGAACTGACGCCGGAAGGTAAGCAATGAGCGCTCTGGTCATAGTCGGAACCCAGTGGGGCGATGAGGGGAAGGGGAAGATCACCAACTTCTACGCGTCCCGCGCCAACATGGTCGTACGCTTCCAGGGAGGCGCCAACGCGGGACACACCGTCAACGTCGCAGGGAAGAAGGTCGTCTTCCACCTGCTGCCGTCGGGTATCTCCGTCCCCAACGTCAAGTGCATCATCGGCCCGGGGGTCGTAATTGACCCGCTGGCTCTGGTCGAGGAGATCGAGTACGTCCGCGCGAACGGCATCGAGGTCGGCGACAACCTGCTGATCGACGTCGGCGCTCACCTGGTGATGCCGTATCACAAGGCCGTCGAGGCAGCGGAGGAGCGGTCGCGCGGCGGGGACGCGATAGGCACGACCCACAGAGGCATCGGGCCGGCGTACTCGGACCGCTACGCGAGAGAGGGTCTGACGTGCGGGGACCTCGCGTCGTTCGACCGCTTCGAGGAGAAGCTGTCCACGATCGTCCTGCGCAAGAACACCATACTGACCAAGCTCTACGGCGCCGAGCCGGTGAGCCTCGACGAGATCAGGGAGCAGATGTGGGCCGCCGCGAAGGCCCTCGTGCCCTACCTGTCGGACACACCCGGGCTGATCCGGTCCGCCATCGCGTCGGGCGACAACGTCCTCTTCGAGGGCGCGCAGGGCGCGCTCCTGGACATCGGGTTCGGCACGTATCCGTTCGTTACGTCGTCCAACACGACGGCGGCCGGTGTCGCTCCCGGGACCGGAGTGCCGCCGACCTGGATAGGGGAGGTCGTCGGTGTGGCGAAGGCCTACGCGACGCGCGTCGGAGCCGGGCCGTTCCCCACGGAGGCTGAGGGCGGACCCGCGGCGCTCATCTGCGAACGCGGCGCCGAGTTCGGCGCCACCACGGGGCGTCCCCGCCGCTGCGGGTGGCTGGACATCGTGGCGCTTCGCTACGCTCTTGCACTCTCAGGGATCGAACGGCTCATCATCACCAAGCTCGACGTGCTCGACACGTTCCCGCGGATCCCCGTGTGCGTCGGGTACACGCTGGACGACGCGAACGTCGACACGTTCCCGCGCGATGTCGACGCGCTGCGTCGGGTCCAGCCCGTCTACGAAGAACTCCCGGGCTGGGAAGCCGACACCAGCATCGCCAGGAGCAGCGCCGAGCTGCCCGAGAAGGCGCTGGCCTACCTCAGGCGGATCGAGGAGCTCTCCGGGGCGCGCATCGCGGTCGCGTCCGTCGGCGCCGCCTCCGACGCCATCGTCGAGTTCGAGCGGCTGCTGTAGCACTTCCCGAGCGTGGCGCAGACCCTGCCCCCCGGCGCTCAGGCATGCGGCGCCGGCGCGCCGAACTCGCGGCGGAGGGCAGGGTGCGCCGCGCCCGTGCAACAATCCCGCGCAAGGCTTTCCGCTTGACGCCCCGGCGCCCCCGGGACTACGCTTGCTGCACACCAGACACCGGAATTCCCAACCTAACGCTGGCACGAGGCCCGCACCATGGCGAACATCCAGGACAACCGTGACGACAGGGAGATACCCCTCGACCGCGTCGGCGTTACCAATCTGGTCTACCCCATCACCGTGCCCGACAGAACGAACGGCACGCAGGAGACCGTTGCCACGGTCGGCCTCTTCGTGGAGCTGGCCCAGGAATCCCGCGGCATCCACATGAGCCGTCTCGTGGAGGTCTTTCACGGGTTCGGAGGAACGACACTCACTGCGGAGAACCTCGAGGCCATCCTGACCGGGCTGCGGGAGGCCGTGTGCACCTCGACCGCTCACCTCGAACTCGAGTTCACCTTCTTCGTGGAACGGAAGGCGCCGGTATCGGGCGCAGCCAGTCTTCTTGGAATCCCCGTCGCGATCGAGGCCACGCTCGACGAGTCATTCGACATGATGCTGACCGTCCAGGCGCCGGTCCTGTCCGTATGCCCCTGCTCGATGGAAGCCACCGGAGGACCCGCGCACAGCCAGAGGGGGCACGTCGCCGTATCGGTCCGGGTCGACGGACACATGTGGATCGAGGAGCTGGTCGAGCTCATCGAGGACAGCGCCAGCGGCCCCGTGTTCGCGCTTCTGAAGGGTGACGACGAGCGGTCGGTGATCGAGACGGCTTACGAGAATCCCGTGTTCGTCGAGGACCTCGCCAGAAACGCGGCGGAGCGACTGGACTCGGACGTCCGAGTGCACTGGTATCGCGTCGAAGCGGAAAATCTGGAGAGCGTCCACGACCACAACGCGTTCGCCTGCGTCGAGAGAAGCCGATAGTCGGAGAGACGAGAGGAGGTGTGCGATGGAGAAGAGGGAGATAGGACGGGTCGCTCACTACTTCAGGAAGCCCCAGGTCGCGGCCATCGTTCTGACGGACGGTCTACGGGTAGGCGACAAGATCTCGATACAGGGACACACAACCGACTTCGAGGTTGTCGTCGAGTCGATCCAGATCGAGCACGATTCGCTCGAAGAAGCCAGTGCCGGCGACAACGTCGGCATCAGGGTGCCCGATAAGGTGCGCGAACACGACGTCGTCTTCAGGATCATCGAGTAGCCGACCACACCAGGACCAATGACATGGTGACAGGCACCAAGGCGGTGGCGCTGGCCGTGCGCGCTCACCCGAGAGGGGGCGCGCCGTCCGGCGACGAGGCGACCGTCCGAGCCCTGAGAGAGGCGGCCGCATCGCTCGGCCGCAAGAACCCGGAAATGCTGACGGGCCCCTCGTCTGTGTCTTCCGAGGGAACGCTTCTGCTTGCGTTGAGCGCGCCCGGTGCGATTCTCGAGGCGATACTCTCGGTCGCGGACGAGCTTCGGCCGCACGGAACGACCTTCTGCGCGGCCGCATCGGCTGGCGTGGGGACTCAGGAGGCGACATCGCCGGACCGGTTGGAGTCGTCTCTGCTCGCGGCCGAGGCGGCTGCATCGCTTGCCCTGCACGGTGTCGAGGAGACCGACGTCAAAGAACATCGGGTGACCATCCTGGCGCCCGCGTACGATCCACTCGCTTCGTCGCTTGCCGACATGGTGCTGACGTCGTACGATGCAATGACGGTACGACAACGCCAGATCATCTCGCTGATCAAAGAGAGCGAGACGCAGCAGCAGGTCGCCACACACCTCGCTGTCTCGCGTCAGGCGGTCAACCAGAGTCTGGCGGCGGCGGGATGGCCCCATCTCAGACGCGCCGAGGGTGCGATTCGAGAGCACCTGTCGGCGCGAACCCACTCCGATCCCGGGGGAGGTGAAGGAAGGACCCGATGAGTCAGTTGACGACGGCGACGGGACGGGCAGCTCGGGTCGTCGTCGCGGCAGGAGCCTGCGGCCTGTTCCTTCTTCTCGCGCTGAGCGGGTGCGGCGCCCCGGCCACGTTCGTCTCGACGACGCCTCCGCCCGACATGACCGCTGAGGCGTGGTACGGAAGCTCAGTACCGGAGGTCAGGGCCGCCATCAGCAAGGCGATGCGAGGCGCCAGGATCGCGATTAGCCCGGACGCCGGCGGGGCCGGCACCATCGTCGGGACGAAGCAGCAAGTGCCCTACGTCGGAAGAGGAGCCGGTGAGCCGGCTCCGGGACGTCTACCTGTCTACCGCGTCAGGACGACGATCACGAGACCGGGCGACGTCACACACGTCCGCGCGTCCATCGAGGTCGTCTGCCCGTCCTGCGGAAGCAAGACGCCGTACGAGTGGGAGTACCCCGGGAATCTCTTCAGAGACATCTTCGAGGGAACGCGCAGGATCCTCTCCGACAGGAAGGCGCGAGTGAGCTATCCGCCGCGACACGAGCCGGTCAGGTGGCGTCCACCGAGAATGTACTGATAGCGTGAAACGGGGTCCGGGCGGTCCCACGGAGCCACCCGAAAGCGCGCAATGGTCAAGGTGCCAGGATTGACACGGCTCACGGAAAACGTCTCTGGCGGCGGTTCTCCGAGGTCGTAGCTATGGGGAGGTCAGCTTGGGGCGTAACATGCGACAGAGGGCGAATTTGGGACGCTGGAAGGACGCTGGTGGCGTGTGGGCGACGGCGGTGCGCTCCGCGCTGCTCGCCGCAGCTGTCGTGGCATCCACGTCGATCGCCTCCACCGCGTGGGGGCAGGCCTCAGGACTGCCTGGAGACCCCTCGGTCGAGGCGCTTCTCGCGCGCGGGATCGTACACTCCGCGGGGTCAGAGATGCGCGCGGGGCTCGACGAACTCCGCGCTGCCGTCCGTCTCGAGCCGGGACACGCCCTGGCGCGGGGGGCGCTGGCGGTCGCCCTTCTGAGAGGGGGGCGGTTCGGAGAAGCGGAGGCGGAGTTCGCTGTGGCGGTGGGGGAGGAACGCGCGCGCGCGCTGGCATCCGGGCGCGCGTCGTCGGCCGACCTGCCCGGCTCCGTCGACGCGGACGCGCTGCTCGGCCTGGCAACGTCCGTGCAGCTTCAGGGACGCACGAGGGAGGCCGATCGCCTCTACCGCGCGTACGCCGACGTGGTGGGCCCGATGTCGGAGAACGCGGGACGCGCGTACTTCCGGCTGCACGAACTGGCGACCGACTCCGGTGTCGAGTGGCTCGACGCCGAGGCCGAACTGGCCAAAGCGCTGGCCGTAGATCCGAACGTCCGCACGGCGATGCTCCTGCCCGGATTCCCGGATCCGAGAACACACCCGGAACTCGAGCCGTACGTGCGGCCGATCGAGTTGTCCGCATCGCGGGCGGACACGGCCGTCGAGTACGACACGCTCCCGCTCCTGTCGAGATGGGTCGCCCCGGCGGACACGTCGGAGGCGCTGGTGGCTCTGGGGGAGGGGAAGCTCCGACTCGAGATCCTGGTGAACGCGGACGGGCTCCCCGTTGAGGTGGTCCCGATCACGGCGGTCACCGATGAAGAACTGACGCCGGTGACGAACGCGGTCGGCGCGTGGCGGTTCACGCCGGCCAGAGCGGAGGGTGCTGACGCGCCCGCGTGGATCCTCTTCGGAGAAGAAGGCGAAGCAGAAGCCGCCGACGGAGAAGAGGCGGGACGGATGACAGGCGAAGCGTCGGAAGCACAGTGAACGCGGGGCAGGAGACGGACGAAGCGTCGTGGGCGCGGTGAACGCCGGGCGGCCGTCGGCGATTCGGGACCATCAGAACACTCACAGGAGTTCCACGTCATGAGACCGGTGCTGTTCTACTCCGACAACTACCAGGCCGATATCGGCCCGCATATCTTCCCCATGAGGAAGTACCGGTTGGTGAAGGAGCAACTGCTCAAGATGGGCGTCGCCCGGCTGGATGACTTCGTCGAGCCTGAGCCGGCCTCGGTCGAGGATGCGCTTCTGGTCCACACCGATATGTACGTGGCGAAGCTATTGAACGGCACCCTTTCCGCGCTCGAGGAAGCGACGCTCGAGCTGCCCTATTCGAAAGAGCTGGTCGAAAAGTCGTTTCTCGGGGCGGGAGGAACAGTGGCGGCCGTCAAGTCATCGTTCGAGCGAGGTGTCGGGGTCAACATAGCCGGCGGGCTCCATCACGCCTTCCCGGACCACGGTGAGGGGTTCTGCGTGCTCAACGACGTGGCGATGGGAGTGGCCCGGGCACTCGAGGATGAACTGGCGGCGCGCGTCGCCACCGTGGATTGCGACGTCCACCAGGGTAACGGCACCGCCGCGATCTTCGCTGGTGACGAGCGTGTCTTCACATTCTCGATCCACCAGGAACTGAACTACCCGATGGCCAAACCCTCAAGCAACCTCGACATCGGCCTTCCCAATGGCGCGGACGGGCCCCTGTATCTCTCCAACCTCGAGGGCGCGCTCGACACGATATTCGGCGAGTTCTCGCCGGAACTGGTCCTCTACGTGGCGGGCGCAGACGCGTATGAGCACGACCTTCTCGGGGGACTGGCGCTCACGAAGCAGGACCTCGCCGACCGAGACGAGACCGTCATGTCCGCGTGCGCCTCAAGAGGTGTCCCGTT
>JBDRFG010000160.1:0-17880 GCA_043819135.1 Candidatus Eiseniibacteriota bacterium | reverse complement strand
ACTTTCTGATGTCGCCGATGAGGGCGACATATGCGCCGGCTCTCGTCTCGCCTCGCGTCTCCATCGTCTCCTCCGCCGTTCAGAAGGTCGCGGCAACCGTTGACTGTCCACTGCATATTCAACCGTATTCAGTTGATTCGCCCTATTCAACTCTTATCGGTTGATATGCAAGACCTGAACCAAAATAGGTTGAACGACAGACCGTGTCAAGCCAAATCCCTCATTCCCCCCACAGACAGCGTGACATCGCCCGTGGGAAGCAACTTCCGATGCCCGCCGCTTGGCAGTCTAAGGACGATGCCACAGTCCTCCTCCATATCGAACACGGTCCCCT
Source organism: Candidatus Eiseniibacteriota bacterium (assembly GCA_043819135.1). Classification (GTDB taxonomy): domain Bacteria; phylum Joyebacterota; class Joyebacteria; order Joyebacterales; family Joyebacteraceae; genus JALGZG01. The sequence continues at coordinate 17,546 of JBDRFG010000160.1, read as the reverse complement.
GCACCGTCTCATCGCCGACCGCTGCCGTCACCCACTCTCCGATGACGAGCGATAGCTCCCGCCATTCTCTGAGGAGCTCGACGTGGTCCGGGCCGCGATAAGCGTAGTAGCGCTTCTCGAACTCCGCCAGGACACGCGCGAGCAGCGGAGGCCGGGCGTGCTCTTCGCCGGTCTCCTTGAGAAGCGATGTCGCCTCGTACCAGTCGGGGGCCGGCATGTCGGCCTCAGACACGTTGACGTTGACACCCACGCCGACAACCAGCGCCCCGTCCCCGGCCGACAGAACCATCGCGCCGGCCAGCTTCCGCCCCCCGATGAAGACGTCGTTCGGCCACTTGATCCGCGCGCTCGGCCCCCCGAGGTCGATCACGGCCCGTGCCACAGCCACGGCCGTCACGACCGAGAGCCCGCTGGCGCGTTCCGGCGGAAGGTGCGGCCTGACAAGGAACGAGAACCAGAGCCCGCCGGGCGGCGACTCCCAGACGTTGCCTCTCCGCCCGTACCCTCCGGTCTGCGTCTCGGCGACCACGAGCGTCCCCTCGGGGGCGCCGTTCCCGGCCAGTCTCTTCGCCGTGTCGTTCGTGGAGACGATCGAGCCGTAGGCGTGTACCCGCCAGGGTATGCGCAGGTCGCGCACCAGCGGGAGGATCGCATCTTCGGTCAGCGGGTCCCGGATCACTGTCGGGCCTCGAGATCGAGGGAGATGTCCATTGCCGTCGCGGAGTGAGTCAGCGCGCCCACGGAGACGAAGTCGGGTCCAAGTTCGGCTATGGCACGCAGCCGTTCGCCCGTTATCCCGCCCGAGACCTCGATCTCCGGCGGCGAATCGACCGAACGCGCGAGCGCGATCGCGTCCCGCATCTGCTCCACGGTCATGTTGTCGAGCATTATCCTGTCCGCCCCGGCCCCCATCGCGGACGCAACCTGGTCGATCGACTTCGTCTCGACCTCGACGACAAGGTCCGGACGATCCGCCCGCGCCGCCGAGACGGCCTGGGCGATGCCGCCCGCCGCCTCGATGTGGTTGTCCTTGATGAGCACCATGTCCCAGAGGCCCATTCGGTGGTTCTCTCCACCCCCGACGCTCACCGCGTACTTCTCGAGCGACCTCAGGCCCGGGGTCGTCTTCCGGGTGTCCAGCACGCGCGTGCGACCGCCCTCGAGTGCGGTGACGCAGGCTGCGGTTGCCGTGGCGATGCCGGACAGCCGCTGGAGGAAGTTCAGTGCGACGCGCTCGCCCGTCAGTATCGCTCTCGTTCGCCCCTCCACCGTGGCCACCACCGTCCCCGCAACCACCCTGTCGCCATCGCTGACGCAAGCGGTGAAGGACAGTTCCGGATCGCGTTCCGCGAAGACTGCCCCGGCAACGTCCAGGCCGGCGATGACCCCGTCCGCCCTGGCCGTGATGGTCCCGCGCGAGACGTGGTCGGCCGGAATGGTGGACTCCGTGGTCACGTCGCCGGCACCGACGTCTTCCGCCAGCGCCCGGCGCACGAGTTCGAGGACGTTCTCGTCTACCGTCATTTCCTGGACCCCCGCTTGTCCTTCCCCTTGTCCTTCCCGTAGACAACACCGCCGCGCTTCTCTCTTGGGGCGCCCTTCGACCGGCGCCTGCGCGCTCCCTTCGGCATCGGCCTTCCGGCGGACGGCTCCCCGGTTTCCCCTGCGCGGCGCCCCTTGCGCCCCGCGCCCTGTCCACCGGCCCGTGGCGCCGCCTTCCCCGGTCCCGAGGCGTCATCCAGCGCGTCGGCCATCCGAAGTTCGTCAATGCGATCACGGAGCGACGCGGCCTTCTCGAACTCGAGGCGAGCCGCAGCGTTCATCATCTGCTCCTCGAGTATCGCCATCATCTGGGCGCGGTCAACACCCGGTTCCAGATGGAGCATCTCGATGTCCTGGTCGACGTCCTTCCTGGCGTCGGCCACGGCCGTCGCTCTCATGATCTCGTCGACGGATTTCACGATGCTCTTCGGCTCGATGCCGTACTTCCTGTTGTAGGCAAGCTGGATGTCGCGCCGCCGGGACATCTCCGCGAGCGCGCGCTCCATCGAGCCCGTCACGGTGTCGGCGTAGAATATGACGCGACCACCGAGGTTCCGCGCCGCGCGTCCCGAGGTCTGGATCAGCGACGTGTCTGACCGAAGGAATCCCTCCTTGTCGGCGTCGAGGACGGCGACGAGCGAGACCTCGGGCAGGTCCAGACCCTCCCTCAGCAGGTTGATGCCGACCAGGACGTCAAACTCGCCGAGCCTCAGGCCCCTGATTATTTCGACGCGCTCGAGCGCGTCGATGTCGGAGTGGAGGTACCGCACTCGGACGCCCAGGCCGCCCAGATAGTCCGTCAGGTCCTCCGACATGCGCTTCGTGAGGGTAGTCACCAGCACGCGGGCTCCGCCGGCGACCCGCGTGCGTATCTCTTCGAGCAGGTCGTCCACCTGACCTTCGACGGGACGCACGACGATCTCGGGGTCTACCAGACCGGTGGGCCGGATGATCTGCTCGACGATCACGCCCTCCGACTTCGTGAGCTCGTACGGCCCGGGCGTAGCGGACACGAACACCACCTGATGCATGAACCGTTCGAACTCCTCGAACATGAGCGGCCTGTTGTCGAGCGCGGAGGGCAGCCTGAACCCGTACTCGACGAGCGTCTCCTTGCGCGAGCGGTCACCGCGGAACATGCCGCGCAGCTGAGGCACGGAGACGTGAGATTCGTCTATGAATATCAGGAAATCGTCTGGAAAATAGTCAAGAAGAACGTCGGGCCTGGACCCGGGGCCGCGGGCCGAAAGGTGGCGCGAGTAGTTCTCGATGCCGCTGCAGTAGCCCATCTCCTTCATCATCTCTATGTCGAAGGTCGTGCGCTGCTCCAGACGTTGCGCCTCCAGCAGCTTGCCCTCGGACCTGAACAGCTTGAGCCGTTCCGCGAGTTCGGCTTCGATGCCCTTGATGGCAAGCTCGATGTTCTCCTGCGTGGTCACCCAGTGCTTCGCGGGATATATCGATACATCTTCGAGTTCGTCTGTCACCTTGCGCGTCACGAGGTCGATGACGGAGAGCTTCTCGACCTCGTCGCCGAAGAGCTCAACGCGTATGGCCCATTCCTCGTACGACGGCCGTATCTCGATGACGTCGCCCCGAACTCTGAAGGAGCCGCGGGTGAACTCGACGTCGTTCCTGTCGTACTGCATGTCCACAAGATCACGGAGCATCGTGTTGCGATCGACCTCTTGCCCCACCGCCAGCGCAAGCAGCATCGATCGGTAGACATCGGGCGAGCCCAGGCCGTATATGCACGACACCGAAGCGACGATGACGACGTCGCGACGCTCGAGCAGGGAGGCGGTGGCGCGAAGCCTCAGCCTGTCGATCTCGTCGTTGATGTCGGCGTCTTTCTCGATGTAGGTGTCCGTGACCGGGACGTAGGCCTCGGGCTGGTAGTAGTCGTAGTAGCTGACGAAGTACTCCACGGCGTTCCTGGGGAAGAACGCCGAGAACTCGGCGAACAGCTGTGCCGCGAGCGTCTTGTTGTGGGAGATGATGAGCGCAGGCCGATTGGATCGGGCGATGACGTTGGCCATCGTGAAGGTCTTGCCGGAGCCGGTCACGCCGAGAAGGGTCTGGAATCGGCCGCCCTCTTCCAGGCCCTTCAAGAGCTCGCTGATGGCCCTGCTCTGGTCGCCCTGCGGCTCGAACCCGGCCGTCAGCTCAAAGGTTCTCTTCATCGGCGCTCCACCGCCTCCACAACGTCGTAAGCCGCGACCGCGTGCCATCTCCAACGCGCACGGTCGCGGCCAGCCGATCTCCGGACACGCTCCACGGAACTCTAGCGCGACATTCCGTTCTCGTCGACCACAAGTCCCTCGACCAGTCGCGAGCCGGACCCCGCCGTGCCCAGGAGCTCGCCGTCCAGATAGAGCGCAAGGCCGCCGCCGTTCCCGACGTCGAGCTTGAAGAATTCTTCCGCCTCCCACCGGCGCTCTTCACCTCGCTCGAGCGTGAGATCTGCAACGGGCTCACCGTCTATCGAAACGCTCAGCCACGTCCGCTCCCTGGCGACCGCCAGGAGCTCGAGCTTGTGCCACTCTATCATGGTGTCGCCCACCACGGTCTCACGAACGGGCTCGGTAACGACAGCGGGAGCGGTCGTCACCGGTTCGGAGGCGTCGCCGCGCTGCGTGACCACATACCGGACGACGATCGCCACCGCGAGAACGGCTGCCACCACGGCGATCCACACCCAGCGTCGCCCCGACCGCTGCTTCTCTTCGTGGAGTTCGAGTTCGACGGCGTCCCATTCGTCCAGCTCAGTGCTCTCCTGCTGTTGCGTGAACCTGAGGTACTTGTCGACGACCCCGGTCTCGCTGAGCCCGAGATGTCTCGCGTAGGTTCGCAGGTGGCCCTTGACGTAGACGGGCGCGGGAAGAACGCTGAAGTGGTCCGCCTCGAGCCCTTCGATGATGAGCGTGCTCATCTTCGTGGCCCTGGCCACGTCTTCTATCGTCTTGCCCTGCGCTTCACGTTCGTGCTTAAGGAGCTCCCCGACGGACTCCATGAATGCCTCCGGGATGCAGGCCGTTCTTCACCGGCGTCTGCCGCGTCCGGCCAGACCGGCCGCCGGCACCGACGCCTCTCAGCGAACCGTACGGCTAGTATTCGTACCTGACAGTGTAGCTGACTATGGCCTCCCCGTCACGCTCGACCGGTACGGAGAACTCGATTCTGTCTGCTTCCTTCTTCTCAAAGTCGTGCGAAGTGCGGGTGACCGTCCAGTCCATGTAGAGGTGGTCCACGAGCCGTATTACCACGTCATCGTCCTTGTGATTCCGGAGAGAGACCTCGTAGTCCTCCTCACGGACCTTGTCGGTGATCCGTCTCGAGTCGAGTGTCTTGCGCTCGGCCGCGACGTCAAAGGCGTTCCCCATGTAGAGGCTCAGGTCCTCGTCCTTCGGCGTGTGGTCTATCCGGTCCTCGCCGATGAACTGGAGCGCGCCCGCGGAGTCCTCCTTGTACATGCGCACTTTGCCGGCAGGAAGCGGCACACCGAGCCCGGCCTCCTCCGAGTTCTCGAACTCGAGAAGCACACGCACGTCCCCGGAGCGCTGGTGGTCGAATTCGAAGACCTTCACAACCTCGACGTCCGTGCTCGGGAAGAAGGTCAGCTGCTTGATCTCCCGGTCGGCCACGGTGGCAGGCGTGTCCAGCTTGTAGAGGTGGTACTCGAAGAGGGATTCCTCCTGGAAGGACGGAGCCGCCTTGGCGCCCATGGCGCGCACCTCCACCTCGTCGAACATCTGGGTGGGAGCGCGTTCCTGCGCCCGGTGCACGTCGCCGGCCACGAGGTCCAGCTGCGCGTTCTCGTACGTCGCGCCCGAGCGGTTGTCTATCGACACCCAGGCGGCCAGGTCGATGCTCTTGTCCGCGGCATCGATGACGCCGACGTACTCGGCGTGCCAGTTGATGCTGGAGGTCATGTATGTGACCTCGACCAACCTGTCTCCGCCCTCGTCGGCCCCGAGCTTCCATACGAGCGTGGGCTTCGAGATGAGCCCGGACGGGAGCGTCGGGAATCTGATGTACGACACCTTGTCCCTGTTCAGCGTGATGACCGGCCCCGCCCCTCGTCCCTGGTCCAGCACGATGGACGTGGCGTCGAAGCTGACCAGCCTGCCCGTGAACAGGTCGGCGTTCTCCCCTATCACGTCGATCTCGGTCTCCAGGTACTTGTCGAGGATCTTGGAGGCACTCGCGAGGTCGAATCGGTAGTTCTGCTCCCAGACGTACGCCGGGCGCCCCTCGAGCACCTCGAAATGCACGCTGGTCGGGTCGATCCTGGCCGCGACGTCGTCGAACCTCAGTTCGTTGACGCCGGACTCGATCTTGATCTCTCGAGTGTCCTTCACGAGCGCCAGGTCCCGGTTGTATATGGTGATGGATACGCCCGGCTCGCCCGCAACGGACGAGGCCGCGGCGGCGAGCGCCGCCAGCACGACCGTGGAGATGATCTGACATCGTCTCATGCGATGCCTCCTTTCGGCGGTTTCACGTTCGGTGTCCCAACAGGATGACCGCGAACGACAGCGCGCCCACGGCCCAGCAGTAGTACGCGAAGTTGGCGAGCTTCCCCGCGGTCACGGCCCTTAGGAGCAGGGCGATCGCCGGCAGGGCCGAGAGGAACGCCGCCAGCGTTCCGAGCCCCAGCGCGGGACCGCCTGTCAGTCCGGCCTTCAGAGCGTCGCCCAGGCTTGCGGCGGCAGCGCCGAATATCACCGGAACCGAGAGCAGGAAGGCGAACTCGGCCGCGGCCCTGCGCTCGAGCCCGACGGCGAGCCCCGCCGTCAACGTCGACGCGGAGCGCGAGATCCCGGGCAGGATAGCGAGCGCCTGCGCGACGCCTATGACCACCGCGTCCGACCACGTCCCACGCGCCTTGGTCCCCGGGAAGAGCTTCCCAGAGAACCACAGGATGAAACCCGTGACCATGAGGAGGATCGACACGAGCACGGGGCTCGCGAACACAGCCTCTATCCGGGGAGCGAGAAAGTAGCCGACCGCCGCGGCCGGGACGGTCGCGAGGATGAGGTGCAGCGCCAGCCGCACCTCGGCCGCGTCGTACTTCAGCCGCACGACGCAGCGCGCGAGAGCCAGGAGAATGCTAGCGATGCGGCCCCTGAAGAACAGCACGACCGCCATCGCCGTCCCGAAGTGAACGAACACCTCAAAGGTGACACCGGGACTCCGTATGCCGAAGAAGTGCTCCGCGAGGGCCAGGTGGCCCGAACTCGACACGGGCAGGAACTCGGTCAATCCCTGCAGCAGTCCCAGGAGTATTCCCTGTAGAACGGTCATGCTTAGAGCACCCCCACCACGAAGGCCAGAAGCCCCAGCACCATCACTGCCTTGAGGGCATTGGACGGCCTGCTAAAGCCCTTACTCATTGAGTTCGCCTCCATCGACAGCATCAGCCGGACGAGCGCGGCGTCGATGACGACGAGGACGCTCGCGTAGCCCCAGCCGTAGATCCCGAACACGAACGGCAGCGCCGCCAGCGCTATCAGGATCATCAGGACGCCGCGCACTACCGCGAAGGAGGCAGCGGCTCCGCGCCTGACCGCGAAGGTCCATACTCCCGCCGCCTCGTCGCCCTCGACGTCCTCCACATCCTTGACGATCTCTCGCGCGAGGTGGACGAGGAACGCGAGCGCGCATGGAATGATCGCGAGCAGGTATTTGCCCTGCGAGAACCCGCCCATGAGGAACGGCGTGGATGCCACGAGCGCCACCGCCGCATTGCCGGCCAGCGGCACGCCCTTGAGGGTCACGGAGTAGAGCGCCGTCAAGACCAGCCACGCGAGCGCGAGCGCCACCGCCCTCGGCCCTATCAACGCCGCCAGTGCGATCGACGCCGCGCCGAACACGCACGCCGTCGTCGCGGCCTCCACTCGCGTCAGGCGTCCGGACGGGATCGGTCTGCCCGGACGGTTGATGACGTCCGACACGACGTCGAGACGGTCGTTCAGCGCGTTGGACGCGCCCGAGGCGGCGAATGCAGCCGCGGCACCCGTGAGCGCCGGTCCCCAGAACGTCGGAGAACGCGTCACATGCGCGCCCACAAGCACGGCGACCGCCGCCATCAATCCGTTTACCGGACGGAGAAGCTCGACGAGCGCTGCCGCTCTAGATGCGGAACTCAACGCCGGCCCAGAACTCCCATCCGTCGTCGTCCTTCCCAAGGAAGTTCCCCACGTTCGCGACCGACTCGAACGCCGCTCCGAGTCCGGCCGATAGCCCTTCCAGACCCTGATATCCGAGTTCGACGGCAACCCTGCTCTTCGTTTCGACAACGCCCGACGGGAACGTGGGCTCGGGATTCTCGCCCGGTTCGAACGGATCGGTGATCCGGCCGCGGCCCTTTCGCGCGCGCTCCAGGGTGGTCCCCACGGACCACTTCACCGCCGGATGGAACACGAACTCGGCCCGGAGCCTGTCGGCGTCGGGTCCGAGCTCAAACCCGATCGGAGCCCCGTCCTGCGTGAACCTGTGCTCGATGAACTTGTGCGTGTAGGTCCAGTTGCGCACGTTCGTGTACTCCACGGTCAGCTCGGCGTCGAGACCGCGGACCGCGCCGTACCAGGCCCCGCCGACCGTCGCGCCGTACTTGTCGGGGCTGTCGGTCGACCTCTCGTACTGGAGGTCGTCGATGAGGAACTCCGCGTACGCGGTCACGCCCGGGCGAATGTGATAGACGCCGTCCAGCAGCCAGAGGACGTTGTCGTTGTTGCGTTCGTTGTGTTGCGCCAGGTAGTAGGGCATGAGCGGGTTGGCGTAGACCGGATCGGGAAGTACGGAGCTGTACACGACGGCCTCGCCCAACCCGACGCTCCCCCACTCTCCCCGCACGACCATCCGGTGAGCGGCGAGAAACGGGTTCTCCGACTCGCCAAGATCGGTCTCGGTGCCCAGTTCTTCGTACTCCAGAAGCGCGTGCATCGCCTCGAAAGAGAGCGGACCCACCGAGTATTTCACGTCCAGCTGGTCGAAGGTGGGCGCCGTGCCCGACAACATCAGACGCCCCCACCTGGAACGCCCCCACGCGGTCCCGCGTCGCCCCAGCACCACGGAGTAGCTCGGGCGCGCGAGCTTCACGTATGCGCGTTCGAACGAGGCGGAGACGCCTCGCCAGGTCCGCACCCTGCTCGAGAGACGTACCTGCCGCGCCCCGTCCTGCCCGCCCAGAAGCAGCTGGCTGTCGGCGTAGAAACCGACGAGTCCTTCGACGCCGCCCCACAGCTCGTAGTCGATATCGGATGCGACATCGAGCTGTGCCTCCGCGTCCTCCTCGACACCCACGTCTCGAAGGGGCGTGATCCCGCCGGGCGCACTTCCCGGCCAGAGGCTGAGTTCGACGGCCTCACCACCGTGGCGCAACTGCGTGAACACCCTGACACCCAGACCGAACGAGGCCGCGTCCGTGCCCGTGCTGTAGGCGGGCGAATCGACCTCGCCCCGGACGAACTCGGCCTCGAGCCTGGAGAGGATCCACAGCTCCCTTTCACTGAGAGAACCGGACGCTGGCGCGTCGGAACTCAGGGCCGTGCTGACAGCAGCCGCGACGTCCGAGCGCGACACCGGTCGCGTCGAGAGGTCCAGGTCGAGAACGCCTCTGGTCTGGAGTCTTTCGAGCAGCGGATAGGACCAGTGGTTCAGCGGCACGTCGGCGGGCGGCCTGCGTATGGCGGGCGTCCCGTCGGACGGAGCCGCGACTGACGGCCCGGCGGCCGGAGCAGGAACCGGGAGAAGCAGCGACAGCGCGAGCAGGGTGGAGAGAGCAACGCGAACTGAAGACATGAAAGGGCGAACTCCTTCCCTGCCGGCGCTCTAGGGTCGACCGTGGAGCTTGTCGGCGCGCCTGTAGGAGTCGACAGCATCGACGCTCTTCCCCAGGCGGTCCATCACGATCCCAAGCTGATAGTGTATTTTCGGGTCGTCGGGAGAGGCGCCGGCGGCCTTCTGGAGATGCCGCTCGGCATCCTCGAGGCGATCCAGCGAGGAGAGCGCGAGACCCATCTGGTAGCACGCGTTGGCCGTTTCCCCCTCGAGAGCCACCACGCGCTGGAACTCCGCGAGGGCCTTCGCGAACTTCCCCCTCCCGGAGTAGACCAGGCCGAGCCTGTAGTGGGCCGCCGGATTGTCCGCGGCGTATTTCACCGCCAGTTCCAGTTCGACCGCGGCCTCGTCGGTCTGGTTGCACTCGAGAAGCGCCGTGCCCAGGTTGAAGTGGGCCTCGGCGCTCTTGGGGTCGGTCGCGCACGCTGATCTGAACTCGTCGATGGCCTCGGGGAGCATTCTCTTCTCGCCGTAGATGGCCCCGAGATTCAGATGGCGTTCCGCGTTGTCCGGGTCGATCTCGATGGCCCGCTTGAACTCCAGAATGGCCTCGTCGGTCTTGCCGAGCTGGTCGAGCGTGTAACCGAGATTGGTGTGAGCCTTCGCGCAGGCGTAGTCGATCTCAATGGCCCGCTCGTAACTCCTGGCGGCCTCCTCGAACTCTTGCCTGCGAGCATACGTCACGCCGAGACGGTAGTGCGGCTCCGGGTCGTCCGGAGCGCACTCGATGGCGGCCGCGTGCTGATCGACGGCGTCTTCGAACCGGCCCATGAGATCGTATACCCGCCCGAGGTTGTAGCGGGCGGGCGCGCTTCCGGGGACCGTCCTCGCCGCGCGTTCGAACTCGGCTGCCGCCGACTCGAGCAATCCCAGCCGACGGTAGCAGGTGCCGCAATCGATCATCGCCTGGGCGTCACGCGGTCGCTTGGCCAGAAGCTGCTGCAGGACCACGACGGCGTCCGCGGAGCGACCCGACGCCATGTAGACGGACGACAGTTCAGACAGCGCGTCAACGTCGTCCGGCGCCGACCTGAGCCTCTTTCTGAAATCCAGAAGTTCCTTGTTCGTCTGGCTCCGCTTCACGTGCACTCTCCGGCGCGGTGCTCCGCGCTCCGTGTCTCGCGCTCGCCCGGCCGTACCCTCCTCGGGCACGATCATTCCGCGCGAACGCACCTCAGGCCTTGCCGCGCTTCTCGAGAACCTCTTTGATCGTGTCCTTGAGCTCGGTGAGGTCCGCCGACTTCACGACGTACGCGTCCGCCATCCACGACGCGAAGTCCTGCTTGTACGTGGAGTAGGCCGAGTTCAGGATGACCGGGAGGTCTCTCCGTGTCTCCATGATGCTGCGCAAGCAGTCGATGCCGTCCATCCCCTCGAGCCTGATGTCCAGCACGACCAGGTCCGGCTCCGACCGCTCCAGCGCCTCCAGCGCTTCCTCGGCGCTCTCGACCGTCGTCACGTCGTAGCCGTCACGCGTGAGTTCGGTCTCGTAGAGTCTCCTGATGTTCTTCTCGTCATCGACGACCAGCAGTTTCGTCATTCGGAACCTCCGGTGCCTTCGGTCGATCCATGTTCCGCTGCGCTAGTTTCCTGTTCTGCTGCCACTGCGCCCACTCCCGTCTCCCTTTCTCCCCTGCCGTCCGGGCCCGGCGAGTCGCCGTAGAGCGCCCGATGCTCAACCTCGGGAGTGCTTCTCACTATCGGGATCAAGAGGCTGACGGTCGTTCCCTTGCCCATCTCGCTATCGACGCTCACGCTGCCGCCGTGGTTCTCCATGATCCGCCGGGTCACCGCCATTCCGAGCCCCGATCCCGCCTTCCTCGTTGTGAAGAACGGCACGAACAGCTTGCTCATTATCTCCTTCGGAATACCTGGACCGTTGTCGTGAACGGTCACCACTATCGTCTGACCCGATTGCTCGCTCGAGATCTCTATCGTCCCGCCGTCGGGCATGGACTGGATGGAATTGCTGATGACATTGAGGAACACCTGCTTGAGCTGGTTGGCGTCCCCCATCGTGACGGGCAACCCGTCCGCGAGACTCCCGATCAGCCTGATCCGGGACGAGAGCATTCCGTGCGAGAGTAGCTTCCGGACGTCCTTGATTATCTGGTTGATCTCGACCGGTGCGAGCACGGGCTGGAGATGTCTCTCGAGCGTCAGCTGCTCGCGCAGGATCTGCTCGAGTCGCGTGACCTCCTCCAGAATGATGCCCGTGTACTCCCTCTTTGGATCGTCCGCGTCGAGCGCCTCGTGAAGCTGCCGGGCGAAACCGCCGACCGCGATCAGCGGGTTCCTTATCTCGTGCGCTACGTTCGCCGCCATGTGACCGATACCGGTCATCTGTTCCACCTCGCGAAGCTGTCTCTGGAGCTTGAGGCGATCCGTAACGTCCTTGATGTACTGGATGGCCTGGACGGTCTCGCCCTTCTCGTCCCGGACCGGGAACGTGTAGACGTCCACGCCCTTACGATGATACCCGGACTGGTGCTCGATCTTGGAGATGAGCACGGGCTTGCCGGTCGCGAAGGTCTCGTGAGCCGGACAGGACTCGCAGGCCGCGTCCCCCCTGCAGTAGACCTCGTAACACGGCTTCCCCACCAATTCCTGAGGCGTGCTGCCCAGGAAGGCGGCCTCGGCCTTGTTGATGGCCTTGACCGTGAAGTCGGTGTCCACGATGATGAGCCCGTCGGTGATGCCGTCGAATATCGCCTGAAGCTGGTGCTTGCTCTTGACGATCTCGCCGCTCTTCCGCCTGTCTCGCCGCCTCTGGACTCTGCCGGACAGCCAGCCGGTCGCGATGCCCAGAATGAGCGCCGTCGCGATCAAGGAAATCGGAACTGCCGGCGCCAGCGGAGCAACACCAGCAGCGGTCACCGCGAAGGCGAGCATGCTTCCGAACCCCAAGTTGTCAGCCCGGAGGGCTGGTTCGCCAGACAAGGGCGTAGAACGGCCGGAGAGCGGGCCTCAGTCGCCGTCATGTTATTGCCAGCGTGAGCGGGTGTCAAGGTCAATTGCCCCGGTCCGAGGCCCGGTCCGGGCCCGTTGAGGGACCGCGCACACCCGGACTTGACAGCCCATCACCGGCAGTGGTAGGGAGTATGGGCATTCTACACAGCTCGGCAGAGAGCACCGGCGACGGACGCGCGGACGAGACCGCGCCGCCCGGGCCGGTTACGGAGAAGGAGGCAGTCGTGATCAAGGATTTCAAAGCGTTCATCATGCGCGGCAACGTCGTCGACATGGCCGTCGGTATCATCATCGGCGCGGCGTTCGGCTCGATCGTCCAGTCGCTGGTCAAGGACGTGATAATGCCGCCCATAGGACTTCTGTTGGGCAAGGTCGACTTCACGAACCTGTTCGCGGTTCTGAAGTCGGGAAAGGCCGTCGGTCCGTACGCGACGCTCGTCGACGCGCAACAGGCAGGAGCCGTCACGCTCAACTGGGGTCTGTTCATACTGAGCATCGTCAGCTTCCTCATCATCGCGTTCTGCGTGTTCCTGCTCATCCGCCAGCTCGCGAAGCTGCAGAAGCAGGAAGAGGAAGCGCCGGCCGAGCCGACGACGAAGGAGTGCCCGCACTGCTTCTCGGAGATACCTATCAAGGCCACGCGCTGCGCGTTCTGCACGTCGCAGCTGGGCGCTCCCGCAGCGTAGGAGAACTGGGAACGGACGACCGACGCGCCGCACGGCCACCGGGCCGGACCGGCGCGTCGCCGCGTCCAGCATCGACCATAAGAATCCAGTATCAAGGAGGACACCTATGAGGTTCCGGCTAGCCACCGCTGCCACGCTCGCGATCTTCGTTTTCGTCCTGCCGGCTCCGGCGGAGGAGGCCCCCATCCCGGAGGGATGGCAGGTGGCCTCAGACATCAACCTGACCCTCACGCAGAACGCATACAGCAACAACTGGGACGGCGGCGAGACGGGGGCCCTGTCCTGGGCGCTCAACTCGAACACGCTCGCCGAGAGCCAGCTGACGGACGTTCTCAACAGCAAGAACACGCTGAAGCTCTCCTTCGGCCAGACGCACAATCAGGACAAGGAGACGAAGAAGTGGGCGGAACCCTCGACGACCACGGACCTCATCGACTTCGAGAGCGTCCTTAGATTCTCGTACGGCTGGTTCGTCGACCCGTTCGTCTCCGGCCGGGTCGAGTCACGCTTCCTTGACACCCGTGACCCGGCGAAGAAGCGCACACTGAATCCCATGACCCTGACGGAGAGCTGTGGCGTCGCAAGGGTGCTCATCGACGAAGAGGACCGCGACTGGACGGCACGCCTCGGTGGGGCGATCCGCCAGCACATCGACCGCGACGCGCTGCCGGAGGGCGGCACCGTGCGGGAGAACATCTCGACCAACGACGGCGGCCTGGAGTTCGTCAGCGAGTTCAGGACTCCCCTCGCCGATGGCGCCATTTCTCTGAGCAGCGACCTGACGATCTACAAGGCACTTTACTACTCCGAGTCGGACGCGCTCGAAGGACTGCCCGGGGTCGACGACTGGAAGTCGCCCGACGTCAACTGGCAGAACACGTTCTCGGCGGGGATCACGGACTACATCGTCGTCAATCTGTACCTGCAGCTGCTGTACGATAAGCAGATCGACGAGGATCTGAGGCTCAAGGAGACGCTCTCGCTGGGATTCACGTTCAAGCTCCTATAAACCGTTGTGCGGACGTTTTACGGAATGAGCCAGGCCCAATGCTTGCATCCGTTCACTGAGTTCGGGTGGGGCATTGCAGCTTGACACTGTGTCTTGAGACCCGTATATTCCCGAGTCACCTTATGAGCAACTACGTAGAGACAGAAGCCTCCTTGGGCGCCATGCTTTCGGGCCGTTTCGTACGCCTCCCGCGGACCGTGAGATTCTATGTATGGCTCTCCGCGGTCGTCATGACGCTCGCCGTAGCCTCCGGCATGGCGGTCAGCCAACTCGCCGTTTCAAGCAACGTTGAGCTGAACGCTCGAGCCCCGATGTTCACTCAGCTCTCTCCCTGGGGACGCGTGCTCGGCGAGACCGACAGCGACTATCTCAAATCCAGCTTCGACGTCATCGGTGTGGTGACTCCGGTTCCTGAGGGCACCGCCAGCTACGACTACATCGCCGAACCCGGGCGTGACCTCGAATCCATCGCCATGGAGTACGGCATCGACATGGACCTTCTGGCCAGCGCGAACCGTGTGAGCTACGCGCGTGTTCCCCGGCGCAAGGTCGAGGTCCGGTTGCCGTTGCTCTACTCGCGCGAACGGAGCTGGGATCGCTCGCTCGAGTTTCTGTACCCCATCTCGAAAAGCGCTCCAATCGGCGGCAACGGCAAGGCGAAGCAGGGCGCACCGGTCATCACGCGTCACGCGGTCGCCTCGGGCGAATGCCTGTGGAACATCGCCAGGAAGTACGACGTTCGCATGGAGACGATCGTCGCGATGAACGACCTGCCCAGCGCGCGGTACCTTCGCCCCGGGCAGATCCTGGAGGTGCCCGACACGGACGGGACCTACGTCGATCTGAAGAAGGGCGACACGATAAGCGGGATCTGCAAGAAGTACGAAGTCGACCTGACCGACCTGGTCAACGCCAACCCCGGCGTCGACGTCGGGACCGTGCATATCGGCGAGAAGCTCTTCATCCCGGGCTCGGGCGCCCTCGCGCAGCTCTTCCGATTCGCGTGGCCAGTGCACGGTAGAATATCGGGACGCTACGGCATGCGGCTGCATCCGGTCTACCGCCGGCGCATGATGCACACGGGTCTCGACATCGCGGCGCCGCGCGGGACATCGATCCGGGCAGCGCTCGGCGGGCGGGTTACGTTCGTGGGCTGGAAGGGCGGCTACGGAAAGACAGTCGTCGTCGAGCATCCGAACGGATACGAGACGCTCTACGGACACTGCTCGACGATACTCGTCGATCGCGGTCAGACGGTCAAAAAGGGCGACCGCATCGCCACGGTGGGAACCACGGGCGTATCAACAGGCCCGCACGTTCACTTCGAGGTCAAGAAGAGCGGCAAGCGAAGCAACCCGGAGAGCGTGCTCTACTAGCAGGCCCCTCTACAACCCCAGCTCTTCGCTGATGTCCTGCATGGACGAAAGTGCGATCCCGACGAATTCCTCTACCGACAGGCCCAGCTCTGAGCACGCGGCTATCTGCTCCCGGCTGGCGCCCGCCGCGAACCGCTTTTCCTTGAGCCTGCGCATGACGAAGTCCACGTCGATCCCCGCCAGCTTCCTGTCGGGATGCATGAGCGCGGCTGCGACGATGAGCCCGGTGATCGGGTCGCTGGCGTAGAGCGCCCTGTCCATTGCGCTGTCTCTCGTAACGTGTTCGTTGTGAGCCTTGACGGCGTGGATTATCTCCTCACAGACGCCCAGCTCACCCAGCATCTCTGCAGAGACCAGACCGTGTCGCTCAGGGTCGTCGACGGTGTCCTCGTAGTCCAAGTCGTGAAGAAGCCCCGCCAGCGCCCACGACTCCGTGTCCTCGCCGAGCCGCTCTGCGAGGCCGACCATCACGGCCTCGGTGGCCAGCATGTGCTTCATTAGATTTCTGTTCGCGCAGTTCTTCTTGACGGCGGCGACCGCCTCGTCTCTGGTCATCGAACCTCCTATCCCACGTCCATGAACGCCCCGCGGCCCTTGAACCGTTTCCTGGTCGCGTCGAGCAGGAGCGCGGCGGCCGGAGTGCTCATGTCCGGATCGCCCGCAACGAAAGCGAACGCGTCGTCTCTGGCAGCAACGAGCAGACGGGAGTCGTGTCCCAGATCCGCTACCGAGAATGTCGGCAGTCCGTGCTGCCTCACGCCAAGGAACTCGCCGGGCCCACGCATCTCCAGGTCCTTTTCGGCGATGACGAACCCGTCGTTAGTGTCGGCCAGCACCTGAATGCGCTCGCGCGCCTCGTCGGACGCGCCGCGTCCCACCATCAGGATGCAGTAGGACTGCTGGTCCCCCCTGCCGACGCGGCCCCTGAGCTGGTGGAGTTGCGCTAGGCCGAACCGCTCAGCGTGTTCAATGAGCATCACGGTCGCGTTGGGAATGTCCACTCCGACTTCCACGACCGTCGTCGACACGAGGATGTCGGTGTCTCCGGCCTTGAAGGTCTCCATGACGGCGTCCTTGTCCTCCGGCTTCATCCGGCCGTGGACCAGCCCGACGTTGGCGTCGGTGAACACGCGCTCCTTGAGCTTCTCGTACATCTTCGTCGCCGCCGCCAGCTCCATCTTCTCCGACTCCTCGACGAGCGGGTACACGATGAAGATCTGCCGGCCGGCCGCCACTTCGCTCTTCAGGAAATCGTACACCTTCTTCCTTGCCGCCTCGTCCCTGACGGCGGTCGCGACCCTCTCTCTACCCGGCGGCATCTCGTCCAGGACCGACACGTCGAGGTCGCCGTAGACGGTGAGCGCGAGCGTCCTCGGGATAGGCGTCGCGGTCATTACGAGGATATGCGGCGCGCGTCCCTTCGCGCGAAGAGCGGCGCGCTGCACGACGCCGAATCTGTGCTGCTCGTCGACGACCGCGAGCGCGAGGTCGGAGAACGTCGTCCCCTCCTGGATCAGGGCGTGCGTTCCCACGACGATCTGCGCCTCTCCGCTCTCGATCAGCCCCAGCGCCTCGTTACGCTCCCCCACCCTCATCCCGCCGCGCAGGAGCACGACTCGATCGCCGAGCGGTGAGAGTAGCGCCCTCAGGTTCTCGAAGTGCTGCTCCGCGAGGATCTCCGTCGGCGCCATGATGGCCGCCTGGTGACCCGCGGCCACGACCTGATGCATGGCGGACGCGGCCACGGCGGTCTTGCCCGACCCTACGTCGCCCTGAAGCAGCCTGTTCATCGGCGCGCCGCTCCTGATGTCGCCCCCGATCTCACTGATCACACGCTCCTGAGCGCCGGTGAGCTCGAACGCAAGTGACTCGACGAGTCTCGCGTGTTCGGCGTCGCTCCACGCGATCGGAACCGCGCCGCCGCTGCCCGCCACCTGCCGCTTTCTGAGCGCGACGACCACCTGGAACAGGAAGAATTCCTCGTAGGCCAGCCGCGAGCGGGCCCGCGCCGCGCGCTCGACGGACGGCGGGAAGTGCACGTCCGCCATCGATTCCTTGAGGTCAGGGAGCGCCCGCGATGCCAGCACCACCTCGGGCAGTGGATCGACGAGCTGGTCG
>JBDRFG010000159.1:0-5728 GCA_043819135.1 Candidatus Eiseniibacteriota bacterium | reverse complement strand
GTCACACCTGTAACCATTTCGAACACAGTAGTTAAGCCCTCCTGCGCCGATGGTACTGCTGGGGAGACCTTGTGGGAGAGTAGGACGCCGCCGGAACCTACGGACCCCTTTCGCCGAAAGGCGGGAGGGGTCCTCGCTATTGTGGGGTCCTTCACGTGGCCCCGCTTGACCGGTCCCGCCTTACGCGGGAGTGCCACCGGACCCCGGCACGTGCGGCGCCGGCAGCGGTCGTCTTGACGCTGCCGGATGTCTGCTGGTAGTCTCGTCTGATGCGCCACGAACAGTGACGGCCTCCGCTTACCGGTCCGCGGGGCGCTTCTGCATCCGTGGAATGGTCCCGCCGCAACCGACACACAGGGGGAGTCTCATGGTCTGCCTCAGGAATGCTGTTCCGGCATTGTTGTTCTCGGTCTTGCTCGGACATCTTGCCGGCTGCGCGGGGGCGCGCGGATTGAGCCAGGAGCCTCCGGGCTGGGTCCGAGTCGTCGTCCCGGAGCGGGACGGGAGATCGCTCTTCGTCGGTGGTGTGGCGTTGGCCGTGGATCCCGAGTCGGGTATCGAGGAGGCTGCGGCCGACGCACGCTCGCAGATCCACCTCGCGGCCACGAAGCGGTTCATCGACCTCTTCACTCTGGCAGTTCGGGAATCCGGAATCGAGACCACGGCCATGGAACGCCTCGACTTGAAGAACGCTATCACCGGCGACTACGGGCTCCGCATGGCCGAGGCCGCCAGGCAGGACAGCGTCTTCTATCGCCCGTGCGGAGAGACGGCGGGAGCGGCTGCGCCTGCTGCCGGCGGCTCCGGAGCGCCGGTGTGCCAGGTGTTCGTTCTGATGAGCCTCGACGCGCGCGATTGGGGGAGCAAGCTGGGCGAGCTCCTGGCGGTCCAGAAGAGACGTCGCACGGAGGAAGGGGAGGCGCAGCTGGCGGAGTTCGCCGGGTGGCTCACCCGACAGGCCATTGAGGACCAGCCCGAGGGGGCGGAAGAGCACTCGAGATGAATCACTCTGATTTCGTTCATCTCCACAATCACTCCAAATACAGCCTGCTCGATGGCGCCTGCAGAATCGACAGGATGATTCAGCGGGCGCTCGAACTCAGGATGCCCGCCCTCGCCATCACCGACCACGGAAACATGTTCGGCGCCATAGAGTTCTACTCGGAGGCGCGCGAACACGGTATCAAGCCCATCATCGGAATGGAGGCCTACGTTACCCCGGGTTCCCACACCGAGAGGCCTGCCGGGAAGGGCATGGAGTCGTACAATCATCTCCTGCTTCTGGTCAGGAACGCGGAGGGATACCGCAACCTCATGAAGCTCTCGTCGGCAAGCTACGTGGACGGTTTCTATTACAAGCCGCGCGTCGACAAGGACCTGTTGAGGAAATACGGCGAGGGGCTTCTTGCCTGCACGGCCTGCCTGAAAGGCGAGCCCGCCCAGCACTTGCTTGCCGGGAACGAGGCCGCGGCGCGGGAGTCGATCATCGAACTCGTCGAGATCTTCGGCGACGGGCACGTGTACCTCGAGGTACACAACCACGGCATGTCCGAGGAGTCGACGATCCGGCAGGCCTACGTTCGTCTCGGTCGTGAACTCGGAGTGCCTCTCGTGGCCGCGAACGACTGCCACTACGTGAAGCGGGAGCACGCAGCCGCACATGACGTGCTCCTGTGCATTCAGACCGGCAGAGAGATTGACGAGCCCAATCGGATGAGAATGCCCAATGACGAGTTCTACATGAAGTCGCCCGACGAGATGCGCGAGCTCTTCGTTGACTGCCCCGGGGCGTACGAGAACACGATCGAGGTTGCCGAGAAGTGCAACCTCCAGCTGGACTTCGACCACGTCCACATGCCGGAGTTCCCGATACCTCCCGGCTACGTGGACGCCTCGGAGTATCTGGGAGCGCTTACGAGAGAGGGGCTCGCCGAGCGGTACGATCCCATGACGCCCGAGGTCGAGGAACGCGCGACACTCGAGCTCAAGATGATCGACCAGATGGGTTTCGCCGGCTACTTCCTCATCGTCCACGATTTCATTCACGAGGCCAAGCGGCGCGGCATACCGGTCGGTCCGGGCCGCGGCTCGGCCGCGGCGAGCATCGTCAGCTACGCCCTAGGCATCACTGAACTCGATCCGCTGGAATTCGGCCTCGTCTTCGAGCGCTTTCTCAACCCCGCGAGAAAGAGCATGCCCGATTTCGACATCGACTTCTGTTACGAGCGGCGGAGCGAGATCATCGAGTACGTCACCGAGAAGTACGGACGCGAGTCGGTGGCGCAGATAATCTCGTTCGGAACCATGCAGGCCCGCGCCGCCATCCGCGACGTCGGGCGGGTGCTCAAGTTCCCCTACTCGGAGGTCGACCGCGTCGCGAAGATGGTCCCGAGGGAGCTTAACATCACCCTCGACGAGTCCCTGGCCAAGGTGCCCGAACTAAAGGAGCTCCGGGATTCGGACGAGCGGTACTCGAAGCTGTTGCACTACGCTGGTGACCTCGAGGGACTTGCCCGCCACGCGTCGGTCCACGCGGCCGGCGTCATCATAGCTCCTGGCAGGATCGACGACTGGGCCCCGCTCTACAGGTCGAACAAGGGTGAGATAACGACGCAGTACCCCATGAACTCGCTCGCGAGGATCGGCCTTCTCAAGTTCGACTTCCTAGGGCTCCGCACGCTGACCGTCATACACGACGCCCTCGCCATGATAAAGGAGAACCGGGGAGTGGACATGGCGTCGGGCGAGATACCTCTCGACGACGCCGAGACCTACGAGCTCCTGAGCACCGGCCACACGGTCGGCGTCTTCCAGGTGGAATCGTCCGGAATGCGCGACCTTCTCCGCAAGGTCAAGCCGGAGCGGCTGGAGGACATGACCGCGGTCAACGCGCTCTTCAGGCCGGGTCCGCTGGGCTCCGGAATGGTCGACGACTACGTCAAGCGCAAGCACGGCAGGCAGAACGTCTCGTATGTCCATCCGAAGCTCGCGCCCGTTCTGGAGGAGACGTACGGGGTCATGGCCTACCAGGAGCAGGTCATGCAGATCTCGAGCGCGCTGGCCGGCTTCAGCATGAGCCAGGCCGACGTGCTCCTGAACGCGATGCGCAAGAAGGTCGTCGAACAGATGGCGACGCAGAGAGAGGACTTCCTCGCGGGCTGCGCGGCGAACGGGATCCCCGAGAAGATCGCCATCAAGGTCTTCGACCAGATGGAGTTCTTTTCCGGATACGGCTTCAACAAACCCCACAGCGCGTGCTACGCGGTGCTGGCGGTTCGGACGGCCTACCTCAAGACCCACTTCGCGCCCGAGTTCATGGCCGCTACTCTGACGAGCGAGATGGACAACTCCGACCGCGTTGTCGCGCTGACGAGTGAGTGCCGCAGACTCGGGATACGAGTGCTTCCCCCCGACGTCAACGAGGGGCACGTCGAGTTCCGCGCTACGTCGCGCGGGGACATCCAGTTCGGTCTCTCCGCCGTCAAGAACGTGGGACGCGCCGCGGTCAGATCGATGGTCGCGGCAAGACGTGAGCACGGTTCCTTCGAGGACCTCTTCGACCTGACGAGTCGCGTGGACCTCCGGCTCGTGAACCGCAGAGTGCTCGAGAGTCTCGTGGCATCCGGCGCTCTCGACGGGTTGCACGGGCACCGGGCGCAGCAGTATCAGGCCATCGGGGCCGCGCTCGACCTGGGCCAGAGAACGCAGCGGGACAGGGACTCCGGGCAGACGTCTCTCATGGACATCCTTGACACGGACGCAGGGCGTGAACTGCGACCGAGGAGGCTGCCCGAGGCCACGCCCTGGGCGGACGGGGTGGCGCTCGCGAGGGAGAAGGAGGTCCTGGGCATGTACGTCTCGGGCCACCCGCTCGCGCGCTACGAGAGGGAACTTTCTACCTTCGCGACCGCCACGACGCTCGACCTGGTCGAGATGGAGGACGATGAGCCCGTGCGGCTGGGCGGCATTATCACCCACGTCAAGACCACGACCGACCGCAAGGGCGAGCAGATGGCTTTCATCACGCTCGAGGATTTCTCCGGCAGCGTCGAGTTGGTCGTGTTCTCCAGCATCTATGCCAAGAAGAGCGAGGTCATCCACCGCGACGCGGCGGTCATCGTCGACGGGAAGGTCTCGACCAGGGAGGAAGAAGAGCCCAAGGTCATTGTCGCCGACGTCGTCTCGCTGGGCCACGCTCACGGGAAATTCGTTGAGCTAATGACCATCAGAATCACGTCGGTGGGTTTCGAGGAGACGATGCTCGAGGAGCTGAGGGACGTGCTTCTGTCACACAGCGGCAGGTGCCCAGTCGACATCGTCGTGAAGGCCGCTTCGGGCGAGGACGTCATGATATCCACGGGCGGGATCCGGGTGGAGCCCTCCAGAGAACTCGTGGACCGCCTCGAGGACATCGTAGGGGAGACCGGCGTGGTGCTGACGGGCTCCGTGGCGACCGCGCGCGTGCCCGAGCCGGGTTTCTAATTGACAGTCTGGTGGGCAGTTGCTATATTTCACGACAGGATCTCGGGGCGTCTTCTGGAAGCTTGGAGGGTCGGTAAGATGCGTCAACTTGGGGCTCTTGCGGCCCTCTCACTGATTCTGCTCCTTGCCCCTTCGGTGGCCGCCGGCTACGGCGACTCGTTCACGAACCTGGTCGATGTCCAGACGGCGCACACGCTCCCGAGGGCCGGCTACTCGGTGGGTGTGCGCGTGGTGCCCGGGGGCGGCGTCCAGACGGGTTTCGCCGTGGGCGTCACGCCCTACGTCCTGGCCGGGGTCAGTTACGGGGCCGCGAACGTCATCGGTTCCGGAGAGCCCGACTGGGACAACGAGATCGAGTTCGAGCTGAAGATACGGCTGGCCGAGGAGTACGACATCGTTCCCGGTCTGGCCATTGGATACGATTCGCGGGGTCACGGGCTTCAGATGCCCGACGGGGGCTACGAAAAGGCGTCCCAGGGCATTTACGTGGTTGCCGCCAAGACGGCGCCGTTCTCGGAGTTCTGGCAGTTCCACGGAGGCATCTCGCGGACGCTGGAGTTCGAGAAGACGGCCCCGGACTTCTTTCTCGGGATCTCGGGGCGGCTCTCCCAGGAGTTCTCCATCGTGGCGGAGTACCAGCACGGAGCAACGAGAAGCGAAGACGGCTCGACCGACAAGACCGGCTATCTGAACGCCGGACTGAGATGGGTGTTCGCCGAGCAGGTCGAGATCGACCTCTACTTCAGGAACCTGGTCGGCCCCAGTGGTTCGCCTGAGCTGTCATCAAGGGCCCTGTCGTTCATCTTCTACGACAGCTTCTAGCGGTCGGCCCGCGCACGGCGTTCGATGACCCGGTCTTCCGGGTCCGGGAAACGGAGCAGCGACCATGGCTGGATGGCTTGAGTTCGAGAAGCCGCTCCTGGAGCTTGAGGCTAGGATAGACGAGCTCAGGAGTTTCGCCGACGGCCAGAACATCGATGTCGCCAGAGAGCTCTCCAAGCTGGAGGCCAAGGCGGAGGACCTCAGGCGTCAGATATACGGCAAACTGACGCGCTGGCAGGTCACTCAGATCGCGCGACATCCGCGCAGGCCGTACACCCTCGACTACCTTCGGATGCTGGGTATCGACTTCGTGGAGCTTCATGGCGACAGGAGGTTCGGTGACGACGGCGCCATCGTCGGCGGCCTCGGTTTCTTCGGCGGGCGGAAGGTGGTCATCATCGGCCACCAGAAGGGGCGCGACACC
>JBDRFG010000158.1:0-23473 GCA_043819135.1 Candidatus Eiseniibacteriota bacterium | reverse complement strand
CAGCTGCGGGTTCGAGCCCATCTCCGGCGTCTCGCCGGCCTTGGGCATGAGACCCTCGCCGAGGCCGACCAGGATGGCGTGGTTCTCGGGCAGGTGCCGCGTGAGGTACCACAGGCACTCGCTCATCGCGTAGGCCGAGATGGCGTCCGCGTCCTTCTTCGCTTGATTGAGGATGCCCTTGGTCTGGCCCGCGCCTTCGCCATGTCGGCCGAAGAGTCTGGTGCCAAGGGCAGTGACGGCGCCCATCATTGCTACAAGGCGCTCGATCTGCCCGCTGAGGAAGGAGATCTCCCGGGTGAACTCTGCGGCAGGCTCGCCCCGGATCCACTGGACGTCCACGTCCTCCAGCCACAGGTGGAAGCGTCCCAGAATCGGGCGTGTGTCGAAGGCCCATTGGGCGATCACGTCCTGCTTTTCGCGCCGCTTCCCGTCCGTGTCGCACCTCCGTGGTTGTCGGTGTGGATTCGGTCTTGTGGGCAGTCCGGCCACGACAGGAACAGGATGCTCCCATCATCGGGTGACCAGCAAGGATAGGTGTCGAGCCCCCGGAGCAGGCGCCAGTCCATCGATCACCTAGCTGACTAACGCCCGAACTGTGACAGAATCGAACACCAGCGTCAAGCCGGCGGCACCGCGCTGGCGAAACCGGGTGTTGCATGCGCGGACACTGAGCGTCCCCGCTCGGTCACCCAAGCATCGGCCCTCAAACCGGCCGTACTTGACTGACTGCTTCTCAGATGGTATCCTCTGTTTTGAACCGTCAAATCTCTGTCAGTCGGCCTCCACAGGAGTTCATCCTGACGGCGGCGCTGCGCTTTGCGAGGAGGAATGCGATGCGGCTCATTCTCATCTGCGCCTGCGTCCTGGCCCTGTGCGTGGCCACGCATGCAGACGTCCCGCGCACCATGAGCTACCAGGGTGTCCTTCGTGACGCCACCGGGGACATCGTCCCGGACGACTCGTATTCCGTCGACTTCAGCATCTACGATGTCGAGGTGGGCGGCACGCCGCTCTGGACCGAGACACAAAGCGTCGACGTCAGCCACGGGCTCTTTCACGTTGTCCTCGGCTCGTCCACGGCGCTCGACATCGATTTCGACGTCCCGTACTGGCTCGGCATCGCGGTCGAGTCCGAACCCGAGCTCGCCCCGCGCAGCGAGCTCACGGCGGCGCCCTACGCGCTGCGGGCAGCGGTGGCCGATTCGGTGAAGCCCACGGCAATCATCGATGACGGCGACTGGGAGATTCAGAGCAGTGACGTCTGGCACGACGGCAATGTCGGAGTCGGCCCGGGCTCGGTCCGTCCGCATCACCCGCTAGAAGTGACGGGAGACGCGTACTTCTACAACGACGTGTACGTCGCAGGCTCCTCGAATCTCGACAGGACGTACATCTACGACGACTCCGCCATCTACGATTCCGACTTCTCCGTCGTCGGCGGCGACCTGCACGTGAGCACGGGAGAGATATGGGCTCAGTGGCTGCACCCCGTCGGTTTCTTCCATATCACTGACACCGTGACGCCGTTTCTGTCGGTCGACGCGACGAACGCCCGAGTCGGGATCATGACGTCCTCTCCGGGGTACGCGCTCGACGTCGACGGAACGGTGAACTGCACGGGGTTCAGGCTTCCTACCGGCGCCACGAGCGGAGAAGTGCTCACTAGCGACGCCACCGGAAGCGCGTCCTGGCAGGTTCCCTACGTAGCGCCGCTCGAGTCCGGCAAGTTCAACTGTAATGCTGACTACGCGCTCCTCGTCGACTGCAACGGTACTCAGCTTCTGCAGAACGGCGCGCGGAATCTCTTCCGCATCCACTCAAACGCCGTGGACGCGTCTGCCTGCTACGCCTACTACCTGAACGGGGTGCAGGTGGCGCGGGCGGTGCTGAGCGCCGGCGCGAACTATGACCTAACGATCCCGACGGCCGACGACCCACACCATGTCGAGGTCATACTGGGCCGGCCGTGGGCCGGCGGCGCGACGGCGAGAGTCGACATCTACTACGACAACAACCGCTGCGGCGGCATATGGAATTCATCGCACTAGGTTTTCACACCGGGAGGAGGCTAAGCATGAAGTGGTTCGCACTTGCATTTGTGGCGCTAGTGGGCGCGCTGGCGTTCGCATCGCCCGCGGCCGCGCAGTACCAGATCACCGAGAGCGTCATCGGCAGCGGCGGCACGAACGCTTCCGGCGGCAGCTATCAGATGCTCGGCACGGTCGGCCAGCCGGTCATCGGTGTGACCGAAGGCGGATCCTACAGAAACGAGATCGGCTTCTGGTACATGCCCGGTTGGGTCCTGACCGGAGTAGATGACGAGGAGCTGCCGCTCCGCACGCACTTCGGCCAGAGCTTCCCGAACCCGTTCAATCCCGTGACTACCATCGCGTACGGGCTGGCCACGACGGCGCATGTCACCATCAGGGTCTACGACGTCTCCGGCCGCGAGGTCAGGACGCTCGTCGACGCTGACATGGAGCCGGGGCGCTACTCGGAGACGCTGGATGCCGCGGGACTCGCGGGCGGCGTCTACTTCGCGCGCATGACAGCGGACACCTACACCGAGACCATGAAGCTCGTGCTCATCAAATAGCCGGTCGACCGGCAGGGGAGACATCAATGAGACGGACAGCAATGATCTGCATCGTCGCGCTTCTGCTCTTCCCAGTTCTGGCTCAGGCGGACATCCCGCCGTTCATGAGCTACCAGGGCGTGCTCAGGGACGCGGCCGGGAACCCGGTTCCCGACGGAACCTACAGCGTCGAGTTCAACCTCTACGATGTGTCGACGGGCGGCACGACCCTCTGGACCGAGACACAGTCGCTCTACGCGACGGGCGGGATCATCGAGGCGTCCCTCGGCTCAGTCACGGCGCTGAACACCCTCCCGTTCGACGTACCATACTGGCTGGGCATCTCGGTGGAGGGCGAGGCGGAGTTGGTACCCCGGACAGCGCTGGCAACCGTGCCCTACGCGGGCCGCGCCGGTTCTGCCGAGAGCTGCGACGAGGTCGACGACCACGACTGGGAGACGATCGGGGACAACATCCACCGCGGGTTCGGCAACGTCGGCATCGGGCAGGCCGCGCCCGCCGTGAGGCTCGACGTGCTCGCGGGAGACGCGGGGTGCGCGCGGTTCGAGAACGGCTCGCTCACGTCGAACTTCACGGTGCTGGCTCTCAATAACAGCGGGACCGCGGGGGCGTTCTTCTCCGGGACACCTCCGACATCCTACCCTGCCGTGCCCGCGGCCGTGTTCGGGTCCGGCGGAGTATCCTCGAGAGGTGGCCACTTCACGTCCTCCGGCGATGATGCCCTGTTCGCCTCAAGCGCCAACGGCAAGGCCGTCTGGGGCTACTCGACCGCGAACTTCGCGGGCTACTTCTCGGGCGGCGGGATGGGCGTCTATATAGACGACATGCTCGAGACGAACGGGTTCCGCATGCAGACGGGATCCGGCTACGGCTACGTCCTTACGTCCGACGGCAGCGGCTACGGCACGTGGCAGCCCGCGGCCGGTGTCTCCGATGGCGACTGGGTGGTTGCAGCGGGCGACATCTACTCGGCAGTACCAGGGCGCGTCGGCATCGGCCTGACGCTTCCTACGGCGAAGCTCGAGATCTACAACGACACGTCGGAGGAGGCGCTGGAGGTTAAGCACGGAACAGGGAGCGTCGGCCGTGTCGTCAACATCGAGCGAACCGCGATGCCGATAGTCGGGCAGGACGTACTCCAGCTCAAGATCCCCGCGGGTTCTCCCACCGGCTGCCAGTTCATCGAGTGTGAGGTCGGGACGGCGATCAATTTCAGTGTCGACGGCGACGGGTACGTCGACTCGAACTCCGGCGGTGAGTTCGGGGGTGCCGTCAGCGTGACGGGGTCCGATCAGCGCCAAATGGAAGTCAGTACGAGTGCTGTGACGGCCACAACGAAGGCGCTCAGTGGTGTCACGACGGGCCTCGGTACCGGCTACGATCCGATCGGCGTCTATGGTGAGAGTGTGCCCGGCGTCAACTACGGCATCGGCGGGTCGTTCGTGGGCGGCTACCGCGGCGTTGAGGGGTCTGTGATTCCGGGGGCGGGCGGCGACTATCGCGGTGTGTACGGATCCGCTTTTGGGGGCAGCGGCACCAACCACGGCGTTTACGGATCTGCGTCGGGTGGAGCGACCAACTACGGCGTCTTCGGATATGCTTTCAGCGGCACGCACTACGCCGGCTACTTCGCGGGCAACGCGCACGTGACGGGCACGTTCACGGCCGGCGTGAAGTCGTTCAAGATCGACCACCCGCTCGACCCGGAGAACAAGTACCTGGTGCACTCGTGCGTCGAGAGCGACGACATGATGAACATCTACAACGGGAACTCGACGCTCGATGCGAGGGGAGAGGTGTGGGTCGAGATGCCGGATTGGTTCGAGGCACTGAATCAGGACTTCCGGTACCAGTTGACCTGCATCGGCGGGTTCGCGCCCGTCTACGTTGCGGAGGAAGTCAGGGGCGGCCGCTTCATGATCGCTGGCGGCGAGCCGGGGATGAAGGTCTCGTGGCAGGTGACGGGCGTCCGCCACGACCCGCTGGCCGTGGCCAGCCGCATGTCGGTGGAAGTGGACAAGCCGTCGAGTGAGGCCGGGAAGTACATGCACCCCGAGGCCTACGGCAAGCTCAGGACCATGGGTGTCGACTATCATGAGGAGCGGGAGATCTCGAGCGGGACGGCGTCGGCCGAGCGGACGCCGCCGCCGGTGCGAGAGCGCAGCAGCGAGGATTAGAACAGTAATCCGCAGGGTACGGAACTGGGCGGGCGACCCGATCGGGTGCCCGCCCTTTCCATTGTATCGCCTCGCGCAGGAACTTCGGCGAACGAGTCGTTGCAGAGTGTGTAGTCGCCGCTTCCGCCGACGTCAAAGAGCCGGGAGGATGCGAAGAGTTGCGGCCACTGCGCCTCCGTTGTATCCTGACCGGTGTCCACTCCCGAACAAGAACAGCAGGTGCTGGTCGACCTGCGATAGGAGGCGCGCGTGAGAGTCCCTTTCATCCTGTGCTTCGTCTGCATGGCGCTCCTTCTCGGCGCTTGTGGCACCACCCCCTTCCAGCCATGTCCTTTCGACATCACTCGCGAGGAAACGATCCCCTGGGACGCGGTGAAGCAGACTCCTGAGACCGATCTCTACCCGCCGGTGATGCACTCGGTCGAATGGGACGACCCCGTTCCTTTGCCCGGTCCTGTGAACACGGCCGGGGCGGAGGACGCGCCGGTGATATCCCGGGACGGCAACACGATGTTCCTGTTCTTCACGCCGGACGCGACTGTCCCGGCGGAGGAGCAGCTCTTCGACTGCGTCACCGGCATATGGTGGTGCGAGCGGACAGGTCTCAGCTGGGGCGAGCCCGTGCGCGCGTTCCTGTCGGATGACATGTCGCTGGACGGTCCGATGTGCGAACAGGACGGCACGCTCTGGTTCGCGTCGTACAGGTCGGGCGGGTACAAGGACGGCGACATCTACACCGCTACCTGGAACGGCTCGTCCTGGAACTGGGAGAACGCGGGCGAGGAGCTCAACCGCGACTACGAGATAGGGGAGGTCTACCTCACCGCCCGCGGTGACACGATGGTCTACAACCGCGACTCCTCGCATGGCATCTTCGGAGAGTACGACCTGTGGGAGTCGTACCGCGAATTCGGTGGGGGGTGGACGGAGCCGCTCAACCTGGGGCTCGTCGTCAACACGCCGACGTTCGACGGCTGGCCGTATCTTTCCGCCAACGGCAACGAGCTCTGGTACACGAGCTTCGGGAGCAACCTCGGATACGCCGGCCCCGCGATCTACCGCACCACTCGCATCGACCGAGGCTGGACCGAGCCCGAGGAGATGGTCTCGCACTACGTGGGCGACCCCGCCATGGACCCGGACGGCAACCTCTACTTCACGCACCACTACGTCGACGCTGGAGGCACGACGATCGAGACCGACATCTACGTGTGCTATCGGAGGTAGAGAGGCGTGCCTCGCGCTCACGAACGGCAGTCACCTCCCACGAGCGGCTTGCTGGTCCGCTTGTTGCATGTGTACGCCCTCTAGACTACTGTGTAGATCGTACGTGGGTGGCTTTGGGTTCCCTTCAACGCGAGTTCGGCGCGAAGCGCCGCCTGTCTGAGCGGGAAGGGAACCCCAAGCCGCCGACACACGTGGCACTGGGTCTCAGAGGGAGGACACATGTCGCTGTTCGGACGCAGGAAGCACAAGACGCTCGTGGTCGGGCTGGACGGCGTGCCGTACCCGTTGCTCCGTGACCTCGCCGCCGACGGCACGATGCCGAACGTGGCGAAGCTCATCGAACTCGGTCACCTCGCCAGGATGAAGGTCACGCTCCCGGAGATCTCCGCGGTCAGCTGGCCTTCCTTCATGACCGGGACGAATCCGGGCACGCACGGCATCTTCGGCTTCCTCGATCCGAAACCCGGCAGCTACGACGTCCGCTTCCCGAACTTCAAGGACCTGAAGGTCCCGACCTTCTGGGAGAAGATGGGGGAGAGGAAGAAGACGTCGATCGTCATCAACCAGCCCTCGACCTATCCGGCGCACGAGATCCCCGGCATTCTGGTGTCGGGCTTCGTCGCGCTCTCGCTCAAGAAGTCGGTATACCCCGCGCGCATCCTGGACAGCCTCGAGTCGATCGACTACGCCATCGACATCGACACGCGCCAGGCGCGCGAGGACCACGACTACCTGATCGAGCACCTCGACAAGACGCTCGCGGGTCGTCTCAAGGCCGTCGATCTCTTCTGGACGAAGGAAGACTGGGACTACTTCCAGGTGGTCGTGACCGGCACGGACAGACTTCACCACTACATCTGGAACGCCTACGAGGATGGCTCGCACAAGTACCACGACGCCTTCCTCGGCTACTACCGGAAGGTCGACGCGTTCATCGGGGAGATGTACGGCAGATTCTCCGAGATCTCAGGGAGGACGCACGACGGCGAGGGCTTCTTCATGCTCTCGGACCACGGTTTCTGCGGCATCGAGCAGGAGGTCCGCGTCAGCAACTGGCTCCGCGAGAACGGGTTCCTTTCCTTCGAGAGCGACCAGCCGTCCTCGCTCGAGGACATCGCCGAGGGGTCGAAGGCGTTCGTCATCGATCCGGGCCGCATCTACCTGAACAGGAAAGACCGCTTCCCGAAGGGGAGCGTCGACGATGCGTCGGCGCGCGCGGTCATGGACGAGATCAAGGCCGGCCTCGCCGAGCTTCAGTACGACGGAAAGCCCGTCATCGAGCGCGTGTTCGAGCGCGACGAGGTCTACTCGGGGCCGGAGAGCGCCAAGGGTCCCGACCTCATTCCGGTAGGCAATCACGGGTTCGACCTCAAGGGCACTATCAAGGAGGCCGACCTCTTCGGTCGCACGAACCTCACCGGGATGCACACCTGGGACGAGGCGTTCTTCTGGTCCGCCAAGGAGGCGCCGGCCGACCTCAACATCACGCAGCTCGCCAAGATCATCATGGAGGCGACGGTGTAGGTAAGGCTCCAGACCGATTCGGCCGGATCCAGCTGCCCGAGAAGGTACGAGTCGCTTCAGAAAAGACAAGGGTAGTCCGAGGCTCCCGCTCTGTCCGTGCTGGGGCCTCTTTATGTACGTGACGCGCTCGTGGCTCTCGGGATGGCCGTGAGGGTGGTCCTTTTCTGGTGCGGCGGCGATTCACGTGATCAGCGGAACATCGCCTTGATGGATGCCCACGTGACAGTCTCGACGGGCGTGTCACTCATGTCGTAGAGAATCAGCCAGTCGCCGCTCCGCTCGCTGGTGTGAAGCACCGCGAGCGTGTACCCGAAGGCCACGGTGTTGGACATGCAACAGGCGCGCGGGCTGCCGTATGCCGGGAGAAGCGGCAGCTCGGCGAGCATCGGCCCGCCGTCCTTCGCGTACTGGCGGACAAGGCTGTTGGACATCACCGCCCACAGGGCGTCCGCGTTCGTGTCGAAGGCGAGCCCGGTCAAGTTTGGAATGGTGTGGTCCGTGATGCTGCTCCACACCGGTGTGCTGCCCCACTGTGCGTCCCACTGACCGCGCCAGAGGTACCCGTCCGGACGCGCCGCGTACCACCACACGCCGTCTCTCGCGATGGCGCGGTTCGGACTCTCTGGTCCGTCGAAGTGCCCGACCTGAGTGCCGTCCGTATTGAAAGCCCGCATCCACTGGCACCAGGATCCCCAGAGATAGGTGCCGCACCAGTACATGTCGCTCCAACCCTCGTCCGGCGCGCCCAGCTGAGGTGTACTGCTGACGAACGACATCTGACCGCCCCCGTCGATCAGATACTGCTCGAAAGACGGTGGCATGTCGTCAAGGCGTCTTGTCGCGAACGTGAATTCGCTCAGGTCCGTCTGCTCCACGCTGACAAAGCGCCCCTCTATGGAGACCTGTATGGCCCCGACTTCGACCGGAGGCCGTCCCCTGACTGGCACTTCGGGAAAGAGGTCGGGTATCTCCTTCGCGCCTGCGACCGTCAGCATACTCGTGAGCGCGAGCAGGTTGATTGCAGTTCTCAGCATAGTCAGCCTCCCGTCCGGGGTCAGCGGTGACCTCGTTCTGGCGTCCCTTGTTCTTGCTCCCGTATATCATTCTGGCGACCTGACGCGCAATCAATATGTCGTGGCAGGTGGGGAGAGGGGGCAGGGCGGTCCCCGGTCACGCCCCGCGCCCTCAATACCGGATAAAACCTCTGCGGCCCTGCCGGTGTCTCATGTGTGCGCGGCATCACGGGCCAGGCGCGGCCCACCGCGCCCTCAGCCCAGGCACGACGTGCCTGGGACGTCCACACCCGACAGGGAGCCACACATGGAACTGCGCATCGAGAACATCTCGAAGACGTATTCGAACGGCGTGATGGCGCTGAATGGGGTCACGCTGACCATCCCGACGGGCATGTTCGGGTTGGTGGGCCCCAACGGCTCGGGCAAGACCACGCTCATGCGGACCGTCGCGACGCTGCAGGAGCCGGACGAGGGGACGGCGCGCCTGGGCGACATCGACATCCTCAAGGACAAGGAATCCGTGCGCCGCGTCCTCGGCTACCTGCCGCAGGAGTTCGGGGTCTACCCGAACCTGAACGCCGAGACCCTGCTGACGCACCTTGCTACGCTCAAGGGCATCACGAACCCGCGCGAGCGGAAGGAAGTCGTCGATGCGATGCTCCAGCGCACGAACCTCTGGAACGACCGGAAGAAGAAGCTGGGCGGGTTCTCCGGTGGCATGCGACAGCGCTTCGGGATAGCGCAGGCTCTCCTGGGCGACCCCAGGCTCATCATCGTGGACGAGCCGACCGCCGGGCTCGACCCCGAGGAGCGGAATCGGTTCCTCAATCTGCTCTCCGAGATTGGCGAGAACATCATCGTCATCCTCTCGACGCACATCGTCGATGACGTGGCCGAGGTCTGCAGCTTGATGGCCATCATCAATAACGGACGCGTCCTGCGCGTCGGCGTACCGCAGGAGGCCATCGAGGGTATCCGCGGCAGGACGTGGAGGAAGGTCATCGAGAAGTCCGCGCTGCCCGAGTACGAGCGGGATCACAGGGTCGTCTCGAAGCGGCTGCGCGGCGGTCAGACCATCATCCACGTGCTGGCCGACGAGCGGCCCGACCCGTCGTTCGACGGCGCGGACCCCGACCTCGAGGACGTCTACTTCATCACGCTCTCCCGCGCCAACGGCGGGAACGGATCGGGATCCGGCAGAACTTCCGCCGGCCCTGACTCGCCCATCGAGGACGCGGGCGGCCACACGACCGGCACGGACTCCGGGCGGGGGAGGTGAGCGGAATGTTCCTGGACATTCTTAAGTTCGAGCTCATCTACAGGTTCCGACGCCCCGTGGTGTATGTCTTCACGGCGATGTTCTTCCTGATGGTCTTCTCCGCGATAGCCTCCGACAGCGTGCAGATGGGCGGGAGCATAGGGAACGCCGCAAGGAACTCACCGTTCGAGATCGTCCGGCTGCTCTCGATGATGAGCGTACTGGGCCTCCTCGCGCTCACGGGATTCGTCGCGACGGCGGTGAACCGCGACTACGAGTACCGGACCAGCGAGTTCTTCTACGCGACGCCGGCGGGGAAGGGCGCCTTCCTCATGGGGCGCTTCTTCGGGTCGCTCATCGCGGCGATGTTCACGGTGTGCGTGGCCGCACTGGGCATCGCGATCGCGGCCAAGATGCCGTGGCTCGACCCTGAGCGCATCCTTCCTTTCAATCCCGTGCCGTACCTCTACGCGGTGGTCGTGTTCGTCATCCCGAATCTCTTCTTCGTGGGCGCGCTTCTCTTCGCGTTCGCCACGCTCACGCGGAAGGTGCTCTACAGCTACGTCGCCATGATCGGGTTCCTGATGCTGTGGGGCGTGTCGCAGGCCATGGCGGGCGATTTGAACACGACGCTTCTGGCGTCGCTCATGGACCCGTTCGGTAAGACGACGCTCGATCTCGCGACGCGTTACTGGACGGTCGTCGAGAAGAACACGCTGCTTCCTCCTCTGACCGGCAGGTTCATTGCGAACAGGCTGCTGTGGACAGGGCTCGGCGCCGGCATCCTGGTGTTCGCCCGGGCGCGGTTCCGCATGACGGTGGGAGAGGGTGTGTCGCGGCGCGGGAGGCCCGTTGCTGTGAAGAGCGGGCGGACGACATCAGTGGCGGCGCTCTCACAGCCGCTTCCCGCCGCAACGCTGAGCTTCACGACGCGCGCCAGGCTCGCGCAGCTGGCTCACCAGACGCGTGCGGAGATCGCCGGGATCGTCAAGAGCGTTCCGTTCGTCGTCATCATCTGCTTCGGGATGTTCAACCTCGCCGGCACCCTGTTTGCCGACTTCGACGGCACCGATAGCTACCCCTTGACCCGCG
Source organism: Candidatus Eiseniibacteriota bacterium (assembly GCA_043819135.1). GTDB lineage: Bacteria > Joyebacterota > Joyebacteria > Joyebacterales > Joyebacteraceae > JALGZG01. The sequence continues at coordinate 12,583 of JBDRFG010000158.1, read as the reverse complement.
TGATGATATCGAACATGGACGGCAGCTTCTCCATATTCCTCTTCATCTTCCTGCTGGTCTACGCGGCTCAGATTGTGTGGCACGAGCGCAAGGCGGCAATGCACGAGATACACGGTGCGCTGCCGGTGCCGGACTGGCTGCCCGTCGCTTCCAAGATGTCCGCCCTCCTCGTCGTTCAGGTGCTGGCGCTCACGGCGGCGGTGCTGACGACGATCGTCTACCAGGCGGCCAACGGGTACTTCAATTTCGAGCTGGGGCTCTACTTCCGCTGGGTGTTTCTGATGCAGGTTCCGATCATGTTCGCGATGGCGGCGCTGGCGCTCTCGCTGCAGGTCTTCACGAACAACAGGCTTGTGGGCTGGGGTATCATGCTCGCCTTCTTCATCTTCCAGGAAGTGGCCTACGTCATCGGCCTGGAGCACAACCTGGTCATGTTCGCAGAACTCCCGAGCGCCCCCTACTCCGACATGAATGGATACGGGCACTTCGTCAGGCCGCTCTTCTGGTTCAGTCTTTACTGGGTCCTGGTGGCCGGTGTGCTGGTCGTTTCGTCCGTTTTCTTCTGGGTGCGCGGAACCGACGTGCGCGGGATGATGAGGTGGAGGGAGGCCCGAAGGCGCCGGACGCCTCTGCTCGTGGCCACACTCGTGACCGTCGTGCTGGCCGCGGTCGCCACCGGTGGCTGGATCTTCTACAACACGAATGTTCTCAACAACTACATGGATTCCAAGATCGAGAGCAGGATGTCGGCGCTCTACGAGCAGCGCTACAAACAGTATGAGGGGCTTCCACAGCCTCGCATCGCTGATGTCAGGCTGACCGTCGACATGTACCCCGAGGAGCGGAGGGTCGAGGTTCACGGCGAGCTCAAACTCGTCAACAGGACCGACGGGGTCATCGAGGAGCTGCATCTGCTTGCCGACGAGCATCTGGAACTGACACGCGTGAACCTGCCGGATGAGTCACTCACGCTCAACGACGAGGAGTTCGGCTACCGCATCTATAAGCTTCCCGAGCCGCTGGAGCCGGGGGAGGGGATGGCGCTCTCCTACGACGGGTCCATCGTCAACCGGGGGTTCATGAACGGCTACACGAACATGCGCGTGGTCGAGAACGGGACGTTCCTTGCGACCGAGCACGTCGTGCCTCACATAGGCTACTCCAACAGCCTGGAGCTCCAGACAGAGCACGAGCGGAAGAAGCACGACCTTCCGCCGAAGGAGGAGTGGCGGTCGCCCGATGATCCTGTGGGGCTCGCCAACACCATGACGTCGGACGCCGATTGGGTGACCTTCGAGGCCACGCTGTCGACGAGCGCGGATCAGACCGCGATCACGGTGGGGTATCTCGAGAACGAGTGGGAAAAGGACGGCCGGCGCTACTTCCACTACGTGATGGACGAGCCGACGCTTCACTTCTACCCGTTCATGTCGGGGCGCTACGTGGTCGCGCGCGAACGGTGGAACGACGTAGAGATCGCCGTCTACCATCACCCCGGCCACAAGTGGAACGTCGACCGCATGATCGAGTCGGTCTCGAAGTCGCTCGAGTACTACACGGAGGCCTACGGGCCGTACCAGCACCGCCAGGTCAGCATCGTCGAGTTCCCGCGGTACCACCGCTTCGCGCAGTCGTTCTCGACCATCATCCCGTACTCGGAGGACGCGCACTTCGTGAACGACCTGCGCGATGAGGACAACCTCGACATGGTCTACTACATCACCGCCCACGAGGTCGCGCACCAGTGGTGGGGTCACCAGGTGTGCGCGGCGTGGGTCAAGGGCGCGACGTTCATGGAAGAGAGCTTCGCCCAGTACTCCGCGCTAATGGTGATGGAGCAGGACTACGGTCCCGAGAAGATGGAGAAGTTCCTCTCATACGAGTTGGACCGGTACCTGCGGGGTAGGTCACAGGAGCGGAAAGAGGAGACACCGCTACTACTCGCCGACGAGCAGAGCTATCTCTACTACCAGAAGGGCAGTCTGGTCACGTATGCGCTCAGAGACTACATCGGCGAGGAACGCCTGAACGCGGCGCTCAGGGACTTCATCGAGCGGAACAGGTACGTGGGGCCGCCGTACCCGAACGTGCTTGACCTCGTGGAGACACTTCGCGAGGCGACGCCCGACGAGTACGACTACCTCATCGAGGACATGATCGAAACCATCACGCTCTACGACAACCGCGCGGACGAAGCGTCGCTCGAGGACCTCGGAGACGGCACGTATCGCGTGACGATGACCGTCCAGTCGAGGAAGATGCGGGCCGACGGGCGCGGTGTCGAGACCGAGGTGCCGCAGGACGACTGGATAGAGATCGGTGTCTACGGAGAAGAGGGCTCAGACGGAGAGCGGCCCTTCCTCTACCTCGACAAGCACAAGTTTGCGGGAGGCACACACGAGATCGAGATCGTGGTCGACGAGCGGCCCGTCAGGGCGGGTATCGACCCGAGGCACCTCTTCATCGACCGCGTGCCCGACGACAACATACGAAAGGTCAGCGGATAGGATCGCCGGGCGGCGTCGCGCCGCTGTCAGCCACTCCATGCATCGGGGCTCCCGCGGACGACCCGCGGGAGCCCTTTCTTTGCCGCGCGGTCGCAGGCGGCAGGAACGCCCTAAGCCTTTGCATCTTGAGTCCCGAGCCGCTAGAATCAGCACGGCATCGCGAGAGCGTGCTTTTTTCGCTTTTCACACACGGAATCGAACAACCGTCGGGGTTCCCCCGTGGTCCAGGGGGGGAACTCGAGCCGACTGGCAGGCAGAGGGTCCATCGATGTCCTGGTGGCACGACGAGACGACCGACGAGGACGAGCAGCACGTAAGGAGCATTCCGCTCCGCGCGATGCTCAGGCGGATACTGCCGCTCTTCCGTCCGCACGTACGGACGCTGTCGATCGCCATGCTGCTCCTGTTCGTGACGGTAGCCGCCGAGCTGGGTGGTCCGCTCATCATCCGTCACGTGCTCGACACGGACATCCCGTCGGGTGACAAGACCGGCGTGCTCCTGCGCGGGCTCCTCTACGCGTTCCTCTATGCGGTCGGCATGTGGGTCGCCTACATCCAGGTGATAATGGTCTCGCGCGTGGGTCTCGAGATAATCACCAGACTGAGGGAGCAGGCGTTCAGCCACCTCATGGGGCTTTCGCTCGCCTACTTCGACAAGAACCCTCCGGGCAGGCTGATGGCCCGCGTCGAGGCGGACGTTGAGCGCCTGAGGAACCTCTTCTCAGACTTCGCCATCGCGCTCTTTCGGAACATAGTGCTTCTGGCCGGGACGCTAGGTGTCATGTTCGCCGTGGACGTCAAGGTGACGCTGTCCATCGTCGCGCTGATGCTGCCGATCATGGTGGCCACGTACTTCTTCCTCAAGTACATCCGCCGCGCCTTTCACACGGTTCGGAAGCTCTACACGCGCATCTCGACGTTCCTCGCCGAGTACGTGCAGGGCATCCCCGTGCTCCAGGTCTTCGGCTACACCGACAGGGCCATCATGGACCTGGCGAAGCTCAACAAGGACAAGTACTCGAAGGAGATCCGGGTCTACTTCCGGCAGTACGCGTTCTGGGGAGCGTTCGCGTCGGTTGAGATCGCGGCGGTCATGGTCATCATCTGGATCGGCGCGCGCAGTGTCTTCGGGGTGACGATGACCGTCGGGACGCTGGTGCTCTTCATCGAGTACACGCGCAGGTTGTTCTTCCCGCTCGTCATGTTCTCAGAGCAACTCAATTTCCTTCAGCGCGCGTTCGCGTCCGCCGACCGCGTGTTCGGCATCCTCGACACGACGTCGCGCACCGCGGACCGTCCCGACGCCATCCCCGACATTCCGGACGAGTGGAACGAGATAGCTTTCGAGAACGTGACGTTCGAGTACGACGGTGGGGCGAGGGCGCTGGACGGCGTCAGCTTCTCGGTTCCGAAGGGGCAGAAGGTGGCGCTCGTCGGTCTGTCAGGCGGCGGCAAGACGACCATCACGAGCCTGCTGCTCAGGTTCTACGAGCCGACCGACGGACGGATCACCCTCGATGGCGAGGACATCCGCAAGTTCCAGCAGAAGGAGTGGCGCAAGAAGATAGGCCTGGTGCTCCAGGACATACACCTCTTTCCGGGCTCGCTCGAGGACAACCTGAGAGTGCTACGCGACGAGATCCCCAGGGAGGCGATGGCCCGCGCGCTCAGGGTCGTGCAGGCCGAGACCATGGTCGAGCGGCTGCCTGACGGCTACGCGACCGAACTCTCCGAGGGCGGCGCCAATCTCTCGATGGGCGAGAGGCAGCTTCTCTGCTTCGCACGCGCCATCGTGGACGACCCGGACATACTCATTCTCGATGAGGCGACCTCGTCGGTCGATCCGGCTACGGAGCGGCGTCTTCAGGATTCGCTCGACCACCTGCTCGAGGGCCGCACGTCGCTCATCGTCGCGCACAGGCTCTCGACCATCAAGGCGGTTGACCGGATCCTCGTGATGCACGAGGGCAGGCTGACGGAGGAGGGCTCGCACGACGAGCTCTACGCCGCGGGTGGGGTCTACCGTGACCTCTTCGACCTTCAGTTCGCGGCGCAGGAGATAGCGTGATGTCGATAGTGTTGGGGACGGCGTGCTGACGGCGGCGCAGGAGATAGCGTGAACGACCAGGAACGAGACATCGAGCTCGAGACCGAGGAGGCGGCTCCCAAGCTGTCATTCAAGGCGCACGTCCAGTGGCTGTGGCGCTACTGGACTCCGCACAAGCACATCCTCGTGTTCCTTGCGCTCTTCACGCTGGTATCGACCGCCGTGGCCGTCGCCTACCCGCTGGTCTTCCGCTCGGTCATCGACAGTGTCTCGGAGATGCTCGAGGCCGGCGACGCCCACACCGACATCAGCCAGGTGATGCGGATCCTCACGCTGATCCTCGTGGGCTACTTCGTCTCGCGGCTCTACCCGGCGACGCGCGCCATGATGAACGCGCGGTTGGAGCGCGACGTCCGGGACGACGTTTTCAGCGAGCTGATGAACAAGGACTACCACTTCAACAATCGCTTCCGGACGGGCGACGTCGTCACGCGCCTGACCGACGACATCGCCGAATTCCCGAAGATCGCGTGGTTCGCCTGCTCGGGCATCTTCCGCGCGGTCGAGTCGAGTTCGAAGCTCGTATTCTGCCTGGGCGCGATGCTCATCATGAGCTGGAAGCTCACGCTCGTCTCGGTGATCCCCCTGCCCATCATGATGTGGATCTTCTACAGCCTGCGCCACAAGATGCGCTACTTCATGGAGGCGTCGCAGCAGAGCGTCTCGCAGACGAACAACCTGCTCGAATCCGCATTCTCGGGCGTCCGCATCGTCAAGGCCTTCAGCGCCGAGGACGCGCAGGAGCGGAAGCTCGCGGCGATCCTCAAGGAGCGCATCCGCGTGCTGCTCGGCCTGGTCAAGCTTCAGGTCGTCATGTTCTCGCTCGACACGTTCGCGAGCCGACTCGGACAGATGGTCGTCATCGGATACGGCGGCTTCCTCGTCATACGGGGCGAGCTGACCATCGGGACCATCTTCGCGTTCTATGTCTACCTCGACATGCTGACGGGACCGATGATGGATGTGCCGTTCCTCTTCATGACGGGACAGCAGGCGTTCGTATCGGTCGACCGCGTCGAGGAGATCCGCGGCTACCCCGTGACGGAGACGCGCCCGACGGGGAAGAGGCTCGAGGACATCACGGAACTCGCGTTCGAGGGCGTGACGTTCTCGTACGACGGAACGCGGAAGAACGTGGACGGGGTCGGTTTCACCGTGCCGCTTGGGACGCGGGTGGCGGTGGTCGGTCCGGTCGCGAGCGGGAAGTCGTCCGTGCTCAAACTCATCGCCGGCATTCTGGTCCCGCAGGAAGGACGCATTCTTGTGAACGGCAAGCCGCTCACCGAGTGGGATTGGGACTCGTACCGGAAGCTCATCGGCTACGTGCCTCAGGAGGCGTTGCTTTTCTCGAAGTCGATCGAGGACAACGTCAGCTTCGGGAGGCGCCCGCCGGAAGAGGTTTTCAGCGAGGACTGGCTGGTCAAGGTCATCCCTCCTGACGCGCCCGACCGCGCCGCCGTCCATCCGGATGACACCTCACCGTCGTCGGAGGCCGAACGGCGTGTCGCGGAGTCCTGGGCGCGCTACTGCCTGTCCATCGCACAGATGGACGCCGATCTCGCGACGCTGCCCAACGGCGTCGGCACGGTCGTGGGGCAGAAGGGCGGGCTGGTGTCGGGCGGACAGAAGCAGCGGATCGCAATAGCGCGGGCGCTCGCCGGGCGTCCGCATGTGCTCCTGTTCGACGACTGCACCGCCGCGCTCGACGCGCAGAACGAGGACCGCTTCTGGACCCACTTAGACGAGGAGTTCGGGGAGGGCATCTGTTTCGTGGTCTCCCACCGGCTCGCGACCATCCGGCGGGCCGATACCATCCTCGTGATGGACGACGGCAAGCTCGTGGATGCGGGCGCCCACGCCGAGCTGGTCCGGCGCTGCCAGACCTACCGCGAGTTTCTCCAGACAGAGGAGAAGCTCGAGCACCTTGGACTGTCAGGCGTGGAGTACCCGTCGCGCCCGCGGCGGGGAGGGGCGGCGGTGTAGGGTGGTAGTGCAGTGTAGTGACACCGGCGCGCCACTCTGCGCCGGGTGACGCCTACGCCGGACTCTCCTGCTCGGTCCTCGAGATGATCTCGTCCTGCAGCTCCCTCGAGATATCGCAGAAGTAGTCGCTGTAGCCGGCGACGCGGACCATGAGGTCGCGGTGGGCCTCGGGATGCGCCTGCGCGTCGCGCAGGGTCGCCGCGCTCACGACATTGAACTGGACGTGGTGGCCGCCCATCCGGAAGTATCCTCTGATGAGTCCCGCGAGATTGTCGAGGTCCCGGTCCTCCGCCAGCGACTCGGGGGAGAACTTCATGTTCAGGAGCGTGCCGCCCGTGCGGACCTGGTCCATCTTGCCCGCCGACCTGAGCACGGCGGTCGGGCCCTTCCGGTCGGCGCCCTGGACGGGGGAGATGCCCTCCGATAGCGGCGTTCCCGCCTTCCGACCGTCCGGCGTCGCGCCGGTCACCGAGCCGAAGTAGATGTGGCATGTCGTCGGGAGCATGTCGATGTGGTAATCGCCCCCCCGCACGTTGGGACGACCATCCACCGCCCGGAAGAAGGCCTCGAACACCACCTGCATCAGTTCGTCCGCCTGGTCGTTATCGTTGCCCCACTTCGGTGACTGATTGAGCAGGAGGCCACGAAGGCGCTCGGCGCCCTCGAAGTCGCGCGACAACGCGTCCGACAGGTCCGTCATCGACACCGCGCGGTCCTGGAAGACATGCTTCCGCACGGCCGCGAGGGAGTCCGTGATGGTGCCGATGCCGACGCCCTGTATGTACGATGTGTTGTAGCGTGCGCCGCCCTCGTTGTAGTCGAGCCCGTGCTCTATGCAGTCGTCCGTGATGAGCGACAGGAACGGCGCGGGCATCTCTTGTGCGTAGAGCCGCTCGATGATGTCGTTGCCCTCGAGCTTGATCTCTACGAAGCTGTGCAGTTGCGTGCCGAACGCGCGCACCAGCTCGTCGAACTCGTGGAAGTCGCCGACGTCACCGGTCGAGGGTCCCAGCCGCCTTCCCGTCCGGGGATCGACGCCGTCGTTCAGCGCCAGTTCCAGCACCTTCGGCAGATTGAAGTAACCAGTCAGGATGTACGCTTCCTTCCCGAAGGCGCCGGCCTCGACACAGCCGCTCGTGCCGCCTTCGCGCGCGTCCTCGATCGTCTTGCCCTGCCGCACAAGCTCCTCGATCACTGTGTCGGCGTTGAAAACGGATGGGTAGCCGTAGCCCTTTCGGATGACGCGGCACGCTTCGCGCAGGAAGTTGTCCGACGTCTTCCGGGAGACCTGCACGTTCTGACTGGGCTGAAGCGTGTGGAGCTCGTCCACGACCTCCAGGATGAGGAGCGACACGTCGCTCGTGCCGTCCGAGCCGTCCCGCCTCAGGCCCGCGATGTTGATGTTCGCGAAGTCCGTGTAGGTTCCGCTCTCCGCCGCGGTCACTCCGACCTTGGGGGGAGAGAGATGATTGTTGAACTTGATGAAGAAACACTCGAGCAGTTCCTTCGCGCGCTCTCGTGTCAGGTTGCCGTCCGCGATGCCACTCTCGTAGAACGGCTGCAGGTGCTGGTCGAGGTGCCCCGGGTTGAAAGCGTCCCAGCCGTTCAACTCGGTGATGACCGCGAGGTGGCAGAACCAGTAGGTCTGAAGCGCCTCGTGGAAGCTCCTCGGGGCGTGTGCCGGCACGCGGGCGCACGTTTCGGAGACGAGCCTGAGGTTGTCGCGGCGGGCGGGGTCCGATTCGCTTTCGGCCATCTCGCCTGCCAGCGCCGAGTGGCGCTCGGCGAAGGCGATGACCGCGTCCGCGACGATGTCCATCGCACGGAGTTGCTCCCGCCGGTGCTCCCTGAGCGCGTCGGGGGAGAGGTCGAGCGGGTTCCTGGCGGCGTTCTGCGCCGCTCCGGCCGAGCCGCCCGCCTTGCTCGAGCCGTCCGCCCCGTCTTCGAGGCTTACCAGCGCGGCCGCGACGTCGACCTTGAGGTCAAGCATGCCCTTCTTGTAGAGCTTGCCGTCGGCGGCGGTGTGCCCGGGCGCGCGCTGCTCCATGAACTCGGTGAAGATGCCGGCGCCGTACGCGTCCTTCCAGCGCTCGGGCAGAAGCCCGAACATCCGGTCCCTGAGCGAGCGCCCCTTCCAGAATGGAATGATCTCCCGCTCGTAGGTCTCGATGACGTCGTCGGCTACCGCGTAGCTGGTCCTCTCGCGGCTGCCCAGTATGCGGAGGTCTTCGATGCTGTGGCAGGTGAGTTCCGGGTAGGTGGGCGTCGCCTTGGGGCTTGGCCCGCGCTCTCCGACGATGAGTTCATCGGGGTCGATGAAAATGGATTTCTTCTCGCAGATGTACTTGAAAGCGAGAGCGCGCATCACGGGCGCAGTGTGCTTGCCGTCGTTCTCCCGACAGAACTCGGTGACCAGCCGCGCGCGCTCCGCGCTGATGGCGGCGGAGGCCGTTACCGATCTCTCTCTGAGACGTTGTACTCGTTCGGTCACGTCCCCGTTCGCCCCCTCCGATAGCCGAGCGCCGGTACCTTGCGCGGTTGCCCCTGCCCGTCCGGTCAGCCGCCGATCCTGACGTCGAGTCCCATCGCGCCGAGCGCCTCGGCTGCTTCCTTCACTCTGTCCTTCGTCACCTCGGCAACGTCGGCGTGCGCCCACTCGCGCTCGATGCGAGCATACTTATCAGCCGCGGTCCGGTGGAAGGGCAGAATATGCACGCGACGCGTCCTTAGTGCCGCAACTCTCCTGCCCAGTGCGTCCACGTTCTCCATTCCGTCAGTGAGACCCGGGATGAACGGGAAACGTATCCATATCTCTGCTCCGGCGTCGTCGAGGGCCCTCAGGTTGTCGAGCACGGGCGCTAGCGGCGCGCCGACGAACTCCTGATGCTCGGTCTCATCGAGAAGTTTAAGGTCGAAGAGGAACAGGTCGGTGACGGTCGCCGCCTTGAGTATCGCATCGCGCGGCGCAGCTTCCGCAGCGGAGGCAGGACCGGCGGTCGGGGACCGGGCGTCCGTCGGCGCCGACGATCGGAGGGTTCGGGCAGGCCGCGACGCAGGCGCCGCAACCGACGCACCTGTCCTGGACGAAGACGAGTTCCGTCTCGGGGGAGAGTCCCTCGGGATTGTGGCACCAGGTACAGGAGAGTGGACAGCCCTTCAGGAAGACGGTGGTCCGGATGCCGGGTCCGTCGTGGATGGCGTAGCGCTGGATGTTGAAGCAGGTGCCCGTCACTTTGCTAGCCCCAGAGCTTCTCCGGGTAGACGCCGCTGTCGATGCGTTTCCGGATGGCGTCTCTCGCCGTCGGCATGTCCTCTCGATACGTGATGCCGAACCAGCGTTCGTCCGTCGGAAGCACTCGGACGCGCGCGCGACCATCATCGATGAGGCCGTTGACGACGGCGGGGAGGTAACACTCGGCTCCGGACGTGTCTATGTTGCGCGCGAGAAACTCGCGGAAGCCCGCGTAGAGGTGCTCGAAGAAACCCGCTCCGAAACCCCAGATGTTCATCGACACCGTGCTGTCGGCGGGGATGGGTGTCCAGACGCCCTCCGGGCCCTCGCACTTCACGCCATCGGGGAAGAGCCTGATGGTCTCGCGCTCAACGATCCCTTCGAGGAAGCCGTCCGACGTCACCTCGCAGACGCCCCGCGACACGTGCCCGTGCTCGCTCAGCGTGTTCTCGAGCAGGTATCCCGCCATCGAGTACTCCGCGGCGGTCGGGGAGTCGCCGCCGTCCGGGTCGGCGCCTGCGTCTGCGCCTGCGTCGGTCCGGGTCGCGCCGTCTCGGGCGGCAACTTGCGCCACGTGCTTACCGATCGCCGTGAACGCGCCCGCGCCGTAAAAGTCGTCGGCGTTGATCGCGGCGAAGGCGCCGGGGACCTCCTCGCGCGCGCAGAGCACGGCGTGCGCCGTGCCCCACGGCTTCTTCCGCTCGGGCGGAACGGTGAAGCCATCGGGGAGCGCGCCCAGTTCCTGGAACGTGTAGGCAGTATCGATGTGAGGCTCGACGTTCCGACCCACCGTGTCACGGAAGTCGGACTCGATCTCGCGGCGAATGACGAAGACGACCCTGGCGAAGCCGGCCCTGATCGCGTCGTAGACCGAGTAGTCGAGGATGATCTCGCCGGACGGCCCGACGGGGTCCACCTGCTTGAGCCCGCCGTAGCGGCTGCCGATCCCGGCGGCCATCACGACAAGGCTGGGGCCAGCGACTCCTCGATGGCGGCTCATGGATGTCCCCTCTCCCAAGGACCGCGCCGCGGTCCGGAACGCACACACGTGGCTGCCTGCGTGTCTTCTGATGCGTAGAGCGTACCGGCGCGCCGGGGACATGTCAACTGGGGAGGGGAATTGCCCGGAGACGCTCCCCCGAGAGGTGGTGCATCAGTTCGCCGGGACTGCTGCCCAAGCAGCTTGGGATGGGAGGGGTGCCGTGGCCGGCTGGAGCAGGAATGCGAGAGCGCGGAGAGCCTTCCTCTCCAGTGCGCCCAATACCGAGGTAGGAGACGCAGCTGTCGCCTCGCCAGGGCTGGGCTCCTCGGTCACCCCCCAGCCCCAGATTCTCCCGTCGGTCAGGAGTTCGAAACACATCCGCAGCGGGAGGCCATGTTGCCGGCCTCAGCTTGGTGGCCTTGGGGAGAGCTGTACGGTCCTCCTCTATGCGCTTCGGCGCCGCCGGGCGCCCGGGTATCTCCAGGCTCAAGCGCCAGCTTGCTCTGAAAGGGTCGCGTTCCCGACCTGCTAGTCGTTGCCACTCGACGGACGGTCTATCGGATGAGCACCATACGGCGAGTTGCCATGAACTCACCTGCTTGGAGCCTGTAGAAGTAGATCCCCGAGGGCAATCCAGCCGCTTCCCAGCGGACAATTCTGGACCCTGCAGATTCGCGACTATCCACGATTACGTCGACCCGACGACCCGCGACGTCGAAGATCTCGAGCTTCACGTCGCAACTACGTGGGAGTCCGTATTGGATCTCCGTCTCTCGGGAAAACGGATTGGGAACGCTCTGGGCCAACGCGAAGCGCGAGGGAACGGTGTTGTCTTCTGGCACACCCGTCGCCACATCGAGCGACGCTCCTATCACGATCGGACTCTCGTCCGGATCGTTACTGAGAACGACGAGGTAGGCTTCATTGACCCCGAGCGTGCAGTCAACGGCCTTCGCAAGCACGGTAACATCGGCGGAATCTCCCGGCGCCACGATGCCGTTCGTCGTTTCCACGCTCAGCCACGCGATGTCCCAGCGTGACCCCCTGGCCTCGCGTGCGTCGACACGAAGGTGCGGGCTCTCGAAGATCTCGAAGGAGAGGTCGCCGGTGCCCGTGTTTGAGATCCTGAGAACTGAGGTCGTCGAATCGCCCGGGGCGAGGCTCCACAAGAAGGACGTGGGCGAGACGTCGATATCACAGTGGCCGGTGACGACGAGCTGTCCCGCCTGTTCCCAGGAATATCCGTTCAATCCGCCAACGCCGAGGTCGTTACCGTCCAGGTCCGCATACGACCAAACGTCCTCGCCCTCGAGTCTGAATCGGAAGACATAAGCGTAGATTCCACCGGAATCCACTGTCAGCGTTCCTACGTAGCGGTCGAGCGAATCCTGATCTGAATGATAGGTCGTGGGGTACCATGACCACGTGTCGTCCCATGGCGACGGACCTGAGCGGGGGAGGAGAACGACTCCGATCTCTGCGTGGATGCCTCCCCCTTGGCCGGGGGCATCCGTTACCCCGCTCTCGCGGACGAGGGCGTAGATCTCCTCTGTCGGAATCCCCGGGGATGTCGTCGTGGCGGCGGGGGACTCGAGGATGCAGTAGTCGACCCTGGCGCAGGGGCCTTCGAGGATCCTGACGTCGTCGATGTACCAGCCGTCGTAGCCTGCAGAAGACTCGTACTGATAGAAGCGAACGCGGACCATCGATCCCACGTACGGTGACAGGTCGACCTGCTTCTGTGTCCAGGAGATGCCCCCGTAGTAGCTGTC
>JBDRFG010000157.1:0-3054 GCA_043819135.1 Candidatus Eiseniibacteriota bacterium | reverse complement strand
CTCCTCTCCCCTTCCGGGCCGAGGATGAGCACCCGCGCGTCATGGACGAGCAGTACGGGCCCCGCGTCGCACGACGGCACGGCCGAACAGATGTTGCCGACGACCGTCGCGCGATTCCTGACTCCCTTGGACGCCACGTTCGCGGCCATCTCGTAGAAGAGCGGGAAGCTCCCGCGGATGAGTTCGGACTCGATGAGGTCGGTGAATGTCACGAGCGGACCGATGAAGAGCCTCTCGCCGACGGTCTTGACATCCGCCAGGCCCAGGACCCCCTTGATGTCGACGACGACATCGGGCGTGATGACATCGTCCCTGAGCTGGGCGACGACGTCGGTGCCGCCGGCAAGGACCATGGCGCCCTCTCCACGCTCGGCCAGGATGGCGACCGCGTCCTCGACCGTCGTCACCTTCATGTACTCGAACTCATGCGCGATGGGCATGCGCTGCTCCTGAGAGATGGGCACCAGCCCGACGGCGACCGCTACTCCACTTCCGTGGTCCGTCCCAGCCAGGCCTTCGCTTCGTCGATATCCCGGAAGACCGTGATCCTGACGTCCGTCGCGGCCACGAGCATCTGCTCGAGCATTCTCGCCAGACCGAAGTCCAGATCGCGAGCGACGACGAGCGCCGCGCAGGTGCCAGGTGGGGCATTGCGGTTCTCGGTAATGAAGTCGGCCACCAGACGGATGTCGCGTTTGGCGAACAGATGGAGCTCCGTTCCCCGGAGGTCCCACAAGACGCACGCTCCGGGCCTGTAGTCGGATCGGCCGTAGATCTGCCCGAGGGCGTGCAGCAGGTCCTCAGGCACCAGCTCGCCCGTTACCACGTGAGTCCGGGCCCCCGTGTCACTGTCAATGGTCGTGGTGATAGCCATCCCGCACCTCACTCACTCTGGAGGCAGCATCGCAACTATGCGGCACATCGAAGACTCGAGCTCTATCCCTCTCAGCGGGAAGCATCCGATCCAGCAGCGCTTGTTGCTGATCTTCTCTATCTCGCCGCCCAGGTTCTCGGCGTGGACGAGCCCCGCGGGGAAGAGCTTGAGGTGCATCACCTGGTAGTACGTCTCCGGCGGGAACATCTCGTCCCAGCCCTTGCCGTAGTCGACCTTGAGCTTGGCCTCGGCCTTCTCGAACAGGCCGGGGTGCCAGTCCTTGATGATGGTGTTCATGGGATGGTCGGCACTGCCGCAGTCTACGCCTATCCACTTGAGCTTCATCTTGAGAGCCCACTTGTGGAACTCGGGATCGGGCCCCGGGTGCTTGACGAAGTAGCGTATCTCGTCCGAGCCCTTCTGGTCCCACGCGTACCTGTGGTAGCCCGTGTTGATGACGAGGATATCGCCTTCCTTTACGTCCACCCTGCTCGTGATCATGTCGGGAGAATAGAGGCTGTAGTCCCCGACGTCGTCCGAGATGTCGACCACGACGCCCGGGCCGATCCACTCCTCGAGCGGGACCTGTCCGATGGCGCGCCCGCTGGGGTGAAAGTGTATCTCGCCGTCCATGTGCGTGCCGACGTGGTTGCTGGTCGTCATTATCTGCCCGTTCGCGCCCTGCCCCATGTGCGCGCCGGCGATGCGCTTGAAGTACTGGAGGCCGAGCGGCATGTAGCTCGGCCACGGCGGCGTGTGTATCGAGAGCCGCTGGGTGAGGTCGTAGACTTCAACCTTGCCCATGAAGTCGAGGAAGTCGGCGGTGGTCATTGTGATCCTCCCGTTGTGTCAGCCGTTACCCACCTGTGCTTATGAACTGCGCGACGCCGCTCATCAGCATCTGGATGGCGACCGCGACAAGCAGCATGCCCATGAGCCGCTCGATGGCGGTCAGGACCTTCTTCCCGAGCAGCCGCACGAGCGGGCCGGTCGCGCAGATGATGATACCAGATACGAGCCACGCGAGCCCCACGGCGCCAAGCCACTCGGGCCAGCGCGCGGGATCGCGGGTCATAATGAGAAGGACGGCCGCCATCGCTGACGGCCCAGCGACGTACGGGATCGCGAGCGGCACGATGAACGGCTCACCTTCGGGCGTGTCCTCGGAGAGTCCCCCCGACCGGGGGAAGATCATCTTGATCGCGATGAGCAGGAGGATGGTGCCGCCGGCGGCGGTCAAGGCCGTCTCGCTGACTTGCAGCAAGTGCAGGAGATACTGCCCGAGGAACAGGAAGACCACCAGCACGCCGAGCGCGATGAGCAGTTCGCGCACGATGATGCGCGTGTGGCGGCGCTCGTCGACGTGGGCGAGCGCGGTCATGAAGAGCGGGATGTTCCCGAACGGGTCCATCACCAGGAAAAGGAGCATTGCTGCTGAGAAGATGGTCATCGTGGTCTGCTTACCTCGCGGTCTGGGCCGGGAGCGTGACTAGTCGTCCGCGAGCCGCTTCGCCAGCCCCTCGAACGCCCTGGGAAACGGTTCGAGCGACGCGGACAGCACGCCCGCGCCCACCTGGCCTATGCCGGGCTCGCGGTGCGCAACGCCGGTGTCGATGAACGGCAGGATGTTCTTCTCCACCACCTTGACGACGTCGATGCCGGTCGGCGTCCCGCGGAAGTTGAGGTACGGGATCTGGTAGACGGTGTTCTCCGCCGCCGTGATCTCGTACATCTGCTTCGTGTAGGCGATGGCGTCAGAGGTCGACCCGCCCACGAACTGCACGATGGCCGGGGACGCGGCGATGGCGAACCCGCCCAGTCCGTTCGTCTCCGTGATCGAACTGTCGCCGATGTCCGGGTTGGCGTCCTCCTTCGTGAAGCCCGGGAAGAAGAGCGCGTCCGGCACGTCGGCCGGGCCCGTGAACCACTCGTCGCCGGTGCCCGAAAGCTGGATGCCGAAATCGGTGCCGTTCCTGGTCATCGCGACGACAATGCTGCTGCCATCGATGCCGCGCGCCGGGTCGAGCGTCACCTTGCATGCCGGCATGGACAGGTTCAGGAAGAAGTGGTCGTTCCCGTTGATGAAGTCGAGGACGCTGCCCGCCGTCGTGCCGTCGCTGCACGTCTGGACGATGGCAGGCGCCAGCACGCGGTAGAGCAGCGACGTGGCGGCGCGGTTC
>JBDRFG010000156.1:0-5679 GCA_043819135.1 Candidatus Eiseniibacteriota bacterium | reverse complement strand
TTGCTGGAGGAGTTCACCACATACGATGGGACGGGCGTAGTGCGGAAAACAGAAGCGTGGCTTCAGGGGTGTACTTCTACGAGCTTGAAGCTGGAGGGGATCTGGCGCGTGGACGGATTCTTGTGGTGCGGTAGTGAACTTGGAGGGGGTGCAAACGCAGGGGGTGACGCGTGAAGTGGCGAGGGCCTTCTGGGTGAAGCGGATTGAGCCAGTCGAGTCGGGTACCGGTGTCTTTCCTTGATCGCTTTCATGGATTCACTAACGCAAAGCGGGGCACGGCTCGCCGTCGTTGCTTCCTAGGTCCTGAAGGGGGGACGCAGGCATGAACGCATCACGTGAACGGTTCGTGGCTTCTGCCGTCATGGTTTTGATCGGCATGACGGTTCTCGCCCCAACCGCGATGGGAGCCGTCTCGCCGGTCCAGTTGCAGCCTATCGTTGATCCTGAGTTCGAGGAGCTTCCGACCGGCGGCTGCGGGCTGGTTCTCGATGCTCACAGCCTTCTCCTCAAGTGGACACCGGCCGCCGAGCAGGAAGCCACTGGGTTCCTGATTCGCTTCTCCACCGAGCCTGACGTCGGCGAGAGCGACCCCGTCGCCGCGGAGATCAGCGATCCGAGTGCAAGCTCGGTTGTGGTGTCCGACCTGAACCTCGGGACAACCTACTACTTCCGTGTCTATGTCGTTGACCCGTCAGGCGAGGTCGGTCCAGGATCGAACGAGGTCACCGGGACCACGCGAGCCAACAGCTATCCCTTCTTCGACGACATGGAAGGGGCGCTCGATGGCTGGGATCTCGTTCTCACGACATGGGACACGACGAGCGCCTGGTCGAACAGCCCCACCCACAGCTGGACGGATAGCCCCGACACGAACTACACGAACCTGTCGGATCGGTCCCTCGTGACGGCGGTCAACCTCATGAGCGCCGAGATGCCGGTGCTTAGCTTCGCGCAATATCACAACGTTCAGACCGACGGCGATCAAGGCTACGTCGAGGTTTCCGAGGACGGCGGCTCCAATTGGGAGCGCATCTGCGCCACCACCGGCTCGAGCAGCGGATGGCTGGAGGAGAAGATCGACCTCACACCCTACAGGGGTAACCAGAATCTCAAGATAAGATGGCGCCTGGTCGCCAACTCGTTCGGAGTGAGCGACGGCTGGTACATTGATGACGTCTCAGTAGCCGAGACTCCCTATGCGACGTGGGATCCCCCGCTCTACGACAGCGTGAACGACGAAGCCCATTCGGACTCCCTGTGGCTCTCGTCCTCGTGGATCAGGGTGCCGGGCGGCGTCGGGAGCGGGCACTACTGGACGGACAGCCCCCAGGGTGATTTCGCGGAGTATCTGTCCACGAAGATCACGTCATCGGGCGAGATCGATCTCGCGTCGACCGCGCAGCCGTGGCTAGTCTTCTCGCACCGGCTGGACCTTGAGTACCAGAACTCGGCCCAGGTCGAGCTCTCGATAGATGGTGGCGTCAACTGGGATGTGCTTCGAACCTGGGATGGCCCGCTCTCGATCTCGACGTGGACCCAGGAAGCGGTGGACCTCTCAGAGTACGCGGGAGGAGCGGTGCGGGTGCGCTTCCACCTCCTTAACCTGGGTGTGCAGTCGGCGGGCGGGTGGGATCTCGACAGGGTGCAGCTCGCGGAGTTTCCCGAGAACGTCACCCTGTCCATCGCATCGAGCACCCAGAACTCTGTGGGTCTGGAGTGGACTCAGTACTCCGGGACGGACTTCGGCGCATATGAAATCTACAGATACTCGGAGTGCGGGTTCCTGCTCGACCGTAATCTCATTGCCACGATCGGGGACTTGGAGACAACAGCCTTTGGCGATCCAGTGGCTCCCGATTTGTCCTACTGCTACCGGTTGTTCGTTGTCGGATCAGATGGGCGCTACCTCGAGCAGTCCAACACCGTCTTCCGTGACGCGTTCGATCTGCCTCTGCTTTCATATCCGTTCATTGACGACATGGAGGGCGGCGACGGGAACTTCCTTGCCGAGGTACCGTGGTCGGTGACGGACGAGGTGTCTCACAGCGGATCTTACAGCTGGTCTGACAGTCCTTACGGGAACTACGAGAACAGCGTGACCACGTCGGTGGCTTTGCGGATCGACCTGTCGGGTGGTACGGCGTTGATGCCAGAGCTGAGGTTCTGGCAGCAGTACGGGTTGGGCACTAACTCGGACTGGGGCTACGTGGACGCGTCGACTGACGGCGGTGTGACGTACAGGCCGATCTACTACATCACGGGCACGAGCGGTGAGTGGCAGAAGGAGCGTGTGGATCTTACGGGTTACCGTGGGCATGTGCTGTATCTGCGGTTCCGGATCCAGACGAGTACGAGCGGTCAGGCCGACGGTTGGCACATCGACGACATTGCGATCGGGGAGACGGAGACGGTACCGATCGCATATCCGTTCGTGGACAGCTTCAACGACAGTCTGTTCACGCACACGAGCTGGATGTCGAGCGGCTATGGGTGGACGGTG
Source organism: Candidatus Eiseniibacteriota bacterium (assembly GCA_043819135.1). Classification (GTDB taxonomy): domain Bacteria; phylum Joyebacterota; class Joyebacteria; order Joyebacterales; family Joyebacteraceae; genus JALGZG01. Next base: position 3,179 of record JBDRFG010000156.1, on the reverse strand, counting down.
CCAAGCGACGACGGTACGTACTACTGGTCGAACCGTTCTACGGGTGACCTGCCTGATCTGTATGGTTCGCACGGCTACGGGTGTACCGTGATGACGCTCGGGAACAGCATCGATCTTGGGGGGGCGGTCCACCCCCAGGTGAGGCTGCGATACAGGGCGGAGTACTACGACAACCCCTACAACGACGACTACGCGCGCACATATCTTCAGTTGTCACAGGACGGAGGCGCGAGCTACACGACGCTTCAGACGTTCCCCGACGCTACGAGCTGGACGACGCTCCAGCTCGACCTGTCCGGGTACGTTGGTGGAGCGCCGATCCGCCTGCGGTTGTACACCTACGACTACGACACCGGCACTCCCGACCCCTTCTTCGATGTCGAGGACCTTGCAGTCGTCGAGGACCCGGCACTGACCCCGCAGGTGAACTACTGCCGACTCGATCAGCCGGCCATCGTGTGGCTCACGGTCGGGCAGACCAGCCCTCAGATCTTTGCGCAGGTCTACGAACCGGGTGTCACTGACAGCTCCGGGCAAGGCGCAGGGGTACTGGCCCAGATCGGAAGAGGTCCCGACGGCACCTACCCGATGGATTCAGCTTCCGGCTGGAACTGGGCGACGGCGACGTACGGCGGCGACGCTGCCGGTGACAGCATGGACGTCTACTACGGGACCATCGCCGGCGGCGGGGTTGGCGTCTACGACTACGCCTTCCGCTTCTCGATCGACGGGGGCACACACTGGATCTACGCTGACCTCGACGGGACCGACATGGGGGGTGGAGGCTTCAACTACTACGATACATCGCAGGCCGGTGACCTCGTGGTGACTCTCCGCCCAGAGTTCACGATATCAGCGACAGAGATCGAGCTGACCCTGCCCGTGGGCCAGACTGCCAGCCGGGTCATCACGATCGGAAACGACGGCGTTGGGCCGCTCATGTTCACGGGGGAGGAGAGCACGAGTCCTCCTGTTCCCGAGGAAGTCACGTGGCTGGGCGTCGCTCCGGAGTCGGGGATGCTCGAGCCCTGGGAGACCAGGAATCTGACAATCAGTGTTGACGCGACGGACCTGGAGGAGAACACGAACTACGACGCCTACATCGTGCTCCTCACGAACGATCCGGACTACACCGAGGTCGACATCCCCGTCACCGTTCACGTCGTTCCGCCGAGCGAGCCGCACCTCGCCGGGACCGTCCTGAACGTCGACCTTCTGGCTCCAGAGGAGACCGCCTACGTCGAGGTCATGCAGGGAGACACGCTGGTGGCATCAGCCACGGTGGGTGCGGACGGTTACTACTCCATCTTCGGAATCGCGGAGGGCACGTATCTCGTCCGGACCCATTCAGAGGGCTACTACCCGGCGCAGGACGATGTGTACATCCCCGCTACCGGCGTCAACTTCACGTTGCACCGGGTGCCGCACTTCTACCTCACGAACACGAGCGCGAACTTCTACGGCGAGGGCACGCTGTTCGAAAGCTCGCCTGTGGAGGTCGGCGACGTCGTCACGGCCCAGGACGCCGACGACATCCTCTGCGGGGCCTACTACGTCGGAATCCCCGGCCACTACGGATTCATGCACGTCTATGGTGACGACGCCACGACCACGGACGTCGATGAGGGCGCCTCGGCGGGGGACACGCTCACGTTCCGGATCAATGGCGAACTCGCCCAGCCGACGGGGCCCGACGAGCCGGTGTGGCCGGGTGACGGCGCCGTGCTGCACGTCGAGCTACACGCTCAGGCGACGCGGAACGACACCCTCTTCCTGGATGAGTCGTGGAACCTGATCTCGTTCAATCGGGTTCCCGATTCCACGGGTATCGAAGACATCCTCGCTCCGCTCCTCGCGGACACGAACGTTGTCGTCGTGAGTTCGTTCGATCAGGAGTGGGGAGGGGCCAGGACGTACGATCCCGAACTGCCCGGGCAGAGTGACCTCTGGGAGATGGACCCGCGGCACGGCTACTGGATCAAGACGCGGCGTGCGGACACTCTCGTGGTTGTCGGGGACCGCTTCTGGGGCGACACACCGATGCCACTGGAGCAGAACTGGAACCTCGTGAGCTACCTGCCCGAGGAGACCAGAGACGTGGAAAGGGCGCTCGGGTCGATCGACGCTCTCTACTCGTACGTCAGCGGCTTCGACGAGGGTGCCGGAGTCTACGTTCCGGGCAGCGGATTCAGCACGCTGACGCATCTTGCGAACGGCTTCGGGTACTGGATCAAGATGGGGTATCTTGGGGTTCTCCGGTACGACTTCCTTCCAGGTGGACGAGGTCAGGCTCCTCCGCGAGCCGACGCCGTTCTCGCGGGGGGCACGAACGAGCGGGACTACACACCGACAGCGTGGTGGGACAGTTTCTACGGCGTCGTGGCGCAGGAAGGTGAACCCGTGCCGTCCGGCGAGTTCATCCAGGCGTACGATCCTCAGGGCGTCGTCTGTGGAGAGTTCGTGACCCGCGATGACGGGATTTACGGATTCATGCCGATCTACGGCGATGACCCGTATACGCCGGAGACCGATGAAGGCGCCGAGTATGGGGACAAGATCACGTTCTACTACAACGGCGCCACTGTGGAAACCGATCCAGAGACGGTCTTCTGGCGAGGTGATCAGTCACTGGTTGAGTTCAATCTGTCCTTCCCTGTGGAAACAGGTGGCCCCGACCCGGAGATTCCAACCGCGTATTGCCTCTATCGGGCGTATCCAAACCCCGTCAGCGGCAGCACGACACTGCGATACGATCTGCCGAAACCCGGGCACGTCAGGCTCGCCATCTACGATGTGAGCGGAAGGCTTGTGACGGAACTGGTCGACACGGAGGAAGCCCCGGGTCAGAAGAGAGTGCAGTGGTCCGGGCTCGACAGCGACGGTCATTCCGTTGCTTCAGGCGTGTACTACTACAGGCTTGAGACGGCGAGTTACTCGGGAGAGGGCAGGCTTGTTGTCCTGAAGTGATATGGAACGGTCGGGCTCGACCGGTCCATTTGGTCTAGCGTAGACACGGAGCGCGCAAACAGAGACGCAGGGGAGCGTGGCACGAATGAAGAGTCACCGCCTGACAGGGTTGGTGCGCGTCTTCCTCTTGGGGGTCGCCCTCTGTGTCCTCCTGCCACCTCAACCGGCGCGAGCCTCCGAATCCACTGCCTCCATCACTGACCTCGAGAATC
>JBDRFG010000155.1:0-4074 GCA_043819135.1 Candidatus Eiseniibacteriota bacterium | reverse complement strand
CAGGGTGCAGCCGGCCGTCTGCGTGTGGAACCGCATCATCTGCGCGCGCGGCGAGTCGATGCCGAAACGGTCCCTCACGATGCGCGCCCACATCCTGCGGGCCGCCCTGAGCTTCGCGACCTCCTCGAAGAGGTCGTTGTGTGAGTCGAAGAAGAACGACAGGCGCGATGCGAAGGTCGTCAGGTCGAGCCCGCGCTCTTTCGCCACTTCGACGTAGGCGATGCCGTCCGCGAGCGTGAACGCCAGCTCTTCCACTGCCGTGGCGCCCGCCTCGCGGATGTGGTAGCCGCTGATCGACATCGTGTTCCACCTGGGAACGTGCTCGGCGCAGTAGGCGCAGAGATCCATCGCGAACCGGACCGACGGTTTGGGCGGGAACACGTGGGTCCCGCGCGCCGCGTACTCCTTTAGTATGTCGTTCTGCACGGTGCCCCGGAGCTTGCCGAAGTCGACGCCGGTCTCTTCCGCGGCGACCAGATACATCGCCATGATCAGCGGGGCGGTCGCGTTTATGGTCATCGAAGTGCTGACGTCGCCGAGCGGGATGCCGTCGAAGAGCGCCTTCATGTCCTCGACGGAACAGATGGAGACCCCCACCCTGCCGACCTCGCCCTCGGCCATCTCGTGGTCGGCGTCGTAGCCCATTTGCGTCGGCAGGTCGAAGGCCACCGAGAGACCGGTCTGTCCCTGCTCGAGCAGGTACCGGAAACGCTCGTTGGTCTCGGCGGCGGTGCCGAACCCGGCGTACTGCCTCATCGTCCAGAACCGGCCGCGGTACATCGTCGGCTGGACTCCGCGCGTGAACGGGAACTCGCCCGGAAGCCCGAGGGTGTCGTCCGGGCCTCCGTCCGAACCGTGAGTCCCGCTGGGCACGTCGTTCGGGACGTAGACACCGCTAACCGGCAGGCCCGAGCCCGTCGTGAACTCGCTCTTCCGCTCCGGAAAACGCTCGAGCGTCTTCTTGAGCGTCCCGCCCTCCCAGCGCTTCTTGTTCTCGCCGCTTCCGCCCACAGTTGCTCTCCGTCCAGCAGCGCGACCGCCGACGGGCGGCCGCCGCGCGACTACTCTATGACCAACAGAGGCTCGCCCTGGGACACACCCTGGCCGATCTCAACCTTGATCTCCTTGACGACACCCTCGACCGCGCTCGTAAGCTCGTTCTCCATCTTCATCGCCTCGAGCGTCACGACTCCCTGGCCCGGCTGCACCTCGGATCCGACCTCGACGGCTATCCCCACCACGATACCCGGCATGGGCGCGTGCACGGTCTCGCCAGACTGCTGCCCGCCCGTATCCCCGGTCGCCTCCGCGATTCTCATGGCCCTCTCGTCCATCACGGACGCGTGGTAGTTCTCTCCGCCGATGACGAGTTCGCACCGCCCGTCCCGGCGGTGCGCCGACACCTCATAGGACCTGCCGTCCAGCACGAGGGAGTAGACCGGCGAGCCCGCGATACGCACGAGGTCGGCGGCCATGGTGCGGTCGCCCAGCGTCACCTCGGTGGAATCGCCCGAGTGCCTCACCTCGAGGTCTATGTCCTCATCCTCTATGCGGACCCTGTACTTCACGGCGTCACCTTCTTCCGTCGTGCCGGGAAACCGTCCATCAGAACGCCCCTGCGCACGTTCACTTCTGGTGCAACTGCCACCCGCCCCACGCCCTGCTGCCGGGCGGCGGCTTCCAGCCGCTCCGTCCCGAGCCGCCGGACCCGTCCCCGTCGCGCTCCCGCTTGTGCTGCCCGCGCTCGGAGTCGGCGATGAGCGCGGCCGCGATCGCCGCGATATCGGGAGCCGACGGCTTCCTTCCCGCGTAGTTGGGGAAGAAGACCTCGTCGACGAAGCCGGTGTCGAACTCTCCGTTCCGGAACGCCTCGCTCTCCATTCCAGCCTTGTGGAACGGGATCGTCGTCTTTATGCCCTCGATGATGTACTCGGACAGCGCTCGCTGCATGCGCTCGATGGCTTCTTCTCTCGTCTTGCCCCACGTGAGGAGCTTCGAGATGAGGGGATCGTAGTAGATGGGCACGTCGTAACCCATGAAGATGCAACTGTCGACACGAACGCCGGGGCCGCCGGGTTCTCTCATGCGCTCGATCACCCCGGTCGAGGGGAAGAAGTTGTTCTCGGGGTCCTCCGCGCAGATGCGGCATTCGATCGCGGCCCCTCTGTTGGTGACCTCGAGCTGCGTGAAGGAGAGCTTCTCTCCGGCCGCGACGCGCAGCTGTTCGCGCACCAGGTCTATGCCGGTCACGAGTTCGGTGACAGGATGCTCGACCTGCAGCCGAGCGTTGATCTCAAGGAAGTAGAACTCCCTGTTCTTGTCGAGGAGGAATTCCACGGTCCCCGCGTTGACGTATCTGGACGCCCTCGCGGCCGCCACGGCCGCCTCCCCCATCTTCGCGCGCAGCGACGGCGTGAGCGCCACGGACGGCGACTCCTCCACGAGCTTCTGGTGACGCCGCTGAATGGAGCACTCGCGCTCGCCCAGGTGCACCACGTTGCCGTACGAGTCGGCCATGATCTGGAACTCGACGTGGCGCGGGTTCTCGATGAGCTTCTCGAGGTAGATGCGGTCGTCGGCGAACGCGGATCCCGCCTCGGAACGCGCGGCCTTCGCCGCGGCCGCCAGCTGCGACCGCTCACGAACGACGCGCATGCCCTTGCCGCCGCCGCCCGCCGCGGCCTTCATCATCACCGGGAAGCCGATGCGGTCGGCCTCTGCCTCGATCTCGGTAATGTCGGAGAGCGGCCTGTCGCCGCCCGGGACGACCGGGATGCCGGCGGCGACCATCGTCTTCCTTGCCTGCATCTTGTCACCGACCAGGGCGATGGTCTCGCTCGACGGGCCGATGAACACGACACCCGCCTTCTCGCAGGCGGCTGCGAACCCCGCGTTCTCCGCGAGGAAGCCGTAGCCCGGGTGGATGGCCTCGGCGCCGATCCGGAGGGCCAAGTCGACGATCGCATCTATCTTGAGGTAGCTCTCGGCGGGCAGTGGCGGACCGATGAGGTAGGCCTCGTCCGCGTAGCGCACGTGGCGCGACGACCTGTCGACCTCGGAGTAGATGGCCGCTGACGTGATGCGCATCTCCGTCAGGGCCCGTATGATCCTGACGGCTATCTCGCCTCTGTTCGCTATGAGCACCTTCTTGAACATCGTGTCTCCGCGTCTGTCCGGGGACGCCGGTGCGTCCCTGTCGAGCTGCGGGCGAGCGGATCCCCGCAGGCGGGCTCAGAACCGAGTCGCGCCACTCCGGCGCGACGAAGGTGATGGAGCGGAGCGCCCCGCCCAAGGGGATGCGCTCGCCCGCCACCGCGTCCGCCCCAGGGCGACGGGCGTCCCGCCACCGAGCCCCACTACAGCGGGATGTTCCCGTGCTTCTTCGGCGGGTTCGAGTCCCGCTTGTTCGCCAGCATCCTCAGTGAATCTATGATGACGGGCCGCGTGTCACGCGGCTTGATGACCATGTCGACGAACCCGGCGGCCGCGGCGATATAGGGGTTGCCGAATCGCTCGACGAAATCGTCCGTCAGTTCCTTGCGCAGACCAGCGGGGTCGTCGGCCCCACCGAGCTCTCTTCTGTAGAGCACATTGACCGCGCCCTCGGCTCCCATCACCGCGATCTCGGAGGTCGGCCAGGCGATGTTGACGTCGCCCCGGATGTGCTTGCTGCTCATGACGACGTAGGCGCCACCGTATGCCTTCCGCGTGATGACGTTGATCTTGGGCACGGTCGCTTCGCAATAGGCGTAAAGCAGCTTAGCGCCGTGCTTGATGATGCCGCCGAACTCCTGGGCCGTTCCCGGCAGGAACCCCGGCACGTCGGTGAACGTCACGATGGGAACGTTGAACGCATCACAGAACCGGACGAACCGCGCGCCCTTGACCGACGAGTCGATGTCGAGAACCCCCGCCAGCGCCGCGGGCTGGTTACCGACGATGCCCACCGGGCGGCCGTCGAATCGCGCGAACCCCACGACCATGTTCCTCGCGAAGTCCTTGTGGACCTCCATGAAGTCGCCGTCGTCTACGACGCGCGTGATGACGTCCTTCATATCGTAGGGCTTGTTCGGG
>JBDRFG010000154.1:0-8687 GCA_043819135.1 Candidatus Eiseniibacteriota bacterium | reverse complement strand
AGATCACCCCGTGTCCCGCAATACCCCCAACACCAACAAGGAGGCGCCGACAGAGCTTGCAGTTACGCCCGTCACCGGCGTACGATGAGCCTTGCTCTCATCACCTCCCCACACCCCTCCCGGTGTCATATGATACTATCGGATCACCACGATCTTCTGGCTACGGAGCTCCGCGCCGACTTCCAGTCGTGCGAAGTACACCCCTTGCGAAACGCGGCGCCCGTGCTCATCCGTCCCTCCCCACTCGACCGAGTGACGGCCGCGTCCTGTCTCATCGCCCGCGAGAGTCTTCACGAGGCGACCTGCGATGTTGTAAACGGCCAGACGGACCCTGCTCGCGTGGTTCGGGACGTCGAACCGGAGCGTGGTTGCAGAGCTGAACGGGTTCGGGACCGGGCGATACAGCATCGCCGTGAGCCGCCCGCTTGTCGTCACACTGATCGGCGACCCTCGAAGCGCATCCTGGCCACCGCCGGCGAGCCGCGCTCTAACCTCGTACCAGAACGTGGTCTCCGGCCACACGCTCTTGTCCTCGTAGCTGCACGGCGAGGACGGTGCGATGACTTCGCCGCTCATCTTCGTGAACGCTCCCTCGCGCGACGTCGCGCGCAGCACGTCGAACCCCTCAATGTCGCCGAGCGACTCGACCGTCCACCGGAGCATCGCGGTGCCCGCGTCGGTCACGCTCCCGAAGAGCGATCCCTCCACGGGGGTGGCTCCGACCTGCGTCAGAGTCCCCCCGTTCGGGATGATAGTAGCGGCTGCATCTATCGATGCCGTCAGGTAGTAGAGGTTGAGGCCGTTCAGGTCGAGACTTGAGCCGGGACCAATCTCCAGGTACCGCACGTACTGCGCCTCGCTCCCGGTCCACGCAGGCCGGTTGTCGATGAGGTCGTCGAGCATGAGCTCACCCACATCGGCGTCACCCAAGACAAGGGCGTCCAGAGCGAAGTTGTTCTCAAGCCCCTCCGGCACAGGACCGAGGTCCTCGCCTCCGACCTCCAGCGAGCCGAATCCGATCCCGCCCTCGAAGAGCAGTGTGAGGCTCTCGAGGCCCGCGACCGTCGCCGGATCGGTTGTCATGTTCGAGAAGTAGCCGCCGGGGCCCGTGATGTCGACCGTCACGCCGCTGACGGCGCTGAACACGGCCTGAGGCCAGAACGTTAGCCCGCTGTATATGCTGATCGAGGCCGCCGGAGCGCGTATGCTGAGCGTGCACGGAGAGGGTCCGACCCAGACCTGATCCGCTGTCAGGGCTCCGCCGGCCATATCGTAGGCTCCCGGGCCGCTCAGGCCTACAGTCAGCAGATTGCCGACGGTACACGTCCCGGCGTCCTGCGTGAAGCTGCCGCTCCCGTCGCTCACGCCGATCTGGAGGTCGTCCGTCAACAGGTCGCCTCCTGTGAGCCGGAAACCGCCGTCGCCTATGGATATGAGCCCTGCGGTGAGGCTGCCGGAGGACATCAACACGTTGCCGTCCGGCCCCGTGCCATCAGGCACCCATAGCTCGATGCAGGATTCACCCGGGTCCGTGATCTCGGCCGTTCCTCCGTTGCTGATGGCCGCGACGTAGAAGGAGTTCGGCTCACCCCCGCTCCAGTTCGCGTGGTTGCTCCAGTTGCCCGTGTCGCCCCACCACCGGGTGTTCACCTGAGACCCGCAGCCTACCGGCCACGCGCCGATCAGACCGCACGTCATCGGGTCGTAGCATGGAGAGGCGCTGCTGATAGTGAAGTCCTCCACCGCAGCCGCACAGAACATGGGATTGCCGAGCACGTTGTTGTTGGCGGGAGGAGTCTGAGCCATGAGGCATGGGACCGTCCAGTCGCCGCCTGCGTTGCCGAAGATGCTGGTGCACGTCAGCCACGCCCCGGCTCCGCTTGCGCACTGCACGCCAGCGCCCTGGGTGCTGAAGGACATGATGCAGTTCCTGATCTGCGCGTACGCGGACTGAGCGACGCAGATACCACCTCCCGTCGGGGCCGCGTTCCCGTAGAACGTGCAGTACTCGATCCATGGGTCGCCGCACGCTGCGCCGTAGAGGCCACCACCCATTGAGCCGGCCGTGTTGCCGGAGAACGTGCAGTCCCGGACCCCGGCCGACGTCAGTACCTCGGAGATCCCGCCGCCGTTTCCGAGCGCAGAGTTCTGTCCGAAGAAGCACCCCGTTATCATCGGAGCGGAGTTAACACAGGCGATTCCGCCGCCGTTGCCCCGGGTCGAGTTCAGTCGGAAGACGCAGTTCTCGATCGTGGGATTGGAGTACGCGGTGCACAGGACGGCACCGCCGTCCCCCGTGATGCTTCCGTTGATGATGGTCAGGTTCTTGAGCTTGCTGTCCCTCTGTTCGCCCGACTTGAAGATGAACGCGCGTCCCGCACCCATGCAGTTGATCGTGCAAGTCGACGGGTCTCCGCTCTCCGACCGCACGGTTATCGCCTTCCCTCGGAAATCGACGCCGTTGGTGTCAGAGACCGTGTGGATTCCGTCCCTCAGAATGACAACGCCACCGTAGGGACAGACGGAGTCCACGGCCGCCTGTATGGTCGCGCAGTCGTCCGGCACGTAGAGCGGCGAGGGAAGAACCGCGATGCTCGCACTGAGGCTCGTCACGGAGCCGCAGTCGTTCGCCACGAACACGTCGAAGTTGCCGGCATCGCCCAGCTGGACAGGGTCGATGGTGAGCGAGTCCGTCGCCGAACCCTGGATGCGGCCGTCGTCGCTGAGCGCGACGCCGTTTCTGCGCCACTGGTAGGACTCGGGCGGAGACGCGCTGGCCATCACGCGCAGGCCCATCGCGTGGCCCCTGCAGACCTCCCCGCTGTATGGGTGCTGACTTATGACCGGGGGACCACCGAGCGTGAGCGCCGCCGCGTTGCTCGTGGCCGAGCCCCAGGCGTTCGTCACGACGACGTCGTAGTTGGCTACGTCACTCGAGCCGACGGAGGCTATGCTGTAGGTACTGCCCGTCGCGCCGAGGATGTCCGTTCCGTTCTTGCGCCACTGATACCCCAGGGGCGGTGTGCCCGTGGCCTCCACCGCGAACAGGACAGGATCCCCGGGGCATATGGCCTGGCTCTGTGGGTGCGTAGCGATGCTCGGGGCCGACGTGACCGTCAGCGTGGCCGCATTGCTGATGACCGTCCCGCAGAAGTTGGTAATCCTGAGATCATAGCTCCCGGCGTCCGCCGGTGTAACTGCGCTGATCGTGAACGTGGTCCCGGTCGCGCCGTCGACGTCGAATGCGTCCTTGCGCCACTGATAGGTCACCGGCAGTGAACTCGTGGCGGTCACGCTGAACGTGACCGGGTTGCCCTCGAAAATCGTCTGACTCACAGGGTGCTGCGAGATCGTCGCCGCCGTGTGGACCGTCATTGTCGCCGTCGCGCTCGTGTCCGTGCCGCACACGTTGGTGACGACGACGTCGTAGTCCCCCGCGTCGCCGGTGCCCACGGGCGAGATCGGACAGGAACTGCCGGTCGCGCCCGGGATGTTCGTCCCGTTCCTCCGCCACTGGTAGCCGAGCGGGGCCGTCGCGCTGCCACCGCTCGCGATGACGCTGAAGACGGTAGCGCCGCCGTCACAGGGCTGCACGTCGTCCGGGTGGTCCGTCACCACGGGCGGGACATCGACTGCCAGCACCGCGGCATTGCTGGTCGCGGAGCCGTAGAAGTTGGTCACCACCACGTCGTAGCTGCCGGCGTCCCCAGTCACCGTCGAAGGGATGGAGTATGAGGTGGACGTGGCCCCGCCGATGGGCGAGCCACCCTTCCGCCACTGGTAGCTCAGAGGCTGCGTGCCCGTCGCCACGACCGTGAACGTGACGGGCTCGCCCGCGCAGAGCGCTGCCCCGTCGGGATGACCGGTGACCGTGGCCGTGACGCTGCAGGCCGTGCACCCCGTGCCAAGAGCGCCGATCAGCGACCCGCAGGGGCTCTGGGCCGGCATGCAGGCCGAGTCCGTGCAAAGCGTCAGGTCGCCGCTCGCCGCGTCGCAGAACAGCGGGTCCACACGGATGTTGTTGCTCGCTCCGAACTGGTCGGCGATGTCGTTGCTCCAGTCGCCTCCGGCGTTCCCGTAGATGTCGCTGCAGCTCAGCGTGGGCTCTGCCGTTGCCGAGCACGAGACGGCCTCTCCCCCGACCCCGGCCGCGATGATCGTCCGTGAGATAGAAGCGCTGGAGGTGTCTTCGAAACATATCCCGCTCCCGTCGAAGGCGGTGTTCCAGTAGAGAGTGCAGCCAACCAGGTCCGCACTGCCCCCTCCCTTGCCCCAGATCGCCCCTCCCTTGCCCGCGGCGTTCTGCACGTAGTTTGAGAGGAACACGCAATCGGTGAGTGTCGGCGAGGATCCGCCCTCCGCGGCGACGGCGCCGCCGTACCACTGCGCGCGGTTGTCGCTGAATCGGCAGTTGTTGATGGTCGGAGACGAGCTGTAGTTGCAGTGCATTCCGCCGCCCGAGAGAGACCCGGGATCACCCCGCTTCACCGTGACGCCCTCGAGGGTGGCCGACGAGGTCTCCCCGCTCCAGAACTTGAACCCACGGTCGAGATACTGGCAGTCTATTACGGTGTCGGTGGGCTCGAAGCTCATCGACCGGATGCTGATACCCTTGCCGCCGTAGTCGATGGCGCGGTTCCCGGCCCCCTGGTACGTTCCCTCGTACAGAACAATGGCATCCCCGGTGCTGCTCGCGGTCACCGCGGCCTGGATGTTCGCATAGTCGCCTGTGCCGTCGGCGTGAAGGAACGACGCGTCCATCCACCCGTCGAGGGAGTATCTCCTGCCGAGATACCCGTCCTTCGTGGGGTCGGCGGGGTCGTACGCGGCACCCGGCCACTCGGCGCCCGTGCCGTCCCCGTTGTCGTCGAACTTCGGGTGCTCGGGTGACAGGGCCGCCACCCATACGTAGGCCTCCGTCATGGAGACGTGGCCGTCGGCGTCCGTGTCGGATGGATCGCTGGCGGTCCCGCCGCGGAGGGCGTGCCGCCACTTCCCCGCCCAGCCCCAGCTGTTGGCGGTGACGGAGTCCTGCGACGTGGCGGTGATGATGCCGGGGCCCGAGAGATCGTCGACGATGCCACCGCTGAAGCAGGGGTTGTAAGCCCCGAGGATCTGCTTCGCCGTGACCGCCTGCGTCATCGTGCCCAGAGCGTCGTCTCTGATGTACCCGTCGTGTGTGACGAAGTATGTGTGAACGTAGAGGGAATCGTGGGCGCCGTGGTCTACCCAGTAGACGTAGAGCAGATCGTCCGCGGTACACACGCCCTGCGCCCAGGTGTAAGCCGCCTGGATGTTCACCGTGTTACTGATCGTATCTACCGCCGCAGGGTGCACATCCGCGCTGTCGCCCCAGGACAGGAAGTAGATGTTGTCGGCAACGAACCCGCGGTCGAGCAGCTCCTCATGCATGCCGTAGGTGTCCGCCCAGTAGTAACCGTAGAGCTCGGCGTCTACGTTGCTGGTATCGCCGCCCGTGACGATGATCGCGTAGCGGTCATCGTAGTCCGTCCAGACGTCGCCGACAGGACCGCTTGCGCACGCTGTGACAGCCACCGCGAGCAGAGGAATCATCGCCGCGGAGATTCGGAGGACTGCCTTAGCCGTTGCCATCAGGGATTCCCCTCTCCTGCTCTCAGAGCCCCCTCCCCGGGCCAAGCGCGGTGCCGTTGCTGCGCTGAGGCGCCGGCCACAGGTAGTAGCGAGTGACTATCACCCATCTGGATTGTACATCCGTTCTCATGACAGGTCAACTCTCCTAGGTTTTGGTCACTGTCCCCTGGGGGCGGCTGCACTCGCCGCTCGCCTGTCAACGGGCGCGCTCGGGTAGAAGTCAGCAGAGTGCGGGAAGAGTGCGGTCAGGAAGCGTTCGACGACGTCGTGGAGCCGTACAGGAAGATCTACGATGCGGTCAAGGCCGCAAACCCCGGGACGAAGGTCTCCACCGTGTTTCAGCTGGACTACATGAGGGGAGCCTGTCTACTTCGTGCTGGCGCTCGTCACCGGCGTGGAGTACTGGCCGAACTGCCGCGGACGCAGCGGGTCGTCCGGGCAGTTGGGACAGTCCCAAGCCTCTGGCCGGACAACCCTGCGCTACCTGTACATCCCCTTCAACCTCCCCCAGCTCATCCCCTCCACCGGATCGTCGCAGCCCTGGCCCCAGCGACCGACAGACTGAGTGCAGGGGCTGTTGGCCGCCAGGCACGGCGACGTGTCGAACAGCCTGTAGTCGGCGTTGTCGCGGTCGCAGAACTCCGGGTCCTCCGAGAAGTTGTTGTTGAGCCCCGTCTGGTCACCGACGACCGAGTCGTAGTTGCCCCCGGCGTTGCCGAAGACGTCGCAGCAAGTCAGAGTCGGCGCGTTCCCTGAGGTAGCCGCCACGCCGTAGCCGCCCTCCGTGAACGCGATAATGGAGCGGTCGATTGACCCGCTTCCGTCCTCGCAGTGAACCCCTCCACCTCCCTCTGTCGCCGAGTTCTCAACGATCGTGCAGGTGCCCAAATGCCCGTCCTGAAGCCACACGCCGCCCGAGTGACCGCTGGTCGCCTCGTTCCTGCTGATGTTGTCGTTGAAGAAGCTCGTGCTGGAACCGAGCATCCGGACCCCACCGGCTCTCGGAGAGGTGTTGCTGACGATGTCGCTGTAGCTGAAAGTGATGCTCTCGGTGCTCTGGATGTAGACCCCGCCACCGGTATTGGTAGCGGTGTTGTCACCGATCTCGCTGTCCCAGAACAGGCAGCCCGAGTTCACGATCGCCACGCCGCCGCCGTCGTCCGCCGAATTCTGACTGACCACACAGAAGTAGAAGTCGGGATCGGCGCCGTCGCTGACGTAGATCCCGCCCCCCCTGATGCCGCTGCCCGCTGCGGTGCACATCTCCACGGCGCAGGTCCTTATCTCAGGGCTCGCCCCCTCGACCCAGATGCCGCCGCCGCTCATCGTCGTGTACCCGTTGATGATGCCGATCCCCCGGAGCATCGGGTTGCCGGTGCCAACATTCGTCTGGAAGTGGAACCCGCGGTGCTCGGCGCGCGCGCTCCCCTCGCAGTCGATTATGCACCTTTCGTAGCTGTTGCTCTGCGACCGGATGGCGATGGGCCGGGACGGCACCTGGATGTCCCTGTTGCCGTCGCCTGTGTACGTCCCGTCTATCAGCTCGATGATGTCGTCATCGACGGCGGCGTTGACCGCCGCCTGGATGGTCGGGAAGTCCCCGGTCCCGTCCGGCCTGATGGTGTAGGTCGCACCCGTCGCGGTCCCTGCCGCAATCAGCACAAGTGCGGCTGCAACGCTGAACGCGCATGCTCGAGTAGCAGTGTTCATGGCTTCCTCCCTGTGCGTCATCGCAGCGCGGTACCTACTCCACCCTCCCCAGCAACTCAGCGATCTTCGAATCCACCGCCGCTCCCGCGCCGTCCAGGTTCGTCAGCACCGCGACGATGTAGCCCTTGTCCAGAAACATGTCGAGGTTGGCGTTGATCCCCGTGAACCCGCCGCCGTGCCCGACGACCTTCCCCGCCGGCCCCTCGCGCAGGCTGAAGCCGTACCCGTACCCGTACGGGCGCTCGGCATCGAACTGCTCGGTCCACATCAGCTCCCGCGACGCCCTCGACAGCAGCAGCCCCTTCTCGAGCGCCCGCGCGAACGCGATCAGGTCCGGCGCCGTCGAGAACCCGCCGCCCGCGGGACCGCCGCGGATGACGTGCTCGTAGAGGTTGTTCTTCCAGCCCCCGGCGCACTCGTCCGACGGCCAGTAGCCGATGGCCAGGTTCTCGATCGGGCAGTCCATGTCGTAGCAGTCCGTGTTCTTCATCCCTGCCGGGGCGTAGATGTTCTCGCGGATGTAGTCGAAGTAGTTCTCGCCCGTCACGCTCTCGATGACGACACCCAGCAGGAACACCCCGGAGTTGCTGTACTCCCATTGGAGGCCCGGCTCGAACGCCAGCGTGTCGCTCGCGAAGAGAGGCTTGTAGTCGTCGAGCTCACGGTAGAGCTTCCTCGACTGCGCGTCCCACTCGTCGGTGAAGTAGCTGCCGAGCCCCGACGTGTGCGAGAGCAGGTGGTGCACGGTCACGACGTCGGTGACCTCCCTCGGCAGCCACGTCTCGTCAACGTACCTGCTGATGGGGCCGTCGACCGACAGGAGCCCCTTGTCAACGAGCTGCATGATGGCTGTCGACGTGAACATCTTGTTCATGGAACCGATGTTGAACTTGGTGTCCAGCTCGACGGGCGCGTGGAATCTCTTGCTCGCCTCGCCGCAGCTGGCCGCGAGTAGCACTTCGTCGCCCTTCGCGATCATCACGGTCCCCGAGAAGAACTCCATCTCGCACAGCCGGTCAAGGAACGGCCAGAGCTGCGCGATGGCGTCGTTCTCCGTGAGCGGACCCTCCGGCTCGACATCGGACGGCGTCCGCGCCTGGTTGATGGTGAAGCCGACCAGCAACCCGTCCGGCTTCTCCCCTTCGGCGTAGCGGAGCGAGAACGCCTTCCACGCGTCGAAGTTCATGTCGCGGAAGGTGATCACCGTCGCGTCGTCTCTCGGAGGGTCGTAGAAGCGAACGCTGTGGAAGTCGATCGCGCCCACCTGACGCACGAAGCTCGAGAAGAACCCGAGGAACCCTGCGAGCTGCAGCTCCTCCTTCAACTCGTCCGAGAAGCTCTCGTTGTAGAAGCGCACGACCAGC
>JBDRFG010000153.1:0-3530 GCA_043819135.1 Candidatus Eiseniibacteriota bacterium | reverse complement strand
CTCGCTCGTCGTCGCCGGCAGACTCGTCATCATGTTCGCTACCTTCGCCTTCATAACCAGCGTCTTTGATGCATCACTCGAGGACCGCGCGAGCGGACGGTTCAAGCGGTACCTCAGGTGGCTGTCCGGACGCGGCGTCATCGTCGAGCTGGCGATGCTTCCGTTGGCCCTTCTGCTTGTTGCCTCGTACATACCCGGCGAGCCGGCGACGTTCCCGCTTCTGGTGGTTGTCCTCATCATCTCGAGCGCTGCGGGTCAGAAGCTATGGGAGACGCAGCAGTCGCTGCTCGACAGGGTGAGCGAACTGAAGACGCTGAACACCGTTGGTGGCGCGCTGACCTGCGCCGTCAGGCTGGATGCTCTTGTCCGCCTCATCCACCTGCACACCAAGGAGCAGCTCTCAGCCCCGGTGATCTCGGTGGCCCTCTGCGACGTGGAGAACGGCAGCCTCGATGTCAGGACGTGCATACTTGATGACTGTGACGTGTCCTCGAGGACGGCTCCGATCGGCGATTCGTTCGCCGGCTGGGTGGTCACGAACGGCGAACCGCTCTACGTTCCCGACCTGCGAAAAGAGAAGACCCTGTCGCTCGAACTGTCGGTAGCGGACCGAGCCGAGAGCAAGAGTCTCGAAGTGCGGTCCTGGGTGGGCGTACCCCTCGTGGCGGAGGACAAGCTCGTCGGGGTCCTCTCAATAATGAGCGATCAGCCGAAGGCCTTCGACGAGCCCACGAGGGAACTGCTGATGACGATCGGCACTCAGGTGGGGAAGGTCGTCAACACGGCGCGGCTCTACGAGGAGCTGGAGGCCGCCCGTCGCGCGGCGGAAAGATGGAGCGAGCAGCTGGGGGTAGAGGTCGACGAGCGGACCAGGGAGCTGAGCGAAGCCCGGGAAGAGCTTGAATCGCTTAACGAAGATCTGGAGCGACGAGTCGAGGAAAGAACGCGAGAACTCAAGGACATGCAGACGAGGATCGTCCAGTCAGGTCGCCTTGCCGCGGTCGGTGAGCTGTCCGCCGGCGTCGCTCACGAACTGAACAACCCTCTCGCGGGGATACTGGGCTACGCGCAGTACGACCTCGAAATGCTGAAGGACGCCGACATCGCTTCTCTGACACAGGACGATATTACCAGGGTCGCGGGCCACCTCTCGTTCATCGAGGGCGGCGCCAAACGCTGCACGAAGATAGTCGAGAGCCTTGTGCGCTTCTCGCAGACCTCCCGCTGCGCCTCGACCGAGGTGGACGTCAACGAACTCATCGAGGAGACGCTCGGCTTCACCAGTCGCGAGCTGTCCAGTAGGGGAATAGAACTTAAGATGGACCTTGCGGACGGCGAACTCGAGGTGATCGGTGACCCGAGACAGCTGCAGCAGGTGTTCGCGAACATAATCCTGAATGCACGGAAGGCGATGCAGTCGGGCGGGCGTCTGTCGGTAAAGAGCTCTCGGACCGAACGGAAGGATTCAGGCGGCGAGGCGGTCGCGGTCAGTTTCGGTGACACGGGCTGCGGGATCTCGGATGAGAACCTCATCAGGGTCTTCGAACCGTTCTTCACGACCGGGAAGGTTGGCGAGGGGAGCGGGTTGGGCCTGTCGGTCAGCTACGGCATCGTCAAGGACCACGGCGGCGATATCGACGTAGAGAGCAAGGTCGGAGTAGGGTCGACCTTCACCGTTCTTCTGCCGCGCGCCCGGCGCACTGGCAGTGGGAACCTGGGCGAGGGAAGTGTCTAGTGGATCAGCTGAACGTTCCGGAAGAGATAGACGGAAGCGCAGACGAGAAGGACGAGCGCGAGGAGAAGTCGCCCGTTCGCCTGCTCATCGTGGACGATGAGGAGATAATGCGGCAGTTCCTCAACGAGGTCCTCAAGGACGAGGGATACACCATAGACCTCGCCGCCTCGGGCAAGGAAGCGCTGAAGCGGATGAACGACTCGGAGTACGACATCGTCCTGACGGACATCGTCATGCCGGAGCTCGACGGGTTGGGTGTCGTCGCGGCGACGAAGGACTTGTCCTACAGCCCGAGCGTGATCGTGATGACGGGATACGCCTCGATGGAGACCGCGGTGGAGTCGATGAAGCTGGGAGCGGCGGACTACATCACCAAGCCCTTCAACATCGACCAGATCAGGATCATTGTCCGGAACGCCGTCGAAGAGCGTGTCCTCAAGGCGCGGGCAGCCGAGGGTGAGTTCTACAAGGAGCTGTCTCGCAAGGACGGCCTGACCGAACTCTACAACCACCGCTTCTTCCACCAGCTTCTTGAGACCGAGGTCTCAAGGGCCGAACGCTACGAGAGGGTCGTTAGTCTGCTGATGATAGACATCGACGACTTCAAGAGCTACAACGACTCACACGGACACCCGGCCGGTGACCTGGCGCTCAGGCGCCTGTCACAGCTCCTGAAGCAGTCGTCGAGGAACTGCGACTTCCCCGCGCGGTACGGCGGAGAGGAGTTTGCCATTATCGTTCCGGAGGTCAGCGCCGACTCGGCCAGGCGGATGGGCGAGAGGCTGCTGAAGCTGATAGACGAATCGAAATTCGAGGGTGAGGAAGAGATGCTCGGCGGAAGGCTCACCATCAGCATCGGCATCGCGACGTTCCCCATGCAGGCGTCCAGCAAGAGTGAGCTCATCGAGCACGCCGACCAGGCCCTCTACAGGGCGAAGGGGCTCGGCAAGAATCGAGTCGTTGTGTTCGGTGAGGAGAGGCTGAACTAGCCGACTGACGCCGGACGAAGAGCACGAACGGCCCCCGGGCGCGAACACCGCGTTCCGAGGGCCGAAGTCGTTTGGGCAAGTCGTTTGGGCGGGGTTGACACGCACATCACCCGCTGCTAGGTTGTAGTTTCGCAGGTGAGCGTGAGAGGGGAGGTTCCGAACGAGCGGCCAGATCGACAAGGACGAACTGTGGATGAAGGTCGCTCTCGCGGAGGCCGAGGGTGCACTCGACGAGGGTGACGTCCCCGTAGGCGCCGTGGTCGTGGCCAACGATCGTGTCATCGGCCGCGGACACAATCACGTGGAGGCCCTCGGCGACCCTACCGCGCACGCCGAGATCCTGGCGATCGGCGCGGCCTGTCGGACGCTCAAGGCCTCGCGCTTGACCGGTGCGGCCATCTACGTTACGATGGAGCCTTGTCCAATGTGCGCTGGGGCCATCGTCCTGGCGAGACTTGATAGCCTGGTCTATGGCTGTCCCGACTCCAAATCGGGGTACTGCGGATCACTCGGGAACATCACCGACGATCCGGCTCTCAACCACAGAGTTTCGGTGAGGTCCGGAGTTCTCGAGGGAGAGTGCGCCACGCTCCTGTCGCGCTTCTTCGCGGAGCTGCGCAGAAGCGGCGGGGCCTAGTCGGCGTTCAACAGCAGTGACGGATCCAGGTGGGGTGACGGAGTTGGTCGATCGTGACGGTCTCGAAAACCGTTGTACCCTCTGGGTACCGTGGGTTCGAATCCCACCCCCACCGCCAGTCGTCAGTGAGGAGAGGTGACTGAGTGGTTTAAGGTGCGCGACTGGAAAT
>JBDRFG010000152.1:0-7330 GCA_043819135.1 Candidatus Eiseniibacteriota bacterium | reverse complement strand
AATGAACGCGACCGTCCTGGGCTCTTCCCGGTCGGTCAGTCTGACGAGATGTCCCTCCGTCGGTCCGCCCGAGTTGATGAGCCGCTCGAACTCCATCGACGTGATGACGTTCTCGAAGCGCGTGTAGCCGAACTCGTCCAGCGCCGTCGGGTCGTAGACGTCCATGCCGATGCAGACGATGATGGTGCCGACCTCGATCTGGACCAGCTCGTCCGCGTCGTCGTAGTTGATGCACTTCTTGTCGCATACCTCGAGGCACTTCCCGCACGCGATGGGGTTGTTTCCGAGGCACTCGTCGTTATTCAGGACGTAGGCGGAGGGGACCGCCTGAGGGAACGGCTGGTAGATGGCCTTCCGCGTGGCCAGGCCCAACTCGAACTCGTCGGGCACGGCGATCGGACACACGTCCGCGCAGTCGCCGCAGGCCGTGCACTCGTTGACGTCGACGTAACGCGCCTTCTTCCTCACGGTCACCGTGAAGTTGCCCACGTAACCGGTGACGCTCTCTACTTCGCTGTAAGCCAGAAGCTCTACGTTAGGATGTCGACCGACATCCGCCATCTTCGGCCCGAGAATTCATATGGAGCAGTCCATGGTAGGATAGGTCTTGTCGATCTGAGCCATTATCCCACCGATGGACGGTTCCTTCTCGACCAGGAAGACCTTGTATCCGGCGTCGGCCAGATCGAGCGTCGCCTGGATGCCCGCCACGCCACCACCCACCACCAGCGCCTGCTGCGTGATCGGGACGACCATCTCCTCCTGCGCCTCGAGGAAGCGAGCTCGCGCGACCGCCAGCTTGACCAGATCCCTGGCCTTGTCGGTCGCCGCCTCGCGCTCGTGGATGTGCACCCAGCTGCAGTGCTCGCGCAGGTTGGCCATCTCCAGAAGGTACGGATTGAGACCCGCGCCCTCCAGCGCCGCTCTGAAGGTAGGCTCATGCATCCTCGGCGAGCAGGAGGCGATGACGACGCGGTTGAGCTCGTTCTCCGCGATCGCCTTCTTGATCTCCAGCTGGCCCGGTTCGGAGCACGTGTACTTGTTGTTGTAGACCACGACGACGTCGTCGAGGCCCTCGGCGAACTCCGCCACCTTCGCGCAGTCGACGGTGCCCTGGATGTTCAATCCGCACTGGCACACGAAGACCCCGATACGGAGGTCGCCGTTCCCCCCACCCGCGGTTGCCATCTCACCCTCCCTCTGCTACACCAGCCTGGACGCGGCCAGGGCCAGGAGATCCGTGATCTCGAGATCGACCTCGTCCTTCAGCTCAGAATCATTCATCGTGCAGTTGAAGTGTATCTCGCATTTGGGGCAGGCCGTCACGAGGACGCCGGCGCCCGTGGACGCGGCCTCCCGCAGTCTCGCGGCCTGCAGCTGTTTCGTGAAGGACGTGCAGTTGGTCCACCCGCCGACCCCACAGCAGATGGCGCGCTCGCGCGACCTGCGCATCTCCACCAGGGTGACGCCCGGCATGGCGTCGAGCAGAGCGCGAGGAGCGTCGTAGATGCCCATGTGCCGACCCAGCCTGCACGGATCCTGGAACGTCACCGTGAGCGGAGGCCCCTCGGAGAAAGAGAGCTTCCCCTCCCCGACGGCCTCGGCGAGCACCTCCGTGATGTGCGCCACCTCGAACGGGAGCTTCCCGAAGTGGGCGGGGTACTCGCTCTTGAAGAGAGCGTATCCCTCCGGACAGGCGAAGACGACTCGCCTGGCGCCGGACTCTTCGAGCATCCTGAGATTCTCGGACGCGAGCATCTTGAAGCCCTCGACGTCGCCGCTCCACAGCATGTCGTGTCCGCAACAGCGCTCGTTAGGAAGAACGGCGGGCGTGATGCCGGCCGCGTTCAGGAGCTTGACCGCCCCCCTCGTACCGTCGAGTGTCGACGCGCCCGTCTCTGAGAGAAGAACGTCGAAGTACGGCGTGCACCCGACAAAGAAGACCGTCTCGCCCTTCTTCCTCGTCTTGAGCGAACCGTCGATCCACCCCAGGCGGTCCTGTTTAAGGGTACGAGCCTTCATGATCCGCGTCAGCGACTGGACCGCTCCGCCGTGCGTGCACGTCCCCTCTCCGCCCTCGCGACGCACGGTTGCGCGCATCGCCTTCATCAGAAGTCCATAGTCGATGGAGACGGGACAGCGTGTGTCGCACAGCTTGCATGTCAGGCACGACCAGACGCTCTCGTCGTGAACGAGCTTGTCGCCCTTGCCCCTGGCAGCGCGGACCAGGAGGGACCGGGGTGAGAAGCTCGCGTCGAAGCGCGCCACGGGGCAAATGCCGCTGCACTTCCCGCACTCGTAGCAGAGGCTGGCCCTGGATTTCCTGATGACGTCGGCCATCTCGTCGTGCATCCGCACGCGAACCTCCGATTCGCAGGTACAATCGGATCCGCACGCGCAGGGCTTCTTCGGGTCGGCTGTCATGTTCTCTCCACCGCGACCGCATCGGGGATGTCCAGCTCGCCTGTCGCTGTCCCGGCCAGAGGGCTGGGACCGAGCTTCTTCAGGTCGTCAACAAACTCCCGCATCACTCTGACGAATATGGGCGCCTCGGCCGCCGAGATCTGCTCGAAGCGCACGCGCTCCGGTTCCAGCCCCAAGAGCTTCACCAGCGCCGCGGTCTTCTCGAACTGCTCTGCCGCACGCTTGGCGCCGAACAGGTAGTGGCAGTCGGCGAAGTGGCAGCCCGATACCAGCACGCCGTCGGCCCCGAGTTCGAGCGCCTTGAGCACGAACGAGGGGTTAATCCGCCCCGCACACATCACGCGGATGATGCGGGCGTTCGGCGGGTACTGCATCTTGTTGATGCCGGCGGCGTCCGCCGCGGGGTAGCTGCACCAGTTGCACGCGAACGCGACGACGCGCGGCTCGAAGCCTCCGCTCTTCTTGGCGACCGTCTCCCCGGGACCTGCTCGCACGGTCGCTTCGTCATCGTCAGTCGCGCGTTTCACTCGGAACCTCCGGCCACGACGCGGAGCCCTGACGCTCGGTGGGCTCGAGGTAGGCCTCGACCATCGTCTCTATCATCTCGTCGGTGAAGTGCCTTATCGAGACCGCCCCGCTCGGACAGATTACGGCACACGTGCCGCAGCCCTTGCAGAGCGCCTCGTTGACTGCGGCGACGCGCCGTCCGTCCGGCAGCTCCTTGATCGATATCGCGTTGAACTCGCAGACCTCTACGCACTGACCGCACGAGCGGCACAGACGCGCTTCTATCACGGACGTCACCGGCTCGAGCGTGATGGTGTCCCGCGACAGCAGAGCGCCGATCTTTGAAGCCACGGCCGACGCCTGCGCTATCGAGTCGCTGATGTCCTTTGGAGACTGGGCGCATCCGGCGAGGAAGATGCCCTCCGTGTTAGTTTCGACCGGACCGAACTTCGGGTGACGTTCCAGAAGGAACCCGTCGCTACCCACCGGGATCTTGAGGAGGTTCCTGAGCGCCTCGGTCTCGGCCTTCTTCGGGACCATACCGAGCGACAAGACCACAACGTCCGAGGGAATGCGGACATCGAGACCGCGCGCCCCCACGTGCACGGTCACGACCGCGCGGTCGCCGTCGCGCGTTACGCGAGGCGGGTCCTCCGGGTCGTACCTGAGGAAGGTCACTCCCATGCCGCGCGCCTGCCGGTACATCTCCTCGGCGCCGCGGCCGTAGACGCGGACGTCGCGGTTGAGAACGACGACATTGACGCCCTTCTCCCTCAGCTGTATCGCCTGTCGGATGGCCGACTGGCAGCAGTAGCGCGAGCACTCGGGGTTGCCCTTCGGCCCCCTGGAGCCCACGCACTGGACAAACACGACGGTCTCGACCGGTCTCCCGTCGAAGGTCGCCTCACGCTTCGCCCCCAGCACACCCTCGAACGCGGAGCTCCCGATAACATTCGGGACCTCGCCGTAGCCGAAGTCCCCGTCGGGCTCGTAGAGGTCGGCGCCTATGGCGAGGACGATGCTCCCGATGGCGAGCTTCTCCCCTTCGCCGCCCTTCGAGGGCGCCAGCGTCACGTCGAAGTTGCCGACGAATCCGGTGACGTTCCCGACCGTCGTGCCGGTCCTGACATCGACGCCGCAGGACTTGAGCTCCGCAACCTTCTCCTCAATGAGCTTCTTTCCCGACTTGCCCGTCGGATAGACGCTCGCAAGCTCGCGCGCGCGACCTCCGAGCTTGCGGCTCTTCTCAATAAGATGAACCTCGAAGCCGCGCCGCGACAGGTCGATGCCGGTCTGAATGCCGGCGATACCTCCTCCGACGACCAGAACCTCGTGTCCCACTTCCAGCTCGCGTTCCTCAAGAGGCTTGAGGAGCCGCGCCCTGGCCACCGCCATCCGCACCAGATCGCGGGCCTTCTCGGTGGCGGCGACCGGAGCATCGTGGTGGACCCACGAACACTGGTCACGGATGTTGACCATCTCGACGAGATACGGGTTCAGTCCGACTCGCGCGCACGCCTCTCTGAAGACTGGTTCGTGCGTCTTCGGCGTACATGCGGCGACGACCACGCGCGTGAGGCCGTGCTCCTTGATCCTGTCCTGTATCTGGCGCTGCGTGCTCTCGGCGCAGGCGAAGAGCAGGTGCTCGGCCAGCGCGACGTCGGGCAGCGCCTCCGCATACTCGGTCAGCTTCGACACGTCCAGCACCCCGCCGATGTTGATGCCGCAGTGGCAGACGAAGACGCCAACGCGCGGGGTGCCGGTGACGTCCAGCTGCTCGATCTCCTCGTGCACGTGCTCGAGCTTATGCTTGAGCACGTGGCGCCCGGCCAGCGCCGCCGCCCCGGACGCCTCGGCGACGGAATCGGTGATATCCTTGGGACCGGTCGCACACCCGGCGATGTAGATGCCCTCACGCGTTGAGTCGAGCGGGTAGGCGCATTGGTCCCTCGACTTCATGAAGCCGTCGTTGTCGACGTCGACGCGGAGGGTCCTCGACAGTTCGTCAGTTCCCTCGGACGGCACGAGCGCCGAGCTCAGCACGATCATGTCGACGGGTGCACGCTCGATCACGCCGCGCTCGACGTCCTCATAGTTGAGGATGAGGTCGCCGTTCTCGGCCTCGGTCACTTTGGACGGCTTGCCCCTGATGTAGCGGAGCTTCGACAGCCCGCGTGAGCGCTGGTAGAACTCCTCGAAACCCTTTCCGAAAGCGCGCACGTCGATGTTGAAGATGAGAAGCTCAGACGTCGGAAAGTGCTCCTCGATGAGAAGCGCGTCCTTGATCGAATTCATGCAGCAGATGCGGCTGCAATAGAGGATGTCACGCTTGGCGCAGCGCGAGCCCACGCACTGTATGAAGGCGATGCGTTTCGGCGGCTCGCCGTCGGTGAACTTCGACAGAAACCCTCGCGACGGGCCGCTGGCCGAGAGCAGCCGCTCGAACTCGAGACTCGTAACGACGTTCTCGTAACGCGTGTATCCGTACTCGCTGGCTTCCCTGGGATCGTAGAAGTCGAAGCCCGTCGCGACCACGATCGACCCGACGCGAATCTGTTCGATGACGTCCTGCTCGTCGTAGTTGATGCAGTCCTTCTCGCAGGCATCCTGACACTTGCTGCACGCGAGCGGGAAGTCACCCAGGCAGGTCTCGACGTCTCTTATGTAGGCGGAAGGTACGGCCTGAGGGAACGGCTGGTAGATGGCCTTCCGGTGGCCGAGACCGAGGTCGAACTCGTTCGGGACGACGACGGGGCACACTTTAGCGCAGTCGCCGCAGGCCGTGCACTCCGTGACGTCGACGTACCTCGCCCTTCGCAGGACGTCGACCTTGAAGTTGCCGGCCTTTCCCGACGTTTTGACGACCTCACTGTTGGTCCAGAGGGTAATGTTAGGATGCCGACCGACATCCATCATCTTCGGACCGAGTATTCAGATGGCGCAGTCCATGCTCGGGAACGTCTTGTCGAGCATGGCCATCTTCCCGCCGATCGACGGGGTCTTCTCAACGAGATAGACCCTGAACTGCGCGTCGGCGAGATCGAGCGCCGCCTGGATACCGGCTATGCCCCCTCCGATGACCAGAACGCCCTTCTCCATTTCGTTCTCCCCTGCAACACGGCGGGCATAGTGCCCCCGCGGCGACATGGAGTGCGCTGCGCGTCGACGTCGGGGTGCTCGCCCGCCTACTTCCTGGATTCCCTGGATGTCTTCTTCGCCGCGGCCTTCTTCTTCGGCGCCTTCTTCGCGGTTGTCTTCTTCGCCGCGGCCTTCCTTTTCGACGCCTTCTTCGCGGTGGTTTTCTTGACCGTGTCCTTCTTCTTCGGCGCCTTCTTCGCGGCGGTCTTCGTCGTGGGTATCTTGGGAACCGACGCCTTCTTCTCGAGCGGTTGCGCCTTCCCCACTGGCTTGCGCGCGCCGGACTTCGACACTTCCGGCGCCCTCCCGCCCAACATCTCCATTCCGTACTCGTAGCCCTTCTCGAACGCCTCGAGGTTGAGGTCTATGAAGCGCTCGGGCACCGAGCTCGGAAGCGCCTTCCGCGCGGCGTCGACGGAGATGACGTCTGTGACGGCGGTGAAGAAACCGAGCATCACGATGTTGCCCGCAATCCTGTTCCCCAGCTGTTCCGCGATCCTCGTTGACGGTATCGAGTACATCCTGAGCTTGCCGTCGGAGGGGGCCGGCTTCACGAGATCCTCGTCTATAAGGAGAAGCCCGCCCTCCACGATGTCGTGCCCGAACTTATCGTAGGCCTCCTGAGACATCGTGACGACGGTATCCGGCTGGCTCACATAGGGGTACCGAATGGGGTCCGTATCGACGAGAATCTGAGCACTGCAGGCGCTCCCCCTGGCCTCCGGCCCGAAACTCTGGGTCAGAGTCGCGTGCTTGCCGTCGAACAGCGCCGCAATCCTGCCGATGATGTAACCGCAGCGAATGACGCCCTGTCCTCCGAAGCCTGAGATCCTTATCTCGTTCACTTGACTGACCCCTCGTATTGCGTGAACTTGTCGCCGAAGACTTTGCCGTACCAGTCGTTCATCGACTGCACGTAGGTCGGGCGGTCGCGATCGACAAACTTGCCCACGGTTATCTTCTCCTGGAAACCGATGTCCAGCTCCCGCGTGTCAGCGCCGTGCCTGATCTCGCAGTTGTCGTGGTAGAACTTCATGAGGTCGAGGCCGGTCCCCAGACGGTTGCGCCGCGAGTAGAGCGTCGAGCACGGGCTGATGACCTCTACGACCGAGAACCCGGGCTTCGCGATCGCCTCGGCGATCGCGCTCGTCAGCCTGCGCACGTGCAGCGCCGACCAGCGCGCGACGTACACGGCCCCACACGAGTCCGCGAGGTAGGGGATGTTGAACGGTCTCTCAAAATTGCCGTAGGGCATCGTCGA
>JBDRFG010000151.1:0-36426 GCA_043819135.1 Candidatus Eiseniibacteriota bacterium | reverse complement strand
TCCTCGGGGGTCCGCGCGCCGTATCGGATGGATATCTTCTTGTACTTCTCGACGTCGTCGAAGAGCGCGAGGATGAGCGAGCGGAGCGGGGCCAGCCCGACGCCGCCGCCCATGATGAGGATCTCCTTGCCCTCGAAGTCGGCCAGGTTGTAGCCGTTGCCGTAGGGCCCTCTGATCCCGACCGTTTCACCGACCTTCATCTTCGTCAGGGCCTCGGTCACCGTGCCGACCGACATGATGGTGATCTCCATCGTGTCGGCGACGTTCGGGTTGGAGGACGGTGTGAACGGGGCCTCCCCGACACCGGGAACGGTCAGCTCGACGAACTGGCCGGCCTCAAAACTGACGGGCTCCTTCGGCCGGAAGCGGTACGTCGTGATGTTCGGCGTCTCCGGCTTGATATCCTCGATCACACTCTCGATGGGCCTGTAGAGATTCTTCATGCCTTCGCCTTCTCCGTGACCACGTGCTTGATGGCTTCCCTCATGTCGATCCTGCCCATGCAGGCATCGATGCACCTGCCGCAGCCGGTGCAGGTCACGAGGCCGTACCTGTCGCGTGAGTACTCGAACTTGCAGCGCAGCCTGTTCTCGAGCCGCTGCGCGAGCGCCGGCCTCGAGTTGCCTCCGCCGCCCGTCCGCGCGTAGCCGACGGAGAGACACGTGTCCCAGTTCCGGCTTCGCTCGTATCCGCCCGTCGCCCGCTGGTCCACCAGCAGGAAGCAGGTGCACGTCGGACACACGCGGTTGCACGCGCCGCATCCGACGCAGTTCTGTGTGACGTACGCCCACGCGTCTTCCGACGACGCGAGGTCTCGCTTGTCGTATGGCTGGTCGACCGCGAACTCGGCGTTCTGCCGGTCGATCGCTTCGGTGACCGACTTGCGACTCCTGTCGCGCTCGCCCTTGTGTTCCTGGGTCACCTCTCTGAACAGATCATCCGACCCGGCGAGGAGCTTCTCGCCCTTCTCCGACCCGACGGCGACGATGTACCCGGTTCCCAGCGGCGAGAGGTTGAGATCGAATCCCTCGTCAGCGAATGGCCTGCCGCCGACCGCCGTGCAGAAGCAGGTCTCTTTCACGGCGGTGCAATCCACCGAGACGATGTACGTGTTCTCGCGCTTATCGATCACAAACGGATCGTCGTACTCCTCGGTGAAGTGCTTGGTGCTCCAGTAGACCTTGTCGAACTTGGCCAGACCGCGAACGTCGCACCCGCGAGGACCAACGACGACAGTGGACGGAGCCTCAACATTGGCCTCGGCGTCGCTGCTGGGGTAGTTGGCAACGACTTCGCGCGCGTAGAAGATGAAGGCCTTGGCCGAATGCGCCGGAGCCGCTCCGTGGAGCTGCATCGTCTCCGGAACGGCGTCCTTGACGAGGTCGTAGTCCGGTGTCTCCTTGCTGTTCATGATGTCGAACGTGACCGGCACGTAGACCCGGCGGTCCTTCGCCCATCTCCTGATCAGCTTCAGGAGATTCTCGCTTCCAATGAAGACCTCTTTCATCCTGGCCAGGCCCCTTGCTTGGAATGGTGTGTCGGACTTCTCCCGAAAATCGCTGCGCGGGACTCCGCGAGCTCGCGGTCCGTGACCGCCCATGTTCACACACAAACCCCGCGTCACTCTCTCGTGGAAAGTGACCCCGGGGCTGCTTTATGCGCCGCGCTACGGTTGTGTTGAGATCGTCGTGGCCTGCAAGTAACACTCAGTCCTTTCACTGATTGTCGCTCGCCGGTCGTAAGCGCTGCCTCGTCGTCCGCTGGACAGGCCGCGAACCGAAGTCCATAAAACCAAGTGAGTCTAGCTCTTGGTGCTTCCCGGTGTCAAGCGTAAAGGCCTTTGTGGACGCTGTGACGGGGTCGAGCGCGGTCCGTTCGAACACGTTACTGCGAGTTGGAGCGTCAGTCCCGCTGCGACAGAAATCTCAGGTTGAGTTTCTCGCCGGAGCCGGCATCGACGACGTACTTTCTTACCTTCGAAAGCACCTCTTCCATCACCTCCAGGTAGAGGCGCTGCCGGGTGACAGCGGGGCTCTTCCAGTACTCCACGACCGTGGCCCTGAAACGGTGCGACTCGCCCTCGGCGGTCTTGACCTTCTCTGTCCGGTATCCCTCAGCCTCAGTGATAAGCTGCTGCGCGTCGCCGCGTGCCACGGGCACGATGCGGTTCGCGTAGCCACTGGCCTCCTGGATGATGCGGCTCTTGTCCTCCCTGGCGCTCGCTACGTCGCGGAAGGCGTCCGCCACCTCGCGCGGAGGATTGACCTCCTGCAGGTGGGCGGCCACGATCTCCACGCCGGCGCCGTAGGAGTCGAGCACGTCCTGCGCGCGGCCCTTCACGGCGGCGGCAACTTCGACCTTCGCCGTTGTCAGGAGCTCATCAACGCCCAGCGCACCTATCTTCTCGGTGATGACCGACTCCCCCACCTTCCTGACCAGCCAGTGGGGCTCCTCGGTCGCGTAGAGGAAGCTCGCGGGATCCTTGACAACATACTGTATCAGGAGCTGCACCTCGATGATGTTCTCATCGCCGGTGACGAACTGGGTCTCACGAGGCTCGGCCGTCAGCCCACGGATCTGGTCGATGATCTTATATCCTATGCTCATCCGCTTGACCGCCGTGACCTGGGGCCTGGCGACCTCGTCGATGGGCCAGGGGATGCGATAGTGAATGCCCGGCTGAACGTCCGCCGCCACGACCTTGCCAAGCCTCTTGATCACACCTCGCTCGTCGGGCTGGACGACATATATGCCTGAAAGTATATACATGGCTACGGCGACCAGCGCGATGAGTCGCGCCAGCCTCCTGACCTTGGGAAGTCCGGCAGACATGTCGGACCTGACCGTCGTCTCCGCCACGTTCAATTCCCCTTCTTGTCGAGAAGTTTGAGGAGGTCCGAGTCGGACGACAGCACGATGGTGGTCTTGTCGTCGAGGAAGGTCCTGTACGATTCGAGCGTCCTCACGAACTCGTAGAAGGAGGGATCGGTGTTGTAGGCCGCGCCGTAGATGCGCATCGCCTCGGCGTCCCCCTCGCCGCGGATCTTCTCGGCCTCCATGTAGGCCGACGCAAGGATCTCCTGTCGCTCCTTGTCGGCCTCAGCCCGGATCTTGATGGCCTCTTCTTCACCCTCGGAGCGGTACTTCTTGGCCGTGCGCTCGCGTTCCGCGCGCATCCGGTCGAAGACACTCTGCTTGTTCTGCTCCGGGAAGGCGAGACGCTTCATCCGCACGTCGGCCACCTCGATACCGAAGCTCGACTCGGCCGTGGTCCTGCACCCCTGCGCCACTCCC
Organism: Candidatus Eiseniibacteriota bacterium; assembly: GCA_043819135.1. GTDB lineage: Bacteria > Joyebacterota > Joyebacteria > Joyebacterales > Joyebacteraceae > JALGZG01. The sequence continues at coordinate 33,132 of JBDRFG010000151.1, read as the reverse complement.
TCCATTATCTCGACGATCTTCATCGAGTCGGGGTGGATCGATACCAGCGCGTGAAGTGGGTAGTTGCCGAGCGCAGCTCCCATCTCTGATGCGACGATGTCCGCCATCCGCACCTCGGCCCCCTCGCGGTCGTTCACCGTCTGAAGGAACTTCTTCGGGTCCGCGATCCGCCAGGTGACGAACGCGTCAACGACGACGTTCTTCTTGTCGTTCGTCAGAAACTCAGTCGGCTTCGGGTCGTAGACCAGAAGCCGCTTGTCGAAGAGCCTGACGGCCTGGACCGGCTGCGGCAGCTTCCAGTTGAGGCCGGCCGTGTCGACCACCCTCACCGGGCGGCCGAATTGCGTCACGATCGCCGTCTTCGTCTCGTCGACCACGAACATCGCGGTCCTGAGAACAAGCAGGGCGATGAGTGCTGCCGCCACCGTGTAGTATCTTCTCTTGATCACAATATCCTCCCGGGTCCGTTCGTGAAGCGCCGCGAGTGCGAGTGCTCCGGGCGCGACCGCCCGTGGTACGTCACCGGCCGGACGTGCCGCCTCGGCGCGCCTACTCCAGCGCCGCCGTGCCCGGCGTGAGTTCTTTGTCGAGCACCCTTATGTCGTATCCCTCGAGCTCGACGTCGGAGCTCACGATGTACTTCTCGATGCCCGCCAGAACATTCTCTATGGTCTCGAGGTAGAGGCGGATCTCGGTGACCCTCTCGGCACCGCGGTAGTGCTTGGCCATTTCTCTGAATCGATCTGAATCGCCCCTCGCCCGGTCCACCCTGTCAGACCTGTAGCCCTCGGCCTCGAGGACCATGCGGTGTGCATCTCCCCTGGCCGTGGGTATCGTCTCGTCCATGTACGCCAGCGCCTCGTTGATGATGCGGCTCTTGTCTTCCTTAGCGCTGGCTACGTCCCTGAACGCCGGGACCACCTCGAGTGGCGGATGCACATCCTGAAGGCTGATGCCCACGATCTCCACGCCCCCACTGGAAAGATCGAGGAGATCTTGTAGCGCCGTCACCATCAGCTCCTCGAACATCCCGCGGTGTACCGTCACGATGTCGTCGAGCGCGAACTCGCCGGCAACGTTGGTAGTCACGGACTCCGCCGTGAAGCGTACCAGATCCTCCGTCTCCGCGACCCTGAAGAGATAGGCCTCCGGGTCGCTGACGCGGTAGAAGACAACGATGTTCATGTCCACGATGTTTTCGTCGCCCGTGAGTCTCAACGCCTCGTCCGGGAGCTTCTCGTAGGTTCCGGCCGCGTGGCGACTCTCCCAGAGCGTCGCGTAGAATTCCGCGGCGACCGCGTTTATTGAACGCGCGACCTCCCGTGTGCGGAAGCCCACCTCCAGGCGCCTCACTTTCTGCTGCTCCACTCGCGCGACCCTGTCTATCGGCCACGGCGCCTTGAGGTGTACGCCAGGCATCAGGATCTCGTCCAGCGCCCTGCCCCATCTCGTCACGACGCCCGCGCCACCCGGGCCGACGAACGACGCGCTTGACAGCACCCACGCCGCCGCCACGAGCGCGACCGCCGACCACGTGAAACACCGCAGCCATCCGGGTCGCCGAACCGTGCTCCGCAGGCGCACGAACAGCGCGCGAATTCCGAATCGTTCGAGCGCGCTCCCGACCGCCACGACGGGGCGCGTCTGCATGATGTAGGAGAGTGATTCGGCCTGGGAGGTCGTGCCCTCGCGCAGCCCTCGGATCGCCGCCGCACCAATGACGATGCCGGATTCCACGATGAACAGAGCAACGACGACGGCCGCGATGCGGTCAAGCTCGATCCCCATCGCGTGGCCCATGAGACCCGCGACGACCGCGCCGGTCGTCAGGGTGTCCATGCGGGAGTGGTATCCGTCGGCGACCAGGCTGATGCTGCCGGTCTCGCGCCCTACGTGCAGTTTGTACTGAGCGGCGTAGTATGAAATGAGCGCGGCGACGAGGCTGCCGCCGATGGCCAGGGGGAGGTTCGTGATGGGAGCTCCGACGACCGTCGACACCTTCCGGAAGATGCCCACGGCCGCCCAGAGGATCAGACCGCTGATGATGAGGCTGACGATGTTCTCTGCGAGCGCCAGGTTCACCCGGCCCTTGCGGCGCGAGATTCGTGCGCCGGTCCAGACGAGGCCAGAGGCCACGATGTCCGAGGCCGAGTGCCACGCGTCGGCGATGAGCGCGAGGCTCCCGGACAGACTTGCAAGAAGCACCTTGAGGAGAACCAGCCCGATGTTGATCACGACCGAGACCAGCGCCGTGCGCTCGATTCGATTCACGCTCACCTCCTGATGGGGCGCCGCGCTCCGGCCCTGTGCTCACCGGTTCACGGTCGTCTGGTTCCGGAGGATGGGGCGTCGACTCCGCGTGTCCGCCGCGCGGGCTCGTCCGCCCGGCTACTCTTCGCTCGCCACGCAGGCGACGTCGATCACCCTGTCATCCTTGCCGAGATTGATGACCCTGACGCCCTGGGTGTTGCGGCCGATCACTGAAATGCCCTTGACGGGAAGGCGGATCATCACACCCTGCGCGGTCATTATCATGACCTCGTCCGGCTCGTTGACGATCCTGACGGCGACGACCTTCCCGTTTCTCTTGTTCGCCTTTATAGAAATAACGCCCTTGCCGCCGCGCCTGATGATCCGGTAGTCGGAGATGTTGGTCCGCTTTCCGTAGCCGTGCTCGGTGATCGACAGGACCGTCACCTGCTCTCCCATCGCGACGACCATTCCGACGACTTCGTCGCCCTTCTCGAGCAACGTTCCTCTGACGCCGCGCGCGGTGCGCCCCATCTCGCGGACGTCGCTCTCCTGGAAGCGAATCGCCTTGCCGAGCCTCTTCGCGAGAATGACGTCGTGGTTTCCGTCCGTCACCGCGGCGTCGATGAGTTCGTCGCCCTTGTCGATATTGATGGCGCGGATGCCCCCGCGTCTCGGGTGCGAGTAGGCCGAGAGCCTGGTCTTCTTGACCACTCCCTTTCTCGTCGCCATCACGACGAAGTGATCGTCGTCGAACTCACGGGCCGCGATGAAGGCCGCTATCGATTCGTTCTTTTCCACTTGAAGCAGGTTGACGATGGCCTTGCCCTTCGCCGCCCTCCCCGCCTGCGGGATCTCGTGCACCCTGAGCCAGTGGCACTGGCCCGTCTGCGTGAAGAAGAGGATGTAGTCGTGGGTCGAGGCGATCAGCATGTGCTCGACGAAGTCATCCTCTTTGGTCCCCATCCCGGTGATGCCCTTGCCGCCCCTGCGCTGTCGACGATACGTCCCGACGGGAAGGCGCTTGATGTAGCCGGTGTGTGAGATCGAGATCGCCATGTCCTCCTCGGCGATCAGGTCCTCTATCGCGAAATCGGTCGTTGCCTCGATGATCTCGGTGCGTCTTTCGTTGCCGTAGGCCTCGGCCGCGGCCGTGAGGTCCTCCTTGATCATGGCGAGCACTTTCGCGCGGCTCTCGAGAATACCCTTGAGCGTCGCGATCAGCTTGATGACTTCCTTGTACTCGTCCTCTATCTTCTTCCTCTGGAGTCCGGTCAGGCGCTGGAGTCTCATATCCAGAATCGCCTGGGACTGTATCTCCGAGAGCCCGAACGTCTTCATCAGTTGCGCGCGGGCGTGGTCCACGTCCTTCGACTTCTTGATGAGCTGGACTATTTCGTCGATGTGGTCCAGCGCCTTCTTGAGCCCCTCGAGGATGTGCGCCCGTGCCTCCGCCTTGGCCAGGTCGAACCTCGTCCGCCTGACGATGACCTCCTCGCGGTGCGCGATGTAGTGCGAGAGCATCTCCTTCAGAGTCATGATCTTTGGAACGTTGTTGGTGAGCGCCAGGAGGATAGTCCCGAACGTGGTCTGCATCTGCGTGCTCTTGTAGAGCTGGTTCAGGATGACGTTCGCCTGCGCGTCACGCTTCATGTCGATGACGACTCTGATGCCGTCGCGGTCCGACTCGTCCCGAAGGTCGCGTATTCCGGTGACCTTGCCCTCACGGACGAGGTTGGCGATGTTCTCGATCAGGCTGGACTTGTTCACCATGAACGGGATTTCGGTGATGATGATGCTCTCGCTACCGTTGGTATGAACCTCGATGTTGGCGCGCGCACGCACGACGATGCGGCCGCGGCCGGTCAGGTACGCGTCTCGCACACCGCTCCGCCCGAAGATGATGCCGCCCGTCGGGAAGTCGGGCCCGTGTATCATGGTGAGGAGCTTTTCGTCCGGAATGTCCGGGTCGTCGATGATCGCGACGATGCCATCGACGAGCTCCACGAGGTTGTGTGGTGGGATATTAGTCGCCATGCCGACCGCGATGCCGGAGGCTCCGTTCATAAGGAGGTTGGGGAGCTTGGCTGGAAGAACCAGCGGCTCCTCGCGCGTGCCGTCGTAGTTCGGCACGAAGTCGACCGTATCCTTCTTGAGGTCCTCGAGCAGATCCTCGGCGATGCGCGTCATCCGCGCCTCTGTGTACCGCTCGGCGGCCGCGCTGTCCCCGTCTATCGACCCAAAGTTGCCCTGTCCGTCCACCAACGGGTGTCTCAGCGAGAAATCCTGCGCCATGCGGACCATCGCGTCGTAGACGGCCGCCGTCCCGTGCGGATGGTAGTTGCCGGTGACGTCGCCTGAGATCTTCGCCGACTTTCTGTAGGTCTTGTTGTGTGCGAGTCCCAGTTCATCCATCGCGACGAGAATGCGCCGTTGCACCGGCTTCAGGCCGTCCCTGACGTCCGGCAGAGCCCTGGACACGATCACGCTCATCGCGTAATCGATGTAGGACTTCTTCATCTCGTCTTCGATGACGATGGGGAGGATTCTCTCGGTCGTTGGCATCGCGTCCTCGTGAAGTCTAGATGTCCAGGTTGCGCACCTGCTTCGCGTGCGTCTCTATGAACTTCCTCCTCGGCTCGACCGCGTCGCCCATCAGGATGTTGAAGACGTGGTCGGCCTCCGCGGCGCTCTCTATTGTGACCAAGAGCATTACGCGGCGCTCGGGATCCATCGTGGTCGCCCACAGCTGGTCCGGATTCATCTCGCCCAATCCCTTGAACCGCTGGATGTACGCCCCCTCCGAGCCGAGTCTCTTCAACACCTTGCCCTTCTCCCTCTCGTCGTACGCGTAGAGCTCGTCCTTGCCCTTCTTGATCTTGTAGAGCGGGGGCTGCGCAATGAAGAGGTGGCCGTTCTCGATGAGTTGGGGCATGTACCTGTAGAAGAAGGTGAGAAGGAGAGTCCGGATGTGCGCGCCGTCGACGTCGGCATCCGTCATGATGATGATCCTGCCGTAGCGGAGCTTGTCGAGCGAGAACCCGCTGTCGTCATCGTCGTCGTCGTCTCCGCCCGCTCCGCTCACACCGGCGCCCAGCGCCGTGATGATGGTGCCGATCTGCTCGTTGTGGAAGACCTTGTCGAGTCTGGCTTTGAACACATTCAGGATCTTGCCGCGCAGAGGGAGGATCGCCTGGTAGCGTCTGTCGCGCCCCATCTTCGCCGAGCCGCCGGCCGAGTCGCCCTCGACCAGATAGAGTTCGCAGAGTTCGGGGTCGGTGATGGAGCAGTCCGCGAGTTTCCCGGGCAAGGAACTCCCCTCGAGCACCGACTTCCTTCGGGAGAGATCGCGCGCCTTCCTGGCGGCCATCCGCGCATGGGACGACGAGACCGCCTTCGAGACGATCTTCTTCGCCACCGCCGGCGTCTCCTCGAAGAACTCCTGGAGTCCCTCCCCCACGATGGACGCGACCAGTCCTTGTATCGCGCTGTTGCCCAGCTTGGTCTTCGTCTGCCCCTCGAACTGGGGCTCCTTGAGCTTGACGCTGACGATCGCCGCCAGCCCCTCGAGACAGTCGTCGCCCGACACCGGCTTTCCGTTCTTACCGAACAGGTTGTTCTTCTCGCCGTAGCTGTTGATCGTCCGGGTCAGCGCCTGCTTGAAACCCGTGAGGTGCGTGCCGCCCTCGATAGTGTTGATGTTGTTCGCGTACGAATGGATGCTCGGGCGGTACGAGTCGTTGTACTGAAGCGCGATCTCGACGGCGGTGTCGTCCCGCTCGCGCTCGAAATGCACGATCTTCTTGTGCAGCGCCGTGCTGTTCTCGTTCATGAACTTCACGAACTCGCGGAGCCCTCCCTTGTAGCGGAATTCGGTCTTCTCGCCGCTTCGGTCGTCGGAGATCTCGATCGCGAGTCCGGCGTTCAAGAACGCCAGTTCGCGGCATCGCGCGGCCACGATCTCGAAGTCGAACTCGGTCTCCTCGAAGACCTCCGGATCCGGCAGGAAGGTGGTCTTGTTCCCGCTCTTCTTCCTCTTGCCCGCAGGCTTGACCTTGGCCTCCGGGACGCCGCGCGCGTAGCTCTGCGTGTAGACGGTGCCGCCGCGAGACACTTCGACCTTGCACCACTCGGACAGCGCGTTGACGACGGAGACGCCGACGCCGTGCAGCCCGCCAGAGACCTTGTAGCTGGACTTGTCGAACTTGCCGCCGGCGTGCAGCACGGTCATGACGACCTCGAGGGCCGATTTCTTCTCTGTGGCGTGCCTGTCGACGGGAATGCCGCGCCCGTTGTCCTCGACGGTGACGCTGCCGTCCTTGTGTAGCGTCACGTCTATCTTGTCGCAGTAGCCAGCCATCGCCTCGTCGACGGAGTTGTCGACGACCTCGTAGACCAGATGGTGGAGACCACGTCTGCCTGTGTCGCCGATGTACATGGCCGGGCGCTTCCGCACAGCCTCGAGGCCCTTGAGGACCTGGATGTGCTTCGCGTCGTAGCCCTTGTCGTCTTTGTCCTTGTCGCCTTCGCCCTTGTGGCTCTTGACCTCGTCGCTCTTGCCTTCAAGGGGAAACTCGTCGACGACGGCGTGGTCTATCGACTTCGGCGCGCTCGTCCGCTTGACCGGATTCTTCGCCGCCGGCTTCTTCGCCTTCGGAGCCTTGCTCGCCGCCTTCTTCTTCGGCGCGCTCGTCCGCTTGACCGGGTTCTTCGCCGCCTTCTTCTTCGCCTTCGGAACCTTGCTCGCCACCTTCTTCTTCGGGCTCGCGGCGGCCTTCTTCCCGGGCGTCGTCTTCTTCGTTTCTTTCTTCTTAGCCTTCGCCATCGCCTTCTTCTTTTCTGCCATTGCGACCGGAGGCGCCATATGCTCTCGCTCCCCCAAGCACGAAATGAATGTTGTCTATCGCGTTTCGACCTATTCGGTCGTTGATCTGTCGCAGAATGTTGCGCTTCATCAGAGTGAGTTCCTGGGACCACACAGGACTGTCGACCTCTACGAACAACCTCCCGCTGTCCACCCTGAGAGCGCGCGCGTGCTCCGCAACCTTCCTCCCGACGATGTCGGCCCACTCGACTACGGCGCGCTGCTCCGAGAGCTTCTTGGAAAGACCCAGATCGCGGATGACGTCCGCGAGGATCTTCCCGATCGGCTCCGCCCATCTCACTGACGTATGACCTCGCCGGCTTCTACGCTGAAACACTTGCTGTTGTGACCCCCACTTACGGCCGGCGCGTTTCTGGTCGAAGTCATCAGAGCCTGGCCCAGGTCGCCGACCAGGTCGACCAGAGACGCCGCGCGTTCGTCGTCAAGTTCCGACATGATGTCATCCAACAGGACGACCACTCCGCGACCGTCGGAATCGAGCACCGCCGCTTCGCCCAGCTTGAGCGCTATTGCCGCGGTGCGGTGTTGCCCCTGTGAACCAAAAGTCCTGAGCGCGCGATCTCCCAGCCTGACCTCGAGGTCGTCCCTGTGCGGTCCGACGAGAGTCAAACCCCGTCTGCGCTCGTCCGCGGCGACACGTTCCAGGGAATCGGCGAACCGTGACCTCACATCGTCTCCAGAGGGTGGGCCGTCGCCGCTCGCCATCACACCCGCCGCCGTGCTTCTGTACCTCAGGCTCAACGCATCGGAGCCTGCTATGCTCTCGTGGAATCTCCTGACCGCGTCGGCGAACCTGGGCAAGAGCTCCATTCTGCCGGCGGTCACCCGGCTTCCGTAGTGGAGCAACCTCTCGGTCCAGACACCAACCAGCGCCTCGGACTCATCGTCCGGCGTCCAAGAGAGCAACGCCTCGTTCCGCTGTCTGAGCGTTCTCTTGTAGTTCGAGAGCGCGGCCAGATACGCGGGGTCGAGCTGACACAGCGTCATGTCCAGGAGCTTCCGCCGCTCCGACGGGCCGCCCTTCGTCAGCCAGGTGTCCTCGGGGCAGAACCATGCGACCCTGAGAACCCCGACGACATCGGACAGGAACGTCTGCCTCTCTCCGTCGAGTGTTACCTCTTTCTTGCCACCCTTAGTGAATCTGAGGGTGTTCGACCTGACGGTGCCGTCGGCCACTATGTCGCCGCCGACTCCGAACGACGGACTCCCCCACCGAACGACCTCTCCGTCGTTCGCTCCCCTGAGGGACCGCGCGACGGCGAGGTAGGACACTGCTTCGAGAATGCTCGTTTTACCGGAACCGTTGGACCCCGTGAAGAAGTTGAGCCCTTCCTCGAGTTCCAGTTCGAGTCGTTCGTAGTTCCGGAAGTTTGTGAGCCGAAGCGTTCGGATCCACACCCGCGCACTCCTAAGCACTACGAAGTGAGGCGAAGCGGCATGAGGAGACAGACGTGCTCCTCCCCTTCCGCCTCTTCGACGGCACTGACGACCGCCGCGCCCACCGCCGTTCCGAGCATAACGCGTATGCTGTCGGAGTCGATGTGCTTCAGAACATCGAGGAGGTAGTTCGCGTTGTAGCCGACCTCCATCGATTCAGCGTTGAACGTTCCCGGTATCTCTTCTCTCGCCTCTCCGACATCGGGAGTCGAGACAACGAGTTCGACCTTCTTCTTCGACAGCGTCATGCGCACCTGGTGCGTCAGCGTGTCGGCCAGAACGGCGACACGTCGCACGGCACTCATCAGGCTCTCGCGGTCTAGCACCAGTTCCTTGTCGTTGTCTTTCGGGATCACCTGGCGGTAGTTCGGGAACGGCCCCTCAAGCAACCTCGAATTGATGGTGGTCGATCCAATGAAGAACGCGACGTGGTTCTCGTGAACCGAGACGCTGACCGTGTCGTCCGCCTCGGCCGCGATGATGCGGACCGCATGTCCGAGCGCCTTCGGCGGCACGATCATGTTCTTCCCCGCCAGCGCCTTGAAGTCTCCGTTGGTTTTGAACGTCGCCAATCTGTGTCCATCCGTGGCCGTCATGCCCATGTGGTCCGCGGCGAATTCCCAGATGGCTCCGTTCAGCGAAGGTCTGGTCTCGTCCCTGGACGTGCAGAAGCTCACCTTGTCGACCATCCGCGCGAGAACGCCCGCGTTCACTGCGAACGCACTGGCGCGGTCGCTCTTGGGAAGCGTGGGAAATTCCTCTGTGGGAATGCCGACGATCCGGAACTTGCTCTTCCCCGCCTTGATCGAGATCTCTTCTCCGTCTGTCGACAGCGCGACGTCCGTATCGCCCAACTCGCGAACGATCTCCGCGAACCGCTTGGCCGGCAGCGTTGCGCTTCCCCCCTCTTCCACCGTGGCGTCGGCGCCCGTGGTCACGGTCATGTCGAGGTCGGTTGCCGTGAGGAAGATCCTCTTCTCCTTCTCGTTCGCTTCCAGCAGGAAGTTCGCGAGAACAGGAAGCGTAGTCTTCGGGGAGACCACCGCCAGCACTCTCTGGATCGCCTTGTCCAGACTCTGTCGCGGAATGGAGAACTTCATGAGCAACCTCCAGGGGATGTGCTATCGCGCACGGGCGCGGAAACGGGACGCGATTCACCGCCGACGACAGGGCTCGCCTTCGGTCGTCATTATATGGTCGCCATCATGGACCTGCAAGGCAAAACGCCGGGTCAGAGGAGCCCCCGATGGGACACGGCGGGTGTCTCCTGTCGCCTCTCTTTTCTTTCCGATTCCAGGTGATGCGGCACGACCCGCAGCGAGGATCTTCTCCGAGCAGTTGTTCACAACCAAAGCACTTCTACTCCTCCAATATAGAACATCAGTAGTAGTAGGGCCTGTGGAAATGTTGACAACGCACACCCGCGACGCGGCTCAGGCTGGACTCGTGCTCCGAATACTCCGGTCCGCGCACGATCCCCGGTCGAGCCGGAACTCGCGGCGCTCTCGTTCGCTGTGGAGAAGGCACTGGACAACGTGCCGGGTTGTCCCACCGGCTCCACCGAGCGTCCGATCTATCCAATGCTGTCCACGCTGCTCCCCATCGAACGCACGGGCTATCCAGAGTCTGAACCCGAGGGACGCAAGGGGTGCGGAGGCGCGAACGGCCCCGTTCGATACGGGGCCGCAGGATCGCGCTTCGGGGGTGCACGATGTCCGGGGTGTCTACGCCGTTCGGAGCATGCGCCTGAGGTTCTCGACGTCGCGCTGCGTCTGACCGGGTCGTGCGACCTCTTCGGTGATCTTCCGCTGGGCGTGAAGGACCGTGGTGTGGTCCCGGCCGCCGAAGTGCTCCCCCACCTGCGCCAAAGACAGATGGGTAAGCTCTCGAGCGAGGTACATGGCAACCTGGCGCGCGTGCGCTATCTGGCTGGCTCGACCCCGAGCCTTCATTTTCTCGACAGGCACGCCGTAGTTTTCGGCGACAGCCTGCTGGATGCGCGCGACCGAGACCGGGCCTCGAGGCGCCCCGAGAAACTCGCTCAGGACCTCTTTGGCCAGGTCTACGGTGATCTCGCTGCCGGTGAGACTTGAAAAGGCAAGGAGCCGGACGAGCGACCCCTCCAGCTCGCGGATATTCGACGTAACACTATTTGCTATCAAATGAATTACGTCATTGGGAATCGAAATCCCGTCCAGCTCCGCCTTCTCGTTGAGTATGGCTATCCTGGTTTCCAGGTCGGGTGGTTGGACGTCCGTAACCAGTCCGGACCCGAACCGCGACACCAGACGTTCCTCCAGTGTAGCTATCTGCTTTGGTGGCCGGTCGCTCGTCATGACGATCTGCTTGTGGGCCAGGTAGAGCGCGTTGAAGGTGTGGAAGAACTCCTCCTGCGTGCTCTCTTTGCCGGCCAGGAACTGAACGTCGTCTATAAGGAGGACATCCTTGCTCCGGTATTTGTCCCGGAACTTCAGGGTGCTGCCTCGCTGGATCGACGTGATCAGCTCATTCATGAACGTTTCCGACGAGACGTAGTAGACTGAGAGATCCGGGCGCTTCTCCCTGACGTACTGGCCGATGGCCTGCATCAGATGGGTCTTGCCGAGGCCTACGCCACCATATATAAAGAGCGGGTTATACGCATTGGCGGGTGCCTCCGCCACTGCCATAGTTGCAGCCTGAGCAAAGCGATTGCTATTCCCGACGACAAACGTTGAAAACGTATACCGCGGGTTGAGTTGGCACTCATCGGCCGCTGCTGTGGTCAGTGGCGGAGGTGCTTCCCGCCGAGTCGATACCGGTTCGTACTGGTCCGGGCTCTTGTGGGCCACCTGGAACACCGGGTCGAGCCTCCTGCCGGCGTTCTCTTCTACGGCGCGCCGCACCAGACCCATATAGTGTTCCTCAAGCCAATCAGCGAAGAATCGGTTCGGCACCTCTATCTTCACGGCGTCGTCCGTAAGCTCGACGCCACGCGTCGGCTCGAACCACGTCTGATAGCTCTGGTGTTCCGTCTCCTCGCGGATGGTCTCGAGACACCGTGTCCACAGGTCTGAGGCGATCATAGGGGGCCCGCATCTTATCAACAAAACGTTAACAAGTTATCCACAACCGTCGATTCTCGGAGTATTTCGTAGGAAGTCGATGCTCCTCGCGGTATTTCCGAGGAAGCGACGCGTCCAGACTATCTACAGAAATTCTCCCCATTGTGGATAACTGTGTAAGTTGCTATTGGTTATGCTCTTGCGCCCGGGATGCTGGACCCTGTCGTGTTGAGCCAGGAGCGGCGACCACCGTGGCTGCGGCAGGTTTCTGATTCCGGACATTCCTTCCAATCAGCGTCGCGCACTTATCAACGGTCTTTGTGACGGCGGAGCATGTTAGCACGGAGGCCGGAAATCGTGCAAGGACTTTTTTGCGTGGACGCGGCTTTTTCTGCGGAGTGGCTGGAAGTGGGGATGCGTAGGGGGATTGTGGGAAGCGGAGGTCGGGAGCGAGGGTTGTGGGGCACGGTAGTGGGGAATGGGCTTGACATGCATGGGGTGGATTGATAGCCTTTTGAATTCAAGCAGTGCAACGGGTAGTTTCACGTCGAGTATCGAGGATGAGATGAAGCGCACGTACCAGCCGAAGAAGCGGAGAGGCAAGAGTAAGCACGGATTCTTGGCTCGCAGCTCCACTCCCGGTGGGCGGAAGGTCCTCGCGCGACGCCGCGCGAAGGGCAGGAAGCGTCTGACGACGCGGTAGGTGGGCCAGTGCCGTCGGAGAGCCTGAGGAGATATCCGAGGATCAAGCGGCGGGAGACGCTGGAGCATACACTGAGATCGGGATCGGTGGTGCGGACCTCGTACGGGAGAATGTGCTACCGAGTGGGAGAGGGACCGCCGGGCGTGGCCTTCCTGGCGGGGAAGAGGGTTGGAGGAGCGGTCAAGAGGAATCGCGCGAAGAGGGTCCTTCGAGAAGCATTTCGGACGAGCACGGCAGACCTGTCCGGAATTGAGACCCTGATCTTCGTAGCATCACACAGAGCGGCCACCGCGCGTTACTCAGACATCAGACAAACGCTTCACGCAGAGCTCCGCCGCATCTCCGACCACGACAGCTGACGCGGGAAAGGGGCCGGCCCGGACGGCGGTCCACTATCAGACAAGATGGCAATCCCGAAGGTGTATTCCAGGAGCCCCCTGGTGATGACCAGCGGGTTGGTTGTGCTCGTGCGAGCATACCAGCGGCTGGTGTCCCCGTTGTTTCCTGCCAGCTGCCGTTACGTTCCATCCTGTTCTGAATACGCCGCGCAGGCTTTCGCGCAACACGGGCTGGTGCGCGGTGCCTGGCTGTCTCTCGGCAGGCTTCTGCGATGCAACCCCTGGTCTCACGGGGGAGAGGATCCCGTTCCGGAGTAGTGCCCCGTCAGGCGAGGCGGAACTCTCCGGCATCCAAGCGAACCCTTTATGGAGGCGTGAATGGACGAGAGGCGCGCCATCGTGGCTGTCGTTCTCATCTTCGTTGTGCTGTTCGGGTTCAACTACTGGCAGAGCACTCAGCGCAAGCAGGTGGCGGCGGAGCAGGCGGGGACGGGAGTGGCCGGCGAAGTGGTCGAGTCGCCGACCGGGGGTACAATCCCTGCCGGGGACGAGGGCGCGCGCGGCTTCACCACCGTGGACACGGATGTTGAAGAAGCACGCGATCGCGACGATGTGACGGTCGCGCCGGATCCGGTACAGGGGGTGGTCCCGGAGAGGACGATCACAGTTGACACGCCGCTGTGGGTGGCGACGCTTTCGAACCGCGGCGGCTCGATTACGTCGTGGCGGCTGAAGGAGTACCGCGAGCGACTCGATCCGGAGGACGACGCGCCGGAGCTGGTCTCTCTGGTGTCGGATGGTTCGCGGGCGCTTGCGCTCAGCATGGACTACGGGCCGACGACGCTGGCGATCGATGACTGGACGTTCGAGTCGACGAGCCCGTTGCGCGTTGACCTGACCGGCGGGCGCGAGTCAGCCGTGGTGCGCTACTCGGCCGTGGGGCCTGCCGGCGTCGCGGTAACGCGCGAGTACTCATTCTACGCGGACAGCTACGCGTTCGAGGCGCGCGTGGAGGTCTCGGGTCTTCGGGAGCCGTCGGGAAGACGCGCTCTCTGGATCGGGTGGCCAGGACTGACTCCCACGGAGGCGAAGGAGGACAACAAGGCTCCGGCGTCGGTCGCACGCATCGACGGAGGCATCACGAAGGACGGCCTCGGTCGATTCAAGGAGCAGGAAGAGTACCTGCGGGTGGGCGCCATCGAGTGGGTGACCACGCAGTCGCGCTACTTCATGGCCGCGGTCGCGCCCGAGGGTTTCACCTGCAGCGAGACGCGGGCGATAGGTGGCACCGAACCGCAGAACATCGGCTTCAAGACCGCCGTGTCCGTCGAGGGCCAGGGCACATCGGTCACGTTCAGAGTGTTCGCCGGACCCCAGGACTACGAGCTGATATCGGCGATGGGCGTGGGTCTAGAGCGCGCCATCGAGATGGGGTGGAGCTTCACGAGACCGCTGTCCGTGTTGCTTCTGAAGGCGCTCGTCTGGGGCCACAAGTACCTCCCGAACTACGGCATCGTCATCATTCTGATCTCCATTGTCACGAAGCTCCTCTTCTATAGACTGACGCACAAGAGCTTCACGGAAATGAAGCGGATGCAGGACGTACAGCCGAAGCTCAAAGCCCTCAAGGATCAGCTTGGTGACAACAAAGAGGCAATGGCCAAGGCACAGATGGAGCTATACAAGAAGGAGGGAGTTAACCCCCTGGGCAGCTGCCTTCCGATGATCTTGCAGATGCCCGTCTTCATCGCGCTCTTCCAGGTGCTCAGAACAACGATCGAGCTCCGAGGCGCTCCTTTCATGTTGTGGATGACAGATCTCTCCCAGCCGGACACGATCGCGGCGATAGCCGGGTTTCCGATTCATGTGCTTCCGCTGCTGATGGGGCTTGGAATGCTCGTGCAGCAGAAGTTCACTACATCGGACCCCAGCCAGGCCGCCATGACGAAGATGATGCCCATCCTCTTCACGGTGCTCTTCTACAACTTCGCGGCGGGACTCGTGATCTACTGGCTGGTGAACACCATCCTGAGCATCGGACAGCAGTACTACATTCACCGCGGCCCTTCGGCCGTCGTGGAGGTGTCACCCGATGCCGCTGCCCCGGAAGGTGTTCCTGAAACCGTACCTGCTTCCGTCACCGCGACGCCGAAGTTCGAGGAGGCCGAGGTCGTAGATGAGACCGGCCGAACACAGTTCTCCTCGAACGGCAGTGCCAAGCGTCGTCGCCGACGTCGCAAGAAGAAGTAGGGCGCATCGACCCACGGGGGCAGCAGGGAGAGGACATCGAATGACACGAACCATCGAAGGAACAGGCAAGGACGTCGCCGAGGCGACGGCGCGGGCGCTGGCCAAGCTCGGGATCTCGAAGGACGAGGCCGACATCACAGTGCTGGAGCGCGGTCGGAAGGGATTCCTGGGATTCTTCAAGGGGACGCCCGCAAGGGTGGCCGCCTCGGCGCGCACGAGCGCGCGCGAGGGCGCGGAACAGATCGTGGCGGACATGCTCAGGCTGATGCGTCTGAGCTGCCAACTTCACGTCACCGAAGAGAAGAACGCGCTGATCATCGACATAGAGACAGCCGGGTCTGACGGCCTCCTCATAGGCAAGGGCGGCAACACACTGAGCGCTCTTGAGTACGTCGCGAACCGCATGCTCCAGCGAGGAAGCAGGAAGAGCCCAAAGATCATCCTCGACGTCAGCGGGTACAAGAGGCGTCGAGAAGATTTCCTGAAGAACAAGGCGTTGTCACTCGCGGAGCAGGTCAAGGCCGCGAAGAAGCAGGTGACAACAGAGCCGCTGGATGCGGCCGACCGTCGCATCATCCATGCCATGTTGAAATCCGATTCGTCCGTCGAGACGCGCAGCGTCGGGCACGGGCGCGTCAAGAGCATCATCGTGGCGCCTGGGAAGGGTGACGGCGGGAAGAGCCAGAGCCAGAGCCGGGGCGGACAGCGGCGAAGGAGGAGGCAGCCCAGCCGCTCGTAGGCAGGGGTCTGCTATCCAGGAACGGAATCGATGAGACACCTGCCCGGGGACACGATCGCCGCGATCTCCACAGCGCTCGGGCCGGGAGCTGTCGCCCTCGTCCGGATGTCGGGTGACCGGGCGATCGAAATAGCGGATCGCGTGTTCCGGGGGCAGCGACCCCTGGCCGACTGCGCGACTCACACCGTGCATCACGGACGCGTTCTCGACGCCGACGGTCACGAGGTCGATGAAGTCCTCGCGACCATCATGTGCTCACCGCACACATACACTACGGAACATATTATAGAATTCGGTTGCCACGGGGGCCCCGTGCCCGCACGTCGCGTCCTTGCTGCATGTCTGGAGGCCGGAGCGCGACAGGCGCGGCGCGGTGAGTTCACCGAGCGCGCGTTTCTTGGCGGGCGTATCGACCTGGTACAGGCTGAGGCTGTGGCCGATATTGTGTCGGCTGAGACTCCCCGAGGCCTCGAGATGGCGCTCGGGCAGCTCGGCGGCGGGCTCTCCGGCCGCATCGCGGGACTGCGGGTCACGCTCCTCTCCATGCGCACGGAGATCGAGGCGGCCATCGACTTCCCCGAGGATGTGGACGCGGCCGACGCGTTGCGGGCACTGACGGCACTGAGCCAGGATGCGCATTCGCACGTCGAACGGCTCCTGGAGAATCAGGAGGTAGGTGCAGCGGTGCGTGACGGCGTCTCGGTCGCACTGGTCGGGAAGCCGAACGTCGGTAAATCGAGTCTCATGAACGCGCTCCTCATGCGCGACCGGTCCATCGTCACGAGCGTGCCCGGCACCACGCGGGACGCGATCGAGGAATGCCTCCACCTGGACGGCATACCCATGCGCCTCGTTGACACGGCCGGCTGGAGAGAGACATCCGATGAGGCGGAGCGGGCGGGCGTCGAACGGGCGCGTGCGGCCGCGCGTTGCGCTGCGCTGGCTGTCTTCGTGGTGGACTCGTCACTGCCCCCCGACGCGCAGGATTCCGCGGTCGCTACGTGTCTGGATCCCAGAGCAACCGTCGTTGTTGCCAACAAGAGCGACCTGGGTCGCGGCGTTCCGGCCAGTGACTTCACGGCTCTGTTCGACGGTGCCCGCGCCGAGAGCGCTCCGACGGCACCCGCCGTGTTGTGGGCGTCGGCCCTGAGCGGCGACGGGTTGGAAGAGCTGAGGTCGTCCCTGGCCGAGTTGTGCCTCGGACCGGCCCACGCGGAGTGCGCGCGGGTGTCAAACGTAAGGCACGCCGAGGCGCTGAGAGCTGTCCGCTGCTGCCTGCACCAGGTCGACGCGCTGGTCCGTGACCGCGCGCCCTATGAGCTCGTGGGATCCGAGCTCGCCGATGCCACGGCGGCTCTTAGCGAAATAACAGGTGAGACGACCCCTGAAGAGGTCGTACGACATATATTTGACCGTTTCTGTGTTGGCAAGTGAGAGCAGCGATGTATGACAACGACTTCGACATAGTTATCGTTGGTGCCGGCCATGCAGCTGTCGAGGCGGCGCTGGCGTCGGCGCGACTAGGGAGCCGAGTGTGCGTCGTCACCCTTTCACGGCGGCACGTCGCGGAGATGCCCTGTAATCCGGCGATAGGCGGCCTGGCCAAGGGACAGCTCGTCAGGGAGATCGACGCGCTGGGCGGGGAGATGGCGCGCGCCATCGATGACACCGGGTTGCAGTTCAGGATGCTGAACACCGGCAGAGGCCCTGCCGTGCGCTCTCCGCGGGCGCAGGCCGACAAGGACGCGTATCGCGGCCGGATGATGGGTGCACTCAACAGAGAGCCCAACCTGACACTGGTGACCGGCAGAGTCGACCACGTGCTCACGAGCAACGGGAGTGTCAGGGGTGTAGGGTTGACAAACGGACGAAAGATAGGTTCTTCTGTTGTTATCTTGACAACAGGTACGTTTCTGTGTGGCGGTCTGCACGTGGGGGACAGGCAGTGGAGAGGCGGGAGATCCGGAGAGGTGGCCGCAAGAGGTCTCTCACAGAGCCTGAGGAGGCTGGGCCTGGGCCTGGGACGGCTCAAGACGGGGACACCGGCACGGGTGGATGCGAGGAGCATCCGATGGGAGGTACTTGAGAAGCAGCACGGCGATGTCCCTCCGGTGGCGTTCTCATTCGGGACACGAGCACTGGAGGTTGACCAGCTGCCCTGCCACATCACGGCCACCCTGCCGGAGACTCACGCCATCATCAGGCGCGGGCTGGGGCGGTCCCCACTATTCAGTGGGCGGATCACGGGCGTTGGGCCGCGCTACTGCCCGTCCATAGAGGACAAAGTCGTCAGGTTTCCGGAGCGCGACTCACACCGGGTTGTTCTTGAACCTGAGACCCGCAGAGCAAATGTGACCTACCTGAATGGCCTTTCGACCAGTCTTCCGTACGATGTGCAGGTGGACATGATCCGCAGTCTGCCAGGAATGGAGTCGGCACGACTGCTCCGTCCCGGGTACGCCGTGGAGTACGACTTCGTGGACCCGAGAGAACTGGACGCGTCACTCGAGGCGAAGCACATCGCGGGTCTTTTCCTAGCCGGGCAGATCAACGGGACGTCCGGTTACGAGGAGGCAGCGGCGCAGGGGCTGATGGCGGGAATAAACGCCCACCGTAAGCTCACCTCAGAGGAGCCGGTGATTCTGCGTCGGTCCCAGGCCTACATCGGAGTGCTGATCGACGACCTGGTGACGAAGGGCGCCGACGAGCCCTACCGCATGTTCACCAGTCGGGCGGAGCACCGCCTAGTGCTGAGGCACGACAACGCGGACATGCGCTTGACGCCCCTGGGCCACAAACTAGGACTGGCGAGCGATGCCGCGCTGGCGCGCTCGAATGAACGCAAGCGGCTCGCAGAGGACGAAGAGTCACGGCTTCGAAGGACCATGGTGAAGCCCGCACTCGCGAACGCCCTCTTGTCCGCGCGGGGAGCCAGTCAGCTTGCGGCCGCCGCTCCGGCGGCCAGGCTGCTTGCGCGTCCGGAGATCGCGTACGAGGATATCGCCGTCCTGTGCCCGCGCTGCGTGCCTCTGCCACGGGATGTCGCGCAGCACGTCGAGACAGAGGTGAAGTATCGCGGCTACATCGCCAGAGAGAGGGGTCGCATCGACCAGCTGGGCCGTCACGAGGACACGCTCTTACCGGACGACATAGACTACGCGGTTGTCCACGGGCTGTCCACGGAGGCCGAGCAGAAACTGAATGGGATTAGGCCCCGCACGATAGGCCAGGCCGGGCGGATACCCGGGGTGAGCCCCGCGGATGTCGGTGTGCTACTTATCCACTTGAGGGCGCGCCCTGTCGTCCAATAGGCGGCAGGGCGTCCCGGCGGGCAGAGACTAGTAACGCGGGCAGGCTGTTCGAACGACGGGAGTGGACAAGCTGTGGGTTTCCTGTTGCCAAGAGTGAACATCGAGGCACTGGCTGGCCCGTTGACGCCGGAGCAGTCGGAGCTGCTGACTGCTTACGGTGAGGCGATCCTCACGAGCTCACGGAGCATGAACCTGGTTTCAAGGAAGTCCCTTGGTACCATTAGCGAGCACTTCGTGGATGCTGCGGCGTTGCTGGCCTTTTCAGATCCCGGCGACCGCGACCTGGGAGATCTTGGCAGTGGAGCGGGGTTCCCTGGCGTTGTGGTAGCGATCCTCCGGCCGGCCGCGAGCGTGACGCTGGTGGATTCCCGAAGAAGCAAGGTGGTCTTTCTGAAGGACGTGAAGAGGCGGCTGGGATTGGAGAACGTCACAGTCGTGCATGGACGGTTGGAGGACCTGGAGGACGAGGTGGAGTTCGGGCTGGCTGTGGCGCGGGCACTCGGCAATACGGAGGCAGTGCTGGCGGCGTGCCTGAGGCTGCTGGCTCCGGGGGGCAGGCTCGTGTTCTTCAAGGGCCCGCTGTGGGGCGATGAGGCCAGGCAGGCAAGGATTATCGCGGAGCGGGAAGGAGCAGTGATAGCTCGGACCGAGAGCATCCCGCTACCAGGACTGGACCGGGCAACGACCTTCGTGGAGTTTCACGTGAAACAACCGATGAACCAGTAGCTTTGGAGGTTCCGGATGTTCCACGTGAAACACCCGCTAGAGCAGTAGCTCGCGTCTGCCGCGAATGTTCCACGTGAAACGCACGCACAACCCTCAAGACCCGCGCAGACCTCCGTCCAAAAAAGCTGTGGATAACCTTCACTGTTCCCACATTCTCCCTTGACACGAACCCGGCTGATTGTATCCTTCTAGCACCTTCCCAATATCCTTGTGTGACAGCTCGTTGACAAGCCAACTTTATCCACAGATGGGGTACCCATGGGTCGGATTATTGCCATCGCCAATCAGAAGGGCGGTGTCGGGAAGACCACTACTGCCGTCAACCTCGCAGCCTGTACGGCCGTGGCCGAACGTCCGACTCTCCTCATTGATATCGATCCTCAGGCCAACGCGACGAGCGGCCTCGGCATTTCCAGGGACGACGTCAAGACCTGCATCTATGAGGTTCTGATCGGTGAGGCGGAGCTCAGCGACGCCATAATGCCTGCGCCGAACCTGCCCTTCCTGGATGTTCTGCCGGCGCACCAGCGGCTGATCGGCGCCGAGATTGAGCTCGTGAACGTGATGGCGCGGGAGACCCGCCTCAAGCGCGTTCTCGAGCCCATCAGAAACGACTACCACTACATCTTCATTGATTGCCCCCCTTCGCTGGGTTTACTCACGGTCAATACGCTCACCGCGGCCGACAGCGTGATCGTTCCCATACAGTGCGAATACTATGCGCTTGAAGGTCTTGGGCAGCTCCTGAACAGCATCCGCCTGGTGCAGCGTAACCTGAATTCGTCCCTGAGGATTGAGGGCATACTCCTGACGATGTACGACGGTCGACTGAATCTGGCGAGGCAGGTGGCGGACGAGGCACGGCGCTTCTTCGGTGACCGAGTCTATGAGGCGATGATCCCACGCAATGTGCGTCTGGGAGAGGCGCCCAGCTTTGGTCAACCGATTATTCTTTACGACATCCTCTCATCGGGTTCCGAGAGCTACATTCAGCTTGCGAAGGAACTGATGTTTGACAGCGTCAGGACGGAGCCGGTGGAGGCAGTGTCGGACGGGCAGTCTTGAGAGGCTCAAGGCGACAGTACCAGGCAGGAGGGAGACAGCAATGAACCGCAAGGCGCTCGGGAAGGGACTGGAAGCTCTGATACCGGACGCACCCGCGGACGTTGGGGGTGGCCTGGTCCGGGAGCTTTCGGTCAACGAGATACACCGGAACAAGGAGCAGCCGCGGTCGCGCTTCGACGACGAGACCATCAAAGAACTGGCGGCATCGATCCGAATCTACGGCGTGGTACAGCCCGTGCTGGTACGGCAGCTCGCGACGGGAGCGTACGAGCTGGTGGCGGGAGAGCGGAGACTGCGTGCGTCGCGGCTGGCGGGGCTTGATGTCGTGCCGGCGATCATCCGCGACGTAGACGAGACTGGTGCTCTCGAGCTTGCGCTCGTCGAGAACCTGCAGCGCGAGGATCTGAACCCGATCGATGAGGCGCGCGGGTACGAGTCGCTGATGGAGATGTCGGGGGCGACGCAGGCGGACGTGGCGGAGCGGGTGGGACGGGACAGAAGCACCGTGGCCAACTGCGTACGGTTGCTCGAGCTACCCCCGGACGTGCAGGACATGCTTTCCGAGGGAGAGCTGTCGGCGGGTCACGGTCGAGCCCTCCTGGGGTTCGGGACCGCCGAGGAGATTCGCGCAGGGGCCCAGAGAGCGGCCACAAAAGGGCTGTCGGTCAGGGAGTTGGAGGCTCTGGCGCGAGGTGGGCAGCGCCGGAAGAAGGTGTCCCGCAAGAAGCGGACCGAGGACCCGGTCCTGCGGGATTGGGAGGAGAGGCTTCAGAGGACCCTTGGCACCCAGGTACGCATCGAGCGGATGGGGACCGAGGGGACAATTCGGATCGAGTACTATTCGGACGAGGATCTTGAGAGGATTCTGGAGGCTCTGGGGTCGCTCGGCTAGAGACGCGGGCAACGCAGGGCGCGCGAGCAGGGTGGCCGGGGTCGAGGGAGGCAGCGCGGGACGCTGGTGAAGAAATTTCGGGAGGGTGTTAGATGTTGACTCTCCGGAGGCCGTCTGCTAGCTTCTGGCGTTCGATTGCAATTGGACTTGACGCGCGCGGGAGCGTCGGGCGAAGCCCTTCGCCCCCGGCGTCAAAGGGGGAACGGATGTTCGCTAGAGATGAGGAAAGGACTGCGGCCGACGTGAATACGATTATCGGTGAGGGAACGATCCTCAAAGGCGACGTGAAGGTCGAAGGCAGCATCCAGGTTGACGGCGAGTTCGAGGGAACGATCGACGCAACCGACACGCTCGTCGTCGGGGAGACCGGCAAGGTCGATGGCGACGTGACTGTGGCGAATGCTGCTATCGGTGGCAGGATGTACGGTAACGTGTTCGCATCCGGCAAGATCGAGCTTCAGCGCGGCTCGCAGCTTCTGGGCGACATTAAGACGCGGGGACTCGTTATCGAGGACGGCGTCGTCTTCCAGGGCAACTGCCAGATGGGGGACGTGGTCGACCCGCCGGCGCGGAGTCGCGGAGTGTCGGGTTTGGGCCTCGATGAGGTCGGAGTTGAGGAAGAGGAATACGAGGACGCCGACCTCTAGGGGAGCAGGAACGGTGTCGTTCGTTGCACGGTCCGCGTACTCCCTGGGCGGATGTGTGGACAACTGTGCATAATGGTTCGCGACGCGCGTATCTTCTTATATTGTAATAACTTAAACACCTCAGTCAGTCGCCTCGAACCCGGGTTATCCACCGAAATTCGAGTTTGTCATTGGCCCGTCGGGCGGCGCAAGTGCGCGTGTGGGGCCAAGTTGCGGCGGGCCGTGAGGGGGACGTGGTGGTATCCGAATCCATTGAACGGATCAGGAACGCCGAGCGTGAGGCCGACGAGATCGAACGCGCGGCCCACGCCAGGAGTAAGACGCTGATCGCTGACGCGCGCGACGCAGCGGAACGCGAGCTCGACGAGATGCGGAAGTCGGGGCGGGAGGAGGAGAAGGGGCTGCGGGAGGCGGCCGCGCGGGAGGCGGAGGCCGAGGCGGAGAAGCTCGTCGCCGAGAGCAAGTCGAGCGTGGAGAGTATGCGGTCGGGCGCCGAGCAGCGCGTGGAGGCCGGAATCAAGAAGGTAATGGAACTCATGACGGCAGGAGCAGTCACGACCCGGGGGTAGCGTCGGATGGCTGTGAGCCGGATGAGGAAGATACAGATCCTGGCGCACAAGGGCGTCAAGGACGGGATCGTAGCCGCTCTCCGCGAGGGGGGCGCGCTCCATATCACGGAGCCGTCGATCGAGTTCGAACGCGGCTGCGACGAAGAGTCGCGCCGCGAGAGCGAGCGCGACCTGCAGGTCAAGCTGAGCAAGCTCGAACACCTCAAGGACTTCCTCAAGCCCTACATTTCCAAAGAGAAGAAATCCCTCGACACGATGTTCAACCCTCGTGTCGCGATCGGGGCCGACGAACTTTCGGGCATCATGGAGAGCTTCGACCTCGATGATTGGTACCACCGCGTCATCGAACTCGAAGGCGCCATGCGCGGCGCAGAGGCGGGGATAGACCGCAAGGAATCTCTGGCGGCGGAACTCGGGCACTGGGCCCGCATCGACGCGCTGATCGAAGAAGTGGAGGACACGCGACTTGCGACCGTCGCTCTCCTGACGGTGGAATCGTCCGACGTGGATGAACTCTCCGCCGAACTCGGGGAGGCGACGAGCGAGGCCGAGCTCGTCGAAGTATCGAGGTCGGGTTCGTCGGCCTACCTGGCCGTGTTCTTCCTGAAGAGCGATGAGTTGCTGGTCGCGCCCATCCTCAAGAGACACAACGCACGCCGGGCGAACCTCTCGGGTGCCTCCGGAATGCCGGAGCGGGCGGCCGCGACGTTGCTCGAGGAGGCCGACGGCCTTCGCGCGAAGATCGAGGAACTCAAAGAAGAGGCCACCGAGCTTGCGCGCGAACACCGCACAGTCCTGGTCGTCCTCGACGAGGGCGCCGAGACGCTCGCGAAGAAAGTAGCGGAGGAGCGGTTCGGCACCACGCGCGAGACGTTTCTCGTGGAAGGTTGGATCCGGGGACGGGATGAAGAGGGCATCCACTCGCGACTTGCCGAGATCGCCCCCGAGGTCGAGATTCTGAGCCGAGATCCTGCGAAGGGGGAGGACGTTCCCATCGACCTTCACAACTCGAGCGCGGTCAACCCGTTCGAGTTCGTGACGACGCTCTACGGCAGACCGGCCTATTTGGAACGAGATCCGACACCGCTTCTCGCCCCCTTCTTCATCGTCTTCTTCGGACTGTGTGTCAGCGACGGCGGCTACGGCCTCACGCTGGCGGCCGTGTCGCTCTTCCTCATGACCAAGATGCAACCCGGCGGCGGGCGCCAGCTCATGAAGCTTCTGATGATGGGTGGCATCTCCACCGCTGTCGTCGGCGCCGTCACGGGCGGCTGGTTCGGCATAGACCAGGCCGTCATGCCCGGATGGCTTCGCAGCGCCATAGTCATGAACCCGCTCGAGGAGCCGATGAAGATGCTCAATGTGGTCTTCATACTCGGCATCGTGCAGATAATGGCGGGCCTGATCATAAGGATGGTCGCGGATATCAGAGAGGGACGCTGGATCGACGGCATGCTCGACCAGCTCCTGTGGGTCTTCTTCCTGGCGCTCCTGGTCCCACTGGGATACAACTTCATTCTGGGTGGGAGCGTTCCCGAGGGCGTAATGGCCGTCTCGGGCAAGGGCGCGATGGCCGCAGGCGCGCTCGTCGTCCTCACCGGTGCGCGGAAGAACAGCAACCCGATCATGAAGATCCTGGGAGGCGTTCTCAAGCTTTACGACATCGTCGGCTACTTCGGCGACATACTCTCGTACGCGCGGCTCCTGGCGCTCGGACTTGCGACGGGCGCAATCGCCATGGCCATCAACGGAGTCGCGGAAATGGCGAGCGGCATCCCCATTGTGGGGCCGGTCGTCGTGGTCCTGATCCTGATAGGCGGCCACCTCTTCAACCTTGCCGTCAACTGCTTGGGTGGCTTTGTTCATTCGGCGCGACTTCAGTATCTGGAGTTCTTCTCGAAGTTCTTCACCGGAGGAGGTCGGGCGTTCGAGCCGTTCAGGGTGGAGAAGCGGTACTCGATGACGAAGAGGGAGTAACGGCCGGGCGCCCCGCGGACGGGGCGTGACGTGCCGGAACGCAAACAAGACGAGAACGCGGAAGACACAGCAGGCAAGGAAGGAGTTCTGGTATGGATGGACTGATGCTGGGATTGGCGGGCGCGGCCCTCGCGGCCGGCCTCGCGGGGACCGGCTCCGCGATCGGCACCGGGATCGGCGGCCAGGCGGGCTCGGGCGTCGTGGCGGAGGACCCTGAGAAGTTCGGGCGGCTGCTTCTTCTCCAAGCGCTTCCCGGGACCCAGGGCATCTACGGCATTGTGGGGCTCTTTCTCGCCCTCGGCAAGATGACCGCGCTGGGCCTGACCGACATGACGATGGCGCAGGGCTGGCAGGTCCTCTTCGCGTGCGTGCCGCTGGCCATCACGGGCCTCACGTCCGGTATCGCGCAGGGGAAGGTGTCCGGCGCGGCCTGCGGTCTGGTCGCCAAGCGTCCGGACGAGATGGGCAAGGGCATGATCTTCGCGATCGTCGTCGAGACGTACGCGGTGCTCGGGCTCCTCGGGACGATCCTGCTCCTGCAGAAGATCGGCATGTAGTACGGGATACCAACATGTCTTCGGCTCCTCGTCGCAGCGCGCCGGGGGGCGAACGAACAGGCGGTAGATCGATGGCTGTCGACGACATCCTGAAGAAGATCAAGGCGGACGCCGAGGAGGCGGCCCGGAAGATCGTCTCCGAGGGTCAGGAGGCGGCCGACGTCGTGGCGGGCGAAGCGCGCGCCAGGGCCGAGGCTCAGAAGAAAGAACTGAGGGCGAAGGCGGAGCAGCGCGCTCAGGAGGAGCGGAACCGCATCACGACGCTCGCCCGGCTTGCTGCCCGGCGGGAACTGCTCGACGAGAAACAGGGGTTCATCGACCGCGTCTTCGACGAAGCCGGGAAGAAGATCGCCGGAATGGACCAGGTTGAGTACCGGAAGTTCATCACGGGGTTTCTCAAGAGCACGGTCGAATCGGGCGACGAGGAAGTTCTGATAGGGGCGACCGAGACGCGGATCGACCAGGCGTACCTTGATTCCGTGTCGAAGGAAGCAGGCTGGGGCGGCGGCCTCAAGCTCTCGAGCGAGCGGCGGCCGATAAGAGGCGGCTTCATCCTGAGAAGTGGAAGGGTGGAGACCAACTGTGCGCTTGAGACGATCCTCCGAGACGCCAGGGAAAGACTGGAGATCGAGATCGCGGCGATACTGTTTGGCGGTAGCGGGGAGTAGCGGCGGATGGCCGACGACACAAGATACGCATACGCCGTAGCGCGGGTCAGGGGCCTGGAGACCCGGCTTCTCGACCGGCAATGGATCGAGCGGCTTCTCGCCGAGGACGCGGAGGGCGCGCTCAAGGTGCTGGCCGATTCGGCGTTCCAGGAGTCCGTTTCCGACGTCGACCGCCCGGAGGGTCTCGAGAGCGGCCTGGCCCGGGCGCTCGCGGATACACTGTCGACCGTTGCGGCGCTCTCACCCGAGCCCGAACTCATCGACCTCTTCCGACTTCGCTGGGACTTTCGGAATCTGAAATCGCTCACGAAGGCGGCGCTTCTCAAGCTCGAGGAAGCAGCAGGACGGGCGGGCGAGGAGATCGGTCTCGTAGACGGCCCGGGCACCATTGCCCTCCCCGTGCTTCAGAAGGCGCTGCAGGATGACGACCTCACGTCGCTGCCGTCCGTTCTCTCCGGCGCCGTCAGGGCGGCGAGGGACAGCTACCTGGACAGCAACGAACTGGCGGGAGTGGACCGCGAGTTCGATCTCGCTATGTGGAAGCACCTCCTGGGAACCGCCTATGATTCCGGCAACGAGTTCCTCGTCGGGTACTTTCACATCGAGATCGACATCGCCAACGTGAAGGCCTTCATAAGGATCAAGGAAGCGGGCAGGGACCGAACGGACCTCTTCCGCGCGTTCGTTCCCGGAGGAACGCTTGACCTCTCCTTCTTCGAGGCGCACCTGGGTGAACCCGTGGACGCGTTCGCGCGCAGCCTCGAGTACGGCCGCTACGGCGCACTCGCGCCGGTGTTTCGCGAGTGGACCGCCAGCATGGCAAACGCTCTCGAGCTTGCGTGTGACAACATTCTGCTCGAGCACATGGAGCAGGCCAGGACCATCGCGTACGGGATCGAGCCGCTGGTCGCGTTCATACTGCTGCGAGTCCTGGAGATCAAGCTCGTCCGGGCCGCCGTCGCCGCGAAGCTGGACGGCGTTCCGCGCGCCGCGGTCGAGGCGAGGCTGAGGGCCGCCCATGTCTAAGATCGCTTTCATAGGTGACAGAGATTCTGTGTGGGGCTTCAAAGCCTTCGGTCTCGCCGTGTTTCCGGTCGCGGGATCGGACGAGGCGAGCGCCGCATTCGATGCGGCGGTTAGCGGAGCCCACGCGGTCATCTTCGTCACCGAGGACGTCTACGAAGCTTGCTCCGACCAGATGGCGAAGTACAGAGATCTTGCACTTCCGACGGTCACGGTCCTGCCGGGCGTAACCGGCTCGAGGGGGCTGGCGGCCACCGAGATACACAAGGCCGTATCGGCCGCGGTAGGCGCCGACATCTTTGCGGAATCTGGGGAGAAGGACTAGCCCCGGCGCCCGAACCGTCCGCGACGGCGATGACTCGGCCGGCGCGCTGTGTTCCCAACAGGAGAATCGAGCATGGAAGAGACCAGGGTTCAGGGAACCATCCGGAAGGTGTCCGGACCTCTCGTTGTCGCAGACGGGATGCGCGCGGCGAAGATGTTCGACGTCGTCCTCGTTAGCGACAAGAACCTGATCGGAGAGATCATCGAGGTCAAGGGAGACCTGGCATCGATCCAGGTCTACGAGGACACGGGCGGCCTGGGTCCGGGCGAGCCGGTCATTTCTTCCGGCGAGCCGCTGTCGGTCGAGTTGGGTCCCGGTCTCATCGAGTCGATATACGACGGCATCCAGCGCCCCCTCGACAAGATCCGGGAACTGGTGGGCGCGCACATCACGCGCGGCGTCTCCGTCCCGGGTCTGGACAGGGAAAGGGTGTGGGAGTTCACGGCAACGGCCAGGGTGGGCGATGAGGTGGTGGGTGGTGACATCCTCGGGACCGTGCCCGAGTCCGCGTTGGTGACGCACAAGGTTCTCGTGCCACCCGGCGTGTCCGGAAAGATCACCAGGCTCGAAAGCGGCAGCCACAAAGTGACCGACGTCATCGGCGAGCTCGAGTTCGAGGGCGGCAAGCGCCAGTTGACCATGATGCAGCGCTGGCCCGTCCGTCAGGCCCGACCCTATCGCGATCGTCTCAGTCCGGAGGAGCCGCTTGTCACTGGGCAGCGAGTGATCGACGCCTTCTTCCCGATCGCAAAGGGCGGAACCGGCTGCGTGCCGGGTCCGTTCGGCGCCGGCAAGACCGTCATCCAGCACCAACTGGCCAAGTGGGCCGACGCCGAGATAGTCGTCTACATCGGGTGCGGCGAGCGCGGCAACGAGATGACCGACGTGCTGATGGAGTTCCCGGAGCTCAAGGACCCTCGCTCCGGCGAGCCGCTGATGAAGCGCACGGTGCTCGTGGCCAACACGTCGAACATGCCGGTCGCCGCTCGCGAGGCCTCCATCTACACCGGGATCACGATCGCCGAGTACTACCGCGACATGGGTTATTCGGTCGCGCTGATGGCGGACTCGACCTCCCGGTGGGCCGAGGCGCTCCGTGAGATGTCCGGCCGTCTCGAGGAGATGCCTGGTGAGGAGGGCTACCCCGCCTACCTCCCGGCGCGCGCGGCTCAATTCTACGAGCGCGCGGGCAGGGTGAAGACCCTGGGTTCGGACGAGCGCATCGGCGCGATCACCGCGGTCGGCGCGGTCTCACCTCCGGGCGGCGATCTCTCAGACCCGGTCGTCCAGGCGACGCTGAAGGTGGTGAAGGTCTTCTGGTCGCTCGAGGACTGGCTGGCGTACGAGCGACACTTCCCGGCGATCAACTGGCTCACGAGCTACTCGCTCTATCATGAGAGCCTCGCGGCGTACTTCCGAACCGAGGTGTCGGAAGAGTGGGAGGGAATGCGGCAGGAAGCTATGAGAATCCTCCAGCAGGAGGCCGAACTCAAGGAGATCGCGCGGCTCGTCGGCGTCGATTCCCTGTCGAACCGAGACCGCCTTGTCCTCGGAACGGCGAAGGCGATCCGCGAGGACTTCCTGCACCAGAACGCGTTCGACGAGGTCGACACCTACACATCGTTCCCGAAGCAGCACAGGATGCTCAGGAACATCATGGCGATGAACCGCCACGCCCGCGACGCCGTCGACCAGGGCGTTCCGTCCGAGGCCATCCTCGGCCTGCCTGTCCAGGAAGAGATCGCGCGGTCCCGGTACATCCCGGAGGCCGACATGGACGAGCTGGACGCCATCGCCGGGCGCATCGAGACTCAGATACGTGCGCTGGTGGAGGAGAAGGCGGGCGTGGGAGAGGCCGTGTAGCGGCAGGGCGCATACGCGCCGCGCAGTTAGACGACGGGCCGCAGGCACGAACGACCAACTGGTTCGAGGAGAGCTGCCGATGGTAAAGGAATACAGGACCGTCCAAGAGATAGCCGGGCCACTTCTGCTGGTGGGGGGCGTGTCCGGGGTCAAGTACGAAGAGCTGGTCGAGGTCGAGCTGCCTAACGGTGAGGTGAGGCGGGGCAGGGTGCTCGAGGTCGACGAGGACACCGCGCTGGTGCAGCTCTTCGAGGGCGCCACGGGTGTGTCGGTAGACAGCGCTAAGGTGCGCTTCCTTGGGCACGGGCTCGAGCTGGGCCTGTCGCCGGACATTCTGGGAAGGGTCTTCGACGGGCTCGGACGGCCCAAGGACGGCGGGCCCCAGGTCATCCCCGAGATCAAGCGTGACGTTGCCGGCGCTCCACTCAACCCGACCGCTCGCGATTACCCGAACGAGTTCATCCAGACCGGGATCTCGTCCATCGACGGGCTGAACACGCTCGTGCGCGGGCAGAAGCTTCCCATCTTCAGCGGCTTCGGTCTTCCGCATGCGGAGCTCGCGGCGCAGATCGCGCGCCAGGCGGCGGTGCTCGGGACCGAGGGCAGCTTCGCCGTCGTGTTCGCGGCGATGGGCATTACGTTCGAGGAGGCCGAGTACTTCATCTCCGACTTCCGCCGGACCGGCGCCATCGACCGCGCCGTTCTGTACGTCAACCTGGCCAACGACCCCGCGATCGAGCGGATCGCCACGCCGCGGATGGCGCTGACCGCAGCGGAGTACCTGGCGTACGAGCTCGAGATGCACGTGCTGGTCATCCTGACTGATCTTACGAACTACTGCGAGGCGCTGCGCGAGATCTCGGCGGCGCGCAAGGAGGTCCCGGGTCGTCGAGGCTATCCCGGATACCTCTATACGGACCTGTCGACCATCTACGAGCGCGCGGGGCGCATCAAGGGCAAGGGCGGTTCCATCACGCAGATTCCGGTGGTCTCGATGCCGGAGGACGACAAGACGCACCCGATACCCGACCTCACCGGCTACATAACCGAGGGTCAGATCATCCTCGATCGCGCGCTGCATCGGAAGGGCATCTACCCGCCGATCAACGTGCTGCCGTCGCTCTCGCGTCTGAGGGACAAGGGCATCGGTGAGGGACGGACGCGGGAGGACCACGCGAACCTTGCCAATCAGCTCTTCGCCGCGTACGCGCGCGGCAAAGAGGCGCAGGAGCTTGCGGTCATTCTGGGCGAGGCTGCGTTGTCGTCGGAGGACAGGGCGTTCTTTAAGTTCGCCGAGGTCTTCGAGAACAGGTACGTCAAGCAGGGAGGCGACGAGAACCGGACGATCGAAGAGACGCTGACGCTCGGCTGGGAGCTCCTGGAGATCCTGCCGTTGTCGGAACTCAAGCGCGTCAAGCCCGCGCAGATCGAGAAGTACCTCAAGCGCACGGGCGCCGAGGCGAAAGAAGCGCTCCCGGAGACAGAAGCGGTCAAGGGGAAGTAGAACGCCCGGCCCGGCCGCGGCCCGGCAGCCCAACGGAAGAGAGTCATGCGACTTCGCGCGAACCCCAACAGAATGCAGCTTCTGAGGCTGAGGCGACGCCTGACCCTGGCGAAGCGCGGCCACAAGCTCCTCAAGGACAAGCAGGAGGAGCTGATGCGCCGCTTCCTGGGGATGGTGCACAGCGCCCGCGACCTGCGTAAGGAGGTCGAGGCGGAACTCTCAGAGGCCTATCGGGCGTTCGTGTCCGCGCGCATGGAGATGGATGGAAGCGCCATGGCGTCGGCTCTCTCTTTCTCCCGCAGGATCGTCGAGCTCAAGGCTGAACGCGAGCAGGTGTTGAACCTGAAGGTCCCGAAGTTTCACGTCGAGCTCCCGGAGGACGCCGAGTTCGGCTACGGCTACTATGAAACCACCATGGACCTCGACCGCGCACTCGAAATGTACGCCTCGCTGCTCCCGAAGCTCATGTCCCTGGCGGAGGTCGAGAAATCCATCCAGCTTCTCGCGGCCGAGCTCGAGAAGACGCGCCGGCGCGTCAACGCGCTCGAGCACATCCTCGTTCCCAGTCTCGAGGAGACCATTCGGTTCATCTCCGACCGGCTGTCCGAGATGGAGCGCGAAACGGCGACCAGACTCATGAAGATCAAGGACATCGTGCGGGAGCACTAGCTGGAATCAGTGCTCTGCACATGGAACGAAGAGCGGAGCGTCCGACGGGCGCCCCGCTCTTCTATTGCTCGATCCTCAGCTGTCCGTGCGATCTGGAACATGAACTTCAGGAGGAATCGCTGCTATATCCCCAGCACCTCGCTGTAGCCTTCCATGTCCATGAAGCCGTGACCGCTGACGTTGAAGCCGATGACCTTCTCCTCGCCCGTCTCCTTGCATTTCAGGGCCTCGTCGATCGCGCAGCAGATGCTGTACGCCGACTCCGGCGCCGGGAGGAACCCCTCCGTCCTGACGAACAGCCGCGCGCTCTCGAAGACGTGCTTCTCGTCCTGCGGATACGCGACGGTGTCGATGTACCCATGGTGCCTGAGAAGGCTGATGATCGGCGAGCACCCGTGATACCGCAGCCCGTCGCCCTTGATGGGCTCCATCTCCGTCAGGTGCCCCAGCGTGTACATTTTAAGGAGCGGCGTCATCTCCGCATGATCGGCGAAGTTGTAGCGGTACTCGCCCTGGAGGTTCGGCGCCGCCTGGCTCTGGGCGGCGATGAACTTCGTCTTCTTGCCCTTCGTCAGCACGTCGCCGACGAACGGCAGGGCGAACCCGCCGAAGTTACTGCCCCCACCGAGGCACGAGATAATGAGGTCGGGGTAGACACCCGCCTTCTCGAACTGCTTCTGGGTCTCGAGCCCGATCACAGTCTGGTGCATCAACACGTGGTTCAGCACCGAGCCGAGGCAGTATGCCGCCTTCGGGTCGTTCTTCGAGTCCTCCAGGCCCTCCGAGATAGCGATACCAAGCGAGCCGGGGTGGTCCGGGTTCTGCTCGAAGAGCTTCCGCCCGCATTCCGTGCGGTCGGACGGCGACGCGCACACGTCAGCGCCCAGGAGCTTGATGAACCCCATTCGGGCGGCCTTCCACTTGTACACGGCACGCACCCAGTAGACCGTGCACTTGAGTCCCGTCAGGGCGCACCCGTAGGCCAGAGCGGTACCCCACTGCCCCGCGCCGGTCTCCGTAGTCAGTCGTTCGAACCCCTGCTCGCGCGCGTAGTAGGCCTGCGCTAGCGCCGTGTTGACCTTGTGGCTTCCGGTGGGGCTGTAGAACTCCGACTTGTAGTAGAGCTTCGCCGGCGTGCCGAGCGCCTTCTCCAGCCCGAGTGCCCTGAAGAGTGGCCTCGGCCTTCCGGCCTGGAGGTACAGCTGCCTCAACTCTTCCGGAATGTCGATCCACCTGTCCTGCGAGAACTCCTGCTTGAGGCACTCGCCTATCATCATGTTGGGGAGTTGTTCGACGCGCGACGGGCCGTCGTCCGGGTCCTTGGGAGGCGGAAGTGGCTCGGGGAGGTCCGGCTGGATGTTGTACCAACGCGTCGGAAGCTCGTCGACGCTGAGACGGAACTGCCTCTGATCGCTCGGCATGTGCCCTCCTTTTGTCTGTGGCTGGTTCGCCGTCCCGATTCTCTCCTGTGACGGTGCGTGGCTTGGGAACCTCGGCATACAAGGGGCAGCTTTGCACGCCACGGTGGGCGGGTCAAGAGCGCACTCGTGGGAAAAGAGAGCGGGGCGCCGCATGGGCGCCCCGCTTTCGAACATCTCAGCAAACCTCAAGCTGCCGGCCGCCTCACGGCGGACCGGAGGCTCTGCGACCAGTGTCCTAGAAGTAGACCGAGAGGAAGACAGAAGCCGTG
>JBDRFG010000150.1:0-13502 GCA_043819135.1 Candidatus Eiseniibacteriota bacterium | reverse complement strand
GATCGCGTGCGAGACGTCTGACAGGTGCACTCCCTCGCTCACGATCGAGATCCCCGTCTCCAGAGCCTGTCTGGTCACCGCGACCAGACGCTCCGTCCTCTCGGTGATCCCGCCTATCGCGAAAGTCCGCGCCCCATCGGCCACGTAGCCATTCTTCCGGACGCCAACGTCGATTCCTACTATGTCACCGTTCCGAAGCGCCCGAGCCCCCGGTATCCCGTGGACGACCTCTTCGTTGATCGAGGCGCAGATGGCCGCCGGATAGCCGCGAAACCCCTTGAACTCCGGAGTGGCTCCGTGGCCGACTATGTACTCCTCGATCTCCTTGTCCAGACTGACGGTCTCTACGCCTGGCCCCACGAGCTCCGATGCCAGGTCCAGCGCCCCCGCGACCAGACGGCCGCTCTCGCGTATGAGCTCGATCTCGTCGCGGCTACGGATGTTTATCATTCCGCGGCGCTCTCGGAGGCCGCGTCTGAGACGCGGTCCAGGAGGTCCTTGACCTCCTGACGCACGACCTCGACCGCGCGTTCCGTATCCACCGTCTCAAAGCTGCCACCGGCCCGGTAGTACTCGATCATCGGAGCGGTGAGCTTCCGGAACTCGGCGAAACGTTTCTCGATGGTCTCTCTGACGTCGTCGGCGCGCGTCTCGAGCTCGCCGCCGCACGCATCGCAGATCCCGGGTACCTTCATCGGCTTCTGCGCCAGGTTATGTATGGCACCGCACTTCCCGCACGTCACACGTGACAGGAGTCTGTTCGCGGCCGCCTCCTGCCCGATGTCGAGCAGAAGCACCAGGTCGATCGAGAGGCCCTTCGTCTTTAGCAGAGCGTCCAGGCCCTCGGCCTGAGGCATGGTCCGCGGGAACCCATCGAGTATGATCCCGCTCGCGTACGCCGTGTTGTCCAACAACTCCTCGATCCACGTAAGCATGAACTCGTCGGGAACAAGCTTCCCCGCGTCCATGTATTCCTTCGCCTTGATTCCCAGTTCGGTATGGCGCTCAACGGCCCCACGGAGAAGGGCTCCGCTCGATATGTGCGGCAGGCCCATGTAGTCAGCGATCCGGGCCGCATGCGTCCCCTTGCCGGCTCCGGGTGCCCCGAGGAGAAGAATTATCATCGTCCGCGACTCCCCCTACCTGCGCCTTCCGCGCAGCTTGCCCTTCTTCATGAAGCCGTCGTAGTGACGCATCAGAAGATGAGACTCGATCTGCTGAAGCGTGTCGAGCCCGACACCGACAACAATGAGAAGCCCGGTGCCGCCGAACGTGAAGGGCGCGTTGAGCTTCTGCTGCATGAAGAAAGGCAGTACCGCTATGAACGCCAGGAAGAGCGATCCGGGCAGCGTTATCCTGGTCAGAACGCTATCGATATATTCCGCCGTCTTCTTACCCGGCCGCTTCCCCGGCACGAACCCGCCGTACTTCTTCATATTGTCGGCAAGATCGACCGGGTTGAAGATGATCGCCGTGTAGAAGTATGCGAAGAAGACGATGATGATGACGTAAAGCGTCGTGTAGAGCGGCGCGCCGGGCTGTAGCCAGGACGCCATGTTCTCCATGAATATGTTGCCCCTGAAGAAGCTGGCCAGCGTGCCCGGGAACATGATGATGGCCTGGGCGAAGATGACCGGGATGACGCCGGCGGTGTTGAGTCTGAGCGGGATGTGAGTGCTCTGACCGCCGTAGACCTTCCTGCCAACGACCCTCTTCGCGTACTGGACCGGTATGCGTCGCTGAGCCTGCTGCATCAGCACGACCGCGGCGACGATGAAGACCATCATGGCTATCAGTACCGCGGCGCCGAAGATGTTCAGCGAGCCGATCCTGATCGCCCTGAAGGTGTTCAGCCAGTCGTTCGGGTAGCGCGCGACGATGCCGATGAAGATGATGAGCGAAATACCGTTGCCGATGCCCTTCTCGGAGATCTGCTCTCCGAGCCACATGACGAAGATGGTGCCGGTCGTCATCGTGAGCATGGTCAGGAGCACGAACGAGACACCCGGGACCGGGACGATCGGATTGCCCTCGATGGCCGGCAGACTCAGGAGATACATGCTCGCGGCATACGACTGGACCAACGCCAGAAGCACGGTCCCGTAGCGCGTGTACTGCGTGATCTTCTTCCGCCCTTCCTCACCCATCTTCTGCAGCTTCTCGAAGTACGGAATCACGGCCGTGAACAGCTGCAGGATAATCGACGCACTGATGTAGGGCATGATACCCAGGGCGAAGATAGTCGCCTGCGAGAACGCCCCGCCGACGAACATATCGTAAAGCCCCAGGAGCGAGCCCTGCTGCTGCTTGAAATATGTCGCCAGAGCTTCACCGTTAATCCCGGCCGAGGGTACGTGCCCACCGACCCTGTAGACGATAAGCGCCCCGAGCGTGTAGAGAACGCGTCTCTTCAGTTCGGGTATCTTGAAGATGCTCTGGAGGCTCTGAAACACGTTGGCCATGATTCGTGTGCCTTTCTTCCTTTCCTACTTGACCAGCTCGATGGTTCCGCCCGCCGCCTCGATCTTCTCCTTGGCCTTCGCGCTGATCGCGTTGACCTTGAGATCGTAGGCCTTCGTCACCTCACCCATAGCAAGAACCTTCACCGGCATCTTCGAACGTGTAACGATGCCGGCCGCTCTCAGCACGGCGATCGTCACGGTTCCCTCGAGTCCCGAGCGCTCGAGGTCGCTCAAGTTGATCACCTCGTACTCACGCCGGGTCGGGTTCGTGAACCCCTTGATCGGCAGCCGTCTGGTGAGCGGCAGCTGCCCGCCCTCGAACCAGGCCGGGACGTTCCCGCCCGAACGGGACTTCTGGCCCTTGTGCCCGCGTCCCGACGTCTTGCCGTGTCCGGAGCCGTGGCCGCGTCCCACGCGCTTCCTGTTCTTCCGTGAGCCCTTCGCGGGGCTCAGATCGTTAAGCTTCATTGCGAGGCCTTCCCTCTTGAATCCGCCACCGGGCGCTAGTCGGCCTGGGTTGCTCGTGACCCCTTTGGCTCAGTCCACCCACGGGTCGTGTCGACCCTCGCTACTCGCTGACCTCTTCCACCACGACAAGGTGCTCGACCTTCTTGACCATCCCCCTGATGCAGGGATTGTCGTCGTGCACGACTACCTGGTGAAGACGCCGGATGCCCAGAGCCCTTATGGTCTTCTTCTGTATACCGCTGCGGTTGATCGCGCTCCTGGTCTGACGGATCTTGAGTTTGCTAGCCATTCTCCGCCTCCGTCTCGCATCCAAAGAGCTCGCCGACGGAGATGCCCCTGGCCCTCGCCACGTCGGAGGCAGACCTCATCTCTTTGAACGCTTCCATCGTCGCCTTGACCATGTTGTGCGGGTTGTTGGACCCGATCGACTTGGCCAGGACGTCCTTAACACCCGCGCACTCCATGACTGCGCGGACCCCGCCACCCGCTACTATGCCCGTTCCCGGGCTTGCCGGACGCACGAGAACCCTCCCCGCGCCGAACCTGCCAAGAACGGTGTACGGCAACGTGCCCCCCACCATCGGCACCGCGATCATGTTCTTCTTGGCGTTCTCGGTGCCCTTCTGGATCGAGGACGCAACATCGTTGGCCTTGCCAAGACCTATCCCGACCTTACCCTTCCTGTCGCCCACCGCGACCAGAGCATTGAATCCGAAGCGCCGGCCTCCCTTAACGACCTTGGCCACCCGATTGATGTGGATGACCCGCTCCTCGAATTCAGGCACCCGGGGCTCTCTGTCGTCCCTCTTGAATCTCCTGGGTTCCCTTGCCATCGAACTCCTACTCCCTCCCCTGGACAGACCCTCCTAGAATTCCAAGCCGCCTTCCCGCGCTGCATCCGCGAGAGCCTGCACACGGCCGTGGTACAGGTAGCCGCCCCTGTCGAAACGAACCTGCTTGATTCCCTTCTCAAGGGCCAGGCGCGCCAGGACCTTACCGACCGCCTTGCTGGCGTCGGTCTTGGTGTGATCCCCGTTCCCCAACAACTTCCGCACCTCATCACTCAGGGTCGATGCCGAAACCAGCGTCGCGCCGTCGATGTCGTCGATCAACTGCGCATACGTGTGTTTCAGGCTCCTGAACACGCTCAGCCGCGGGCGTCCGGAGTCACCGCTGATCTTCTGGCGGATGCTCTTCCGACGCCTCTGTCTTCCCTTTCTTCTGATGCTGCTACTACCCTTCATCGTCTCTCACCAGCCTCTGCTGAAGAATCAAGATGACACTGGCCAACTAACCGCCAGACGAAACCGCCAGCTTGCCCGCCTTCCTCCGCACATACTCGTCGTGATACCTGATCCCCTTACCCTTGTAGGGCTCCGGGGGTCGCAGGGCCCTGATCTCAGCGGCCACCTGCCCCACCATCTGCCTGTCGATGCCCCTGACGACGATTCGCGTCGACGCGGGGACCTCGATCTCGATCCCCTCGGGGGCCTCGAACACACACGGGTGCGAGAACCCAAGCTTGAGATGCAGGTTCTTCCCCTGAAGCTCAGCGCTGTAGCCGACGCCGATGATGTCCAGGTTCTTGAAGAACCCGTCGGACACACCGGTCACCGTGTTCGCGACGAGCGCTCGCATCGTGCCGTGCAGAGAGCGCGTTTCCTTCGTCTCGGAGGAGCGCTCCACTTTCACGATGTTGTCTTCGACGCCCACGGTGATGTCACCGACTATCTCAGTCGTGAGCTCACCCCTGGGCCCCTTCACCTTGACGGTCCTGCCGTCAACGGTGACGGTCACGCCCTTGGGCATCTCTATTGGTGACCTCCCTACTCTCGACATCCAACGTCTCCTTGCTCTCCGAAGCGCCCGGACCGGCCGAACGCCAGGGCTTCCTACCAGACGTGGCAGACGACCTCGCCACCGACTTTCTCTCTCCGGGACTCCTTGCTCGTGAGCACGCCCCTTGGGGTGGAGAGAATCGCCGTCCCGTAGTTGCTGCGGACGCGGGGGATATCGCCTGCGCCGACGTAGCGTCGGAGTCCCGGCTTCGAGATGCGCGTGATCCCGCGTATGACGCTCTCACCATCCTTCGTGTACTTCAGCTGGACCTTGAGGACCCCCTGCTTATTGTCCTCTACCACCTTGAAGTCCCTGATCAGCTTCTCGCGAAGAAGCGCCTCGGCAATCGCCTTCTTGAATCCAGACGAAGGTATGTCGACGCTCCTCTTCCTGGCCTGACAGCCGTTCCTGATCCTGGTCAGCATGTCAGCGATAGGATCTGTCATCATGGTCGTTCTCTCCTCACGCGCCTCCGTCCGTTCGGCTCCACGTTACGTGGGCCAGGGCGGGGCGATGTGACGGGTCGTGTCCGCCAGGATCTACCAGCTGGACTTGACGACCCCGGGGATCTCCCCGTTCAGTGCCAGCTCGCGGAAGCAGATACGGCAGAGTCCGAAGTCACGCAGATAGGCGCGCGAGCGACCACAGCGGTGACAGCGGTTGTACTGCCGGACCTTGAACTTCTGCTTCCTGGCCTGCTTCTCGACTAGTGCCTTCTTTGCCAAACCTGTACCCCCAGATAGCGGTCGAGCTAGTGCCTGAAAGGCATGCCCATGAGCTTCAGAAGCTCGAACGCCTCTTCGTCGGTCCTGGCCGACGTAACGATGGTGATGTCCATTCCCTTCATCATGTCTACATCATCGTAGTCGATCTCGGGGAAAACCACCTGCTCCTCGAGACCGAACGTGTAATTCCCTCGTCCATCGAAGGAATTCGTCGGAAGCCCACGGAAGTCGCGAATCCGGGGAGCCGCGATGGTGACGAACCTGTCGTAGAACTCGTACATCATCTTGCCCCGGAGGGTGACCTTGCACCCCATCGGCTGACCGGCGCGGAGCTTGAAGTTCGCGATCGACTTCTTGGCCCGCGTCATCTTGGGCTTCTGTCCGGTGATGGACGCCAGTTCCTTCATGGCGCCCTCGATGATCTTGATGTCGTCCTTACCCTCGGCGAGGCCGATGTTGACGACAATCTTCGCCATCTTGGGGACCATCATCCGGTTGGCGTATCCGAAGCGCTTCGTAAGGCCCGGAATCGCCTCCTTCTCGTATTTCTCTCTAATCCGTGTCATTCTTCCAGACTCCACTGTCGCTGCCAGAGACGGGCGGCGTGTCCTCCACACCCATCTAC
The DNA here is from genome assembly GCA_043819135.1 of Candidatus Eiseniibacteriota bacterium. Lineage (GTDB taxonomy): Bacteria > Joyebacterota > Joyebacteria > Joyebacterales > Joyebacteraceae > JALGZG01. Next base: position 7,383 of record JBDRFG010000150.1, on the reverse strand, counting down.
CCAACCTACCGCCGCTCGACCATCTCACCGCACTGCGCGCATACGCGAGTCTTCGACTTGTCCGCCAGGGTCTTCGTGCGCACCCTGACGCCCTTGTTGCACTTCGTGCAGACCAGCATGACGTTTGAGACATCCATTGGCGCTTCCTTCTCGATGATGCCGCCCTGGTCTCCCTGGGTTCGTGGCTTCGTGTGCCGGTGGATGAAATTAGCTCCCTCCACCACCACTCGCCTGGCCTTCGGCAGCACCTTGAGCACCTTGCCGCGCTTACCGCGGTCATTCCCGGCGATCACTTCCACAATGTCGTTCTTCGCTATCTTCATCTGCTCTTCCTCGATCGGAGAGGGACGGAGGCCAGGAAACGCCTGGACCCGCGCCCTCGAGTGTCGCTCTCTACAGAACCTCAGGAGCCAGAGCGACGATCTTCATGAACTTCTTCTCCCTGAGCTCGCGAGCGACCGGACCGAAAATTCGGGTCCCGAGCGGCTCGTTCTGCGGATTGACCAAGACGGCCGCGTTGTCATCGAAACGGATGTACGATCCGTCCTTGCGCCTGATCTCTTTGTGCGTCCGCACGATCACCGCCCGCACGACCTGCTTCTTCTTCACGTTACCGCCCGGTATCGCGGAGCGAACACTGGCGATAACGATATCGCCCACTCCGGCGTACCTTCTCCGTGAGCCGCCGAGCACCTTGAAACACCGCACCTCTTTGGCTCCGGAGTTGTCCGCCACCTTGAGTTTCGTGTACTCCTGGATCATTGCCTGCCTCTTCCCCCGCTGCGCGCCTCGAAAGCTACTGGGTCACCTTCTTCATGACTTCAACAAGCCGCCAGCGCTTGTCCTTCGAGATCGGACGCGTCTCCATGATTCTCACAACGTCGCCTGTCTGGCACTCGTTGCTCTCGTCGTGCACCTTGAACTTGCTCGTCTTCTTCACGAAGCGACCGTAAAGAGGATGGCGAACAAGCCTGGTGACCGCAACGACGACGGTCTTTTCCATCTTGTCGCTCACTACCTCGCCGACTCGAGTCTTGCGTCGGCTACGTCCTTCAGCCTGTTCCATTCGGACCCACTCCGGTTTCGACGCGTCTCCGCGTTCGCCCGCGTCACGCGGGAACCCCTGAAGCTACGCCTCGCCGCCCTCCGTGAGAGACGTTCCCACGCCGGCCCCTTCACCAAGGAGCGTCCTAAGTCTGGCGACGTCCTTCTTCACCTCTCGAATCCTCAACGGATTGCTCAGCTGCCCGGTCTTGTGCTGGAACTTGAGGTTGAACAGCTCCTCCTGCGCTTCGCGCAGTCGCTGCTCCAGCTCGCCCCTGGTCAGTGTCCTCAACTCCTTGGCCTTCACTATCTACACTCCTTCGGATGCTACACTTCCCTGATCGTGAACTTCGTTCTGATCGGGAGCTTGTGGCTTGCCAGGGCGAGACACTCACGCGCGATCTGCTCGCTCACGCCCTCGAGTTCGCAGATGATCCGTCCCGGCTTGACGACCGCGACCCAATGATCCAACGCGCCCTTGCCCTTGCCCATTCTAGTCTCGGCAGGCTTCTTGGTGATCGGCTTATCAGGGAAGATCCTGAACCAGAGCTTGCCTCGTCGCTGCATGTGTCTGCTGATGGCAATACGCGCGGCCTCGATCTGACGCGACGTAAGCCACCCGGGCTCAAGTGCGCGCAGGCCGAACTCGCCGAAGTTGAGCTCCGTCGCGCCCTTCGACCTGCCCCTCATGCGGCCCTTGTGCTGCTTCCTGTGCTTAGTTCTCTTAGGCTCTAGCATCGTCTTTCAGCTTCCTTATTCGGTGCTCTTCTTCTCAGTGGCCGGCGCGCTTCTGCCGCTCCGCGGTGCTCCACCGGAGGATGCTGGACCGCCGGAACCTGGTTTGCGCGGCGGCCTTCCGCCACTCTGCGGCCTTCCGCCATTCTGCGGCCTTCCGCCACTCTGCGGTCTGCCGCCACCTGACGGTCTGCCGCCACCTGACGGTCTGCCGCCACTCTGCGGTCTGCCGCCACTCTGCGGCCTGCCGCCACTTGACGGTCTGCCTGAACCCGAACGTCCGCCGGAACTCCCTCCACGGCCGCCCGAGCCGCTCCCGCCGCTGCTGGCGCCCGAGGCGCCTCTGCTTCCACTACTGCCGCCCTTGCGCGGTGGACGGTCTCCCCTGCCTCGGTCAGACCTATCATCGCGCCGGCCCCTGTCGGATCTTGAGGATTGATCGCTCTCTTCCGGCTCATCGACCATCCCGCTGAGCTTCTCTCCCTTGAAGATCCAGACCTTCACGCCGACGGTTCCGTGCGACGTCATGGCCGTCGCTCTCGCGAAGTCGATGTCTGCGCGCAGCGTGTGAAGTGGCACGCGGCCTTCGTGGTACTCCTGCACTCTGGCCATCTCGGCCCCGCCGAGCCGACCGGCGCAGCGAACCTTGATGCCCAGAGCTCCCATCCTCATGGTCGCCTCGACTGCCTTACGGACAGCGCGGCGGAAGCCCATTCGCGACTCCAGCTGCTTCGCGATATGCTCCGCGACGAGCTGCGCGTCCAGCTCGACCTTCCTGACCTCGAGGATGTTGATCTTGATGTCCCTGCTCGTCAGATGCTCGAGCTCCTTGTTCAGTCGCTCGACCTCGATCCCCTTCCGCCCGATCACAATACCCGGCCTTGCCGTCCTGACGTTAACGACGACCTTGTCGGCCTTCCTCTCGATGACCACATCCGAGATGCCGGCCCGCGCGAGCTTGGTGCTCACGTACTTCCGGATTGTCAGGTCTTCCTTAAGAAGCTCGGCGTAGTTCTTCTTGGCGAACCACTTGGACTTCCAGGTCCTGTTGATACCGAGCCTCATCCCGACTGGATGTACCTTTTGACCCAAAACGTTCCTCCGACTCTCTACGCCTTCTTCCCGGTTCGTTCGCCCACCACGATCGTGATGTGGCTTGTTCGCTTCCGCACCGTCGTCGCCCTGCCCATCGCTCGCGCCCTGAACCTCTTCATCGTCGGCCCCTCATCCACGAATGCTTCCTTCACGTAGAGGTCGGACGTCTCAAGCTGGGCGCCGTCCTTCGTGTCGTTGAAAATGTTCGCCACGGCCGAGCGCAGCGTCTTCTCAACCGGCACCTTCGCCGCGCGCACGACGAACTGGAGCGTCTTCATTGACTCGTCGACGCTCCGTCCGCGGATGAGGTCGATCACCTGCCGCACCTTCCGCGGGGACATGCGTATGAATCTCGATCTTGCTCGTGCTTCCATGTCACGACTCTCCAGACTTGCACCGCATACCACGGCACACGTTCACGGGCTGCCCTTGAAGACGCCTCGCCCTAGCGCTTCTTGCCCGTCGTGCTCTCTCTGCTGCGGTGAGAACGGAATGTTCTGGTGAAAGCGAACTCACCCAGCTTGTGCCCGACCATGTTCTCCGTGACGTACACGGGAATGAACTTGTGACCGTTGTGGACCGCCAGCGTGTGACCCACGAAATCGGGCGGGATCACTGAGCCTCTGGCCCACGTCTGAATCACACGCTTCTCACCGGTGCGATCCAACCCGCGGACCTTCTTCAGAAGCTTCTCGTCGATGTGCGGACCCTTCTTCGTAGAACGACCCATAGGGTTTAGCCCACTCCTTCACTACCTGCATCACCCAGCGGAGCACGATAGCCCCGCGACGTCTACCTCTTCTTCTTCTTCCTGCTCGTAACAATCAACTTGTCCGATGCCTTCTTCTTCCTGGTCACTCCGCCCTTGGCCGGCTTGCCCCACGGGGAACACGGATGACGGCCGCCCGACGACTTCGACTCTCCGCCGCCCATCGGATGGTCCACCGGGTTCATCGCCACGCCACGGACCTTCGGACGCTTGCCGAGCCACCTCTTGCGGCCCGCCTTACCGAGCTTTATGCCCTCGTGCTCGATGTTGCCAACCTGGCCCAGCGTCGCAAAGCACTCTGAATCGACCAGCCTCACTTCACCGGAGGGAAGCCTCACGTGCGCGTACTTGCCCTCGCGCGCCATGAGCTGCGCTCCGTTGCCGGCGCTCCGCACCAACTTCCCGCCGGCGCCACGCCTCAACTCGACGTTGTGGATAGTCATGCCGAGCGGGATCTTCTTCAGAGGAAGTGAGTTCCCAGGCTTGACTTCCGCGGCGTCCCCGGCCATCAAGACATCGCCAACCTTCAGCTTGTCCGGAGCCAGTATGTACCGCTTCTCGCCGTCTGTGTAGTGTAGAAGCGCGATCCTGGCGGACCTGTTCGGATCGTACTCGATCGACGCGACCTTGGCGGGGATCCCGCGCTTGTCGCGACGGAAGTCGATGATCCGATACATCCGCTTGTGCCCGCCACCCCTGTGCCTGATGGTCACGCGCCCCTGGTTGTTCCTGCCACCCTTCTTACTGATCGGGGTCAGCAGAGACTTCTCGGGCGTGGTCTTCGTTATCTCCTCGAACGAAGCGACCGTCTTGTACCGGAGCGTTGGGGTCGTCGGCCTGAATCTCTTGACTGCCATTTCCGAAACTCCCGACTGTGCTTGAAGTCTCTCGCGCGAGATACCGCTCTACCGCAACAGTGCCCTACGCGTGCTCAAAGAACTCGATGCTGTCGCCCTCTCTTAGAGTGACGATCGCCTTCTTCCACGAGGCCCGCTTCCCCTCGAACCGCCCCAGCCTCTTCACCTTGCCGTGCACGGCCATCGTGCGGACCATCCGGACGGACACGTCGAAAAGTTCCTCGACGGCGTTCCGGATCTGGATCTTGTTCGCGTCCCTTGCCACCTTGAACGTCACTTCATTCTTCACTTCGCGACGGCGCATGGTCTTCTCCGTAACGACCGGCGCGAGAATGATCGTTCTTGGATCGCGCTTCATGCTCCGAAGACCTCCTCCACCGTCTCAAGGGCCTTCTGCGTCATCACGACCGTCTTGGCCCAGAGCAGGTGGTATGTGGTGAGCTCCCGCGCCAGCGTCACTTGGAGATGAGGAATGTTCCTCGCAGAGAGAAAGAGTTCCTTGTTTCCCTCTTTGATCACCAGAAGCACCTTCTCGTCCCCGACGCCGATCGCGCTCAGAAGAGACGCCATCTCCTTCGTGCTCACCTTGGCGAGCTCGACGTTCTCGAGAACTTTGATCTCGTCGGCCGCGGCCTTCGTCGAGAGCGCGGACGTCAGAGCGAGGCGACGTATCTTCTTCGGGAGTTTCATGCTGAAGTCGCGGGGCTGGGGCCCAAAGGCCAGGCCGCCACCGACCCAGTGAGACACCCTGGTCGAGCCGATACGCGCGCGTCCGGTGCCCTTCTGCCTCCACGGCTTCTTCCCGCCGCCACTCACGTCGCTTCTGCCCTTGGACGAGGCCGTCCCGGATCTCTGGTTGGCCAGATACGTCCGCACGGCCTCGTGCATCACGTGTTCGTTGGGCTCGATGCCGAAGAGACCGTCGGGCAGACTGACCTCGCCGCTCTTAGTCCCGCCCTTCGTCAGTATCGGTAGTGTGTTTGCCATCGTTAAACATGCCTCACTTGGATGAACCCGCGTCCCGGGAACCCTACTTCGCGCCCCTGATTGCGTCGGTTATCAACAGATAGCCGTTGCTCGCGCCAGGAACGGCTCCTCTGACGAGGAGGATATTCGTCTTGCTGTCTACGTTCACAATTGAGAGATCCTTGATCGTCACGCGCGCTCCGCCCATCCGCCCCGGCAGCTTCTTGCCCTTCCACACTCTCGCGGGCGTCGCGCTCTGACCGATCGAACCCGGCTTCCTGTGATTCCGGTTGCCGTGCGTCTGGCGACCCGTGCTCATCCCGTGCCTCTTCACGACTCCCTGGAACCCCCGCCCCTTGGACCACCCGGTCACGTCGACGAGCTGGCCGGTCTCGAAAACGTCGGCCTTGATCTCCTGTCCAACCTCATAGTCGCCCGGGTTGTCGACGCGAAACTCCGTGAGCCTTCGCCTCGGGGTGACCTTGGCCTTCGCGAACTGGCCCAGGACGGGCTTCGTGAGAGATTTCTTGCTTGTCTCGCCGAACCCCATCTGGACCGCCTCGTAGCCGTCGGTCTCCTTGGTCTTGACCCGGGTGATGACGCAGGGCCCCGCTTCGACCACCGTGACAGACACGGCGGTGCCGTCCTCCTCGAAGATCCGCGTCATTCCCAGCTTTCTTCCGATTATTGCAGCCATCATCATTCCCCTTGAACTTCCCTGACTCCTGAGTCCGCTCCCCGAGCGGACGCTTAAGGATCAGTTGCCTGACGAGCCGTCGAAACGGTCTACTCCACCTTGATCGAGATGTCGACGCCGCCGGGGAGATCGAGGTCCATGAGCGCATCGAGCGTCTTCTGAGTCGAGTTCGTGATGTCGATCAACCGCTTGTGCGTGCGGATCTCGAACTGATCGCGAGACTTCTTGTCGATGTGCGGAGATCGCAGAACCGTGTAGAGCTTCCTCCTCGTGGGAAGAGGTATGGGTCCCGAAATCATGCCTCCCGTGTCTCTCACAACGCGGACTATCTCAGCCGCAGACTGGTCCAGTGTGGCGTGCTCGTAGGCCATCAGACGGATGCGAATTCTCTGGCCGGCCACGTATCTCCTCCTTACTCGATTATCTTTGTGATGGTGCCGGCGCCCACGGTCCTGCCACCCTCACGGATCGCGAACCGCAGTCCCTCTTCCATCGCGATCGGAGTGATCAGCTCTACCGAAAGCTCCACGGTGTCGCCCGGCATCACCATCTCCGTGCCTTCCGGAAGTGTCGCGTCGCCGGTCACGTCGGTCGTACGGAAGAAGAACTGCGGACGGTAGCCGTTGAAGAACGCCGTGTGACGTCCACCCTCGTCGCGAGTAAGGATGTAAGCCTTACCCTCGAACTTCGTGTGAGGTGTCACGCTCTTCGGCTGGCAGACAACCATCCCGCGATCCAGATCTTCCTTGGCAACGCCGCGAAGAAGAAGACCAACGTTGTCGCCCGCCTGACCGTCGTCGAGGATCTTCCGGAACATCTCCACTCCCGTCACTACCGTGCTCCGCGTCTCGCGGATGCCGACGATCTCTACCTTGTCCCCGGTGTGGACCTTGCCGCGCTCGATACGACCCGTGCCCACAGTCCCGCGACCGGTGATCGAGAACACGTCCTCGATCGGCAGCAGGAACGGCTTGTCTATCTCGCGTACCGGCTGCGGGAAATACTCGTCCATCGCGGTCACAAGCTCCCAGATCGAGTCGCAAGCCTCGCAACCGTCCTTCCCGCAACCGCACTCCAGAGCCTTCAGTGCAGAACCCTTGATCACAGGAATCTCGTCGCCGGGGAACTCATACTCGGTCAGAAGCTCCCGAACCTCCATCTCCACAAGCTCCAGAAGCTCCGGGTCGTCTACCTGGTCAACCTTGTTCATGTAGATGATG
>JBDRFG010000149.1:0-22628 GCA_043819135.1 Candidatus Eiseniibacteriota bacterium | reverse complement strand
GGCGCGGACTTTCGCGATAGGCGGGATCACCGAGAGGACGGAGCGTCTGGTCGCGGTGACCAGACAGGCTCTGGAGACGGGGATCTCGATCGTGAGCGAGGGAGTGCACCTGTCAGACGTCTCGCACGCGATCCAGCTCTTGGCCGAGGAGGCGGGTTTCTCGGTCGTCAGGGAGCTGTCGGGGCACGGAGTCGGGACCGAGCTTCACGAGCCGCCGGAGATACCGAACTACGGTGATCCGGGGCGGGGGCCGGTCCTCAAGGCGGGGATGATCCTGGCGATAGAGCCCATGATCAACGCCGGAGTGCCCGGGGTAGAGACGTTGGCGGACAACTGGACGGTCGTCACCGCTGACCGGCACAGGTCGGCGCACTTCGAGCACACCGTCGCCGTGACGACGACAGGGGCTGACATTCTCACGCAGTGAGGGCGCCGGCTGGTCCCGGGGGCTCAAGAGGCAGCCCCGCGGGACATCGCGGCACCCAGGGGGGTTGATGGCGAAGCAGAAAGGTATCACAGTCGAGGGAGTTGTAGTCGAGGCGCTGCCGAACGCCATGTTCAGGGTCGAGCTCGACAACGGGCACAAGGTCCTGGCACACATCTCCGGGAAGATGCGCATGCACTACATCAAGATACTTCCCGGTGACAGGGTGACGGTAGAGGTCTCTCCGTATGACTGGTCGCGGGGACGCATCACTTACCGCTACAAGTGATACGGACACTAGGGTGGTCCCTCGCGCGTCGGGAGGCAACATGAAGGTACGTTCTTCTGTAAAAAAGATCTGTGAGCACTGCAAGCTCATCAAGAGGCACGGACGAGTCCGAGTCATCTGCAAGAACAGAAGGCACAATCAGCGGCAGGGTTAACGCCGCGAAAGGGAGGGAATCGCGTTGGCGCGTATTGTCGGAGTTGATGTTCCTGACAACAAGCGGGCTGTCGTCGCGCTCACGTACATCTACGGAGTGGGTCGCACGTCGTCGGAGAAGATCCTTAGAGAGGCGGGGGTGGATGAGTCTGCACGGGTCAAGGATCTCTCGGCGGAGGAGCTCGGGCGCATAAGGCAGGTGCTCGAGAACAGCTATCGCGTGGAGGGTAATCTCAGGACCGAGATCGCCCTGTCGATCAAGCGCCTGAAGGATATTGGCTGCTACCGTGGGTGGCGCCATAGGCGGGGTCTGCCGTGCCGCGGCCAGAGGACGAGAACGAACGCGCGCACGAGAAAGGGACCAAAGAAGACAGTAGCAGGTAAGAGGAAGAAGGCCGGCAAGAAGGCCTAGCCGGTGACGGGAGGTAGTCTTGGCTCAGCGTAAGAAGAAGGTGGTTGAGCCCGACGGAGTCGCGCACATCCGAGCGAGCTTCAACAACACGATAGTTACCCTGACCGACAAGAACGGCAACACGATTTCGTGGTCGAGCGCCGGGCGGGTCGGGTTTCAGGGGTCGAAGAAGAGCACGGGGTTCGTCGCGCAGCTCGTAGCGAGCAACGCGGCCGAGCAGGCGATTCCGATGGGGCTTCGCAGGGTAGAAGCGCTGGTGTGGGGACCGGGACCCGGGCGCGAGGCGGCAGTTCGCGCGCTCCAGGTCGCGGGGCTCAAGATCACCGCGATCAGGGACGTGACACCCATTCCGCACAACGGGTGCCGTCCTCCCAAGAAGAGAAGAGTCTGAGAACGGAGGGTCACTAGATGGCAACGTATCACGGTCCGCGGTGCAGGATCTGCCGCAGACAAGGCGCCAAGCTCTTTCTGAAGGGCACGCGTTGCTCCACCGACAAGTGCGCATTTGAGAGGCGCCCTTACGGTCCGGGGCAGCACGGCCAGAGGCGCCGCCGGAAGCCCACGGAGTACGGTATCCAGCTCATGGAGAAGCAGAAGGCCAAGCGTCTCTACGGGGTGCTGGAGAAGCAGTTCAGGAACTACTACGCGGAAGCCGACCATCAGCGTGGCATTACAGGCGAGAACCTGATGAGGCTTCTTGAGCGGAGGCTGGACAACATCGTGTACCGACTGGGCTTCGCTTACTCCAGGTCCGCTGCGAGAGAGCTTGTTGTACACGGACACATAACGGTGAACGGGCGCAAGGTCGACATCCCCTCGTATTCGATCAAGCCTGGGGACGAAGTCGTCGTGCGGGAGAAGAGCCAGAAGCTGCACGAGGTGAGGATGTCGGTCGATGCGAAGAGCGGAGTCGGGACCGTCGATTGGCTGGAACTCGATCCGAAGAGATTCATGGGTCGCGTGCTGGATCTGCCGTCGCGAGACCAGATCCCGTCGCCCGTGAACGAGCAGCTGATCGTCAACTTCTACTCGAGGTAGTCCACGGCTTCGGCCGATGGTGGCCCAGCTCCAAGGAGGCCAGAGCAGAATGAAGTGGAAGAATCTTAGGATGCCCGATGCCGTTGTCTGGGACCGCGAGACGATAACGGGGTCGTACGGGAGGCTCACAGCGGAGCCTCTGGAGCGGGGATACGGGATCACGATCGGCAACTCCCTGAGACGAGCGCTTCTTTCGTCACTTCAGGGCGCCGCAGTTATCGGTGTGAGCATCGATGGCGTGCTGCACGAGTTCTCTGTAGTGGATGGTGTGACAGAGGACGTGACCGAACTGATCCTGAATCTCAAGCAGATGAACGTCAATCTTCTGAGCGACTCAGCTGAAACGCTGATTCTCGACAGGAGATCCGAGGGTGACGTCAAGGCGTCTGACTTCGCGCCTAATCCCAACGTCGAGATCACAAACCCCGACCTGCACATCGCAACACTTGGCGCCGATGCCACGCTTCACATGGAAGTCATCATCGACGCCGGTAGGGGATACGTCCAGGCCGAAGAGCACCAGTTCGACGAGAAGCCCATCGGCTTCATCCCGATCGACTCGGTCTTCTCGCCGGTCAAACGCGTGCACTACGAAGTCGAGAACACCCGAGTTGGCCAGCGCATCGACTTCGACAAGCTGATGCTCGAGGTGTGGACGGACGGTACGGTCACGCCGGAAGACGCGGTGTCCTTCGCGGCGAAGATCCTCAAGGACCATCTCCTTCTCTGGATGTCGTTCGACGTGGAGCCCGAGGAGGAAGTGGAAGAGGTGATCGACAAGGAGCAGTTGCAGCTCATGGAGGTGCTGAACCACAGCGTCGAGGAACTCGAACTTTCCGTGAGGTCGTCTAACTGCCTGCGTGATGCGGGAATACGGACGCTCGGAGATCTGGTGCAGAAGTCCGAGGCCGAGATGCTGAAGTACCGAAACTTCGGACGGAAGTCGCTCCAGGAGCTGGTGGACATCCTCTCCGATATGGGGTTGCACTTCGGTATGGACGTCGAGGCCGTCATGTTGCCTGGGGGCGACTGGGGCGAGGACACACCGGAGGGGGAGGGCGAGGAGGCCGCGGGTGACGCGGAGACCTCGGGCGGGGAGCCGGACGGCGATTCAAGTGATGCGGCCGAGGAGGCTCCCGCAGAGGACGAGATCGACGACGACGCGCTGTAGCGAGGCGCACCGCGCCGGCATACAGGGTCCGGGCGCTGCCGAATGCTCGGGACTGAGATGGGGTAGAAAGGCAGGACGGTAGATGCGACACAGGCACAAGGGGCGGAAGCTCAACAGGACGTGGAGTCACAGGAAGGCCATGCTTCGCAACATGGTGACCACGCTCCTTGATCTCGAGCAGATCGAGACGACCGACGCGAAGGCCAAGGAAGCCCGCTCGCTCGCTGAGAAGCTGATCACGTTGGGGAAGCGGGGAGAGGGCGATCTAGCGGCGAGGCGCACGGCCCTCAAGGTCATCCGGAGCAAGAAGGTCGTTGCGAAGCTGTTTAGCGAGCTTGGGCCCCGCTACGCGGACCGCCCGGGCGGGTACACCAGGATCGTCAAGGTCGAAGACAGGCGTGGCGACGGAGCCCACCTGTCCATCCTGGCTTTGGTGACCGAGCCTGTGACCTTCAAGGACATGACACACAAGCGCGCCAGGCTCGAGGAAGAGGCGAAGCTCAGGGACGAGGCCGAGCGCAAGGTTGCAGAGACGCCGGCCGACGAGCCCATCGAGGACGAGGCAGTCGGGGCTGACGAGACCGCGGTGGACGAAACACCTGCCGAGGCCGACCAGCCGGAGACTCCGCCGGACGTGGCTCCGGAGAAGAAGGAAGACTGATCGTGTCCCGATCGCTTCCAGCACAGCTCATGACGAGATTCCACTGGGCGCCGCGGTTCATCTGCGGCGCTCTTCTTCTGCCTGTCCTGCTCCTTGCGCTGGCGATGTTCTCAGCGGGGTGCGCCGGGGTGTGGCCCCTGTCGGATGGCGGAGGACCCCGCGAGCGCCCGGAGTCGAGTGACTACCACGACATTGCGAAAGAGCCGGAAGGCGGTTCCGGCCATGAGCAGGGCGAGCTTCCGGACGTCGTGCCTTTCATCCGCGTCGGGCTGGCCCACGGCGTGCGCGACGCCATGGTGTCGGGCAAGGGGGATTTCACCGTCGCGCTGTACGTGGACTCGCTCGAGAGCTGGAGTGCGCAGGCAGGAGACAGGTGGCGATTCGGGGTCGCGGGCGGCGGGATAACAGGCTCCGGGCCCGGCGACGACTTCCGCATGGACGCGGGGACTATCCGCATTCGTCCCGAGGCCGCAGGGCCGCTCGTCTTTGAAGGCGTGTCCTACAGGGGCGAGATAGAGCTGTTTCCGTCGGGGCGCGGCTCGCTCACGGTTGTCAACGTGGTGGACGTCGAGTCATACCTGCGAGGCGTCGTACCCAAGGAGATTGGAGCGAGGCCGGAGAGTGAGATAGAGGCAGTCAAGGCGCAGGCGGTCGCCGCCCGCACGTACGCGATCGCGTCGGGCGGGAGACGGGCCGGTGGCGGCTTCGATGTCTACGCCACGGTCGACGACCAGGTCTACGCGGGCGTCGACGGGGAAGACGCGGTCTGCGACCGGGCTATCCTCGAAACCGCAGGGGTTTTCATGAGCCACTCCGGCGAGCCCATCCATGCCTATTTCCACGCGAACTGCGGAGGGCGCACGGACGCGCGGCACGAGGTGTGGGGACTGCCGAGGGTTCCGTATCTGACGCAGGTCTGGGACAGTCGCGAGGAGGACCAGTTCAACGACGCCTTCTGCAGCGGCGGTGCGCACTTCAGGTGGACCGAGACATGGGACGGGGACGAGATCGCCAGACTCGTTCGAGAGCAGCTCCCTGGTACGGCATCGACTCCCGTCAGGCAGCCGCTGGGAGACGTGAGGGACATCCGCGTCTCCGTGCGCACGCCCTCGGGTCGAGTCCGGTGGATGGAGATAGAGACGGGCACGGGGACGTACCGGGTCTTCGGCGACCGCGTGAGGTGGCTGCTCAGACGCCCCGGGACCGATCGCATCCTCCGCAGCGCCTGGTTCGAGTTGGAGGTGAAGAGAAGAGCCGGACGGGTCACCGGCGTCACGGCCGAGGGGAGAGGCAACGGCCATGGCATCGGTATGTGCCAGCACGGCGCCATGGAGATGGCGCGCCAGGGCTACCGGTACGACGAGATCCTCAGGCACTACTACGCCGGGGTCAGGTTCGAGAGGGCCTACGGGGAGAAGCCGTGAGCCTCTGGGCGGGCAGCCGCGGAGCGCGCCATTTCGGATTGACACGGGGGTTCGTCGCTGCTATATTGGCCTCCTAGCAAGACCAGCGGGGTCGTAGTTCAGTTTGGTTAGAACGCCGGCCTGTCACGCCGGAGGTCGCGAGTTCGAGTCTCGTCGGCCCCGCCATACAAAGGGAAGGGCTCGTTCACAAGAGCGGGCCCTTTCTCGTTTCGCCCCTTGGCAGCGGCCACTTGCCGTTTCGAGGCTGGTGTTTCCAGGGGCGCACGTTTCTTGTTGACATGACAGCAGGTGCGGTTATGATGTGAATATGGATTCACATGAGGACGGGCCACAATGACACAGAGAATGGACACAGACTCACGTCGAGACCAGATAGCGTCGGCGGCGTTGGCTCTCTTGGCAGAGAGAGGCAGCGAGGGATTCAACATCGCCGATCTCGCGGAGAGCGTCGGACTAGTTCCCTCTGCCGTCTATCGCCACTTCGAGGGCAGGGAGGACGTGCTCAGTGCTGCTCTGGATGTCTTTCGGGACAGGGTCTACCGCCTCGTCGACGCGGCACGGAACGAGGCGGAGAATCCACTGATGGCGCTCGAGCTGCTGCTGACCAGGCACGCGGCGCTGATAGAGAGCGGGGGAGCGGTACCGCACATCATGTCGTCCATGAACGTGCCGGGCGGACGTGCCGTTCGCCGAGCAAAGACGGAGGGGATCTTCAGGGGGTACCTGGCCAGGGTTGAGGCACTGGTGCGGGACGGACAGGAATCGGGTCACGTCCGTTCGGACATCGATCCGACCAGTGTCGCACTCCTGTTTGCGGGCTTGATACAGCCGGCGGTCCAGCTCCGGCACGCAGAGGGCGAGGACTTCGATATTGCGGCACATGTCGCCCGCGTCTGGGACATGTTCTGCAGGGCCGTAGCAAGCGAGTGAATGTAGGCCGGCGAGCATCTCTCTTTTTGCCGATGATGTGAATGGTGATTCACAAAGGGGTGATGATGCACAGATTCCTGGTAGTCCTGACGGGCCGTCCGTGGCTCGTGTTCACGGCCGTCTTCGCCGTCTCTGCTGCGTTCTTCGTCGGCGTCGCGGGCAACACCCGGATGGAGACCGACCTGGACAAGTACATGCCGAAGGACCACCCGGCGTTCGTCTACAGTGACGAGGCGGAGGAGTGGTTTGACATAAAGGACGGCATCATCGTCGCCGTCGAGCACCCGGGCGGGATATACAATCCGGGCACTCTGTCGAAGGTCAGGGATCTGACGAAAGCACTCCAGAAGCACGACCGGGTTGACAGAGGCGACGTTACGTCGCTCTACACCGCCGATAACATCACCGGCTCCGAGGGCGGGCTGGATGTGCGCGCGTTCTACTCGAAGGTCCCGCAGAGCGAGCTAGAACTCGACGTGCTCCGCGCGAACGTCAGGGCCAACGACATGATGCACGGAAGGCTCGTGTCGGAGGACGAGACTGTCACGTTGGTCATCGCCGAGATCGGTGACGAGGCCTTCTCGCAGGAGTTCTATCACGAGATACTGGACCTCGCTGCCGGCTACGAGGGGCCGGAGAAGCTCTATGTCGCGGGCAGACCCATCGTCGAGGGGACGATGGCCTACCTGGCGCCCAAGGACATGAAGCGCATGGTCCCCATCGTGCTTCTGGTGATAATAGCCGTCCTGCTGCTTGTCCTGCGGAGCCCCAAGAGCACGGTCTTCACGCTGCTCGTCGTGGTCCTGAGCACGCTCTGGACGTTCGGCCTGATGGCGTGGATGGGCATCCCCATCTACGCCGTTTCGACCATGATCCCGGTGATGCTCATCGCGATAGGCGTCGCCGACGGAATTCACATATATGGACACCTCGGGCTCTACCAGAGGAAGCACCCAGGAACAGGTGGCCGGGACAGCGCCTCCGAGATGATACGCGGCATGTGGAAGCCCGTCGTCATGACCTCCGTCACGACCGCGGTGGGATTCGTTTCGCTCCTGACGTCGGACGTCTATCCGATCAAGTACTTCGGCATGTTCACAGCATTTGGCGTGATGGTGGCGATGGTTCTGTCTCTCGTCCTGATCCCGGCGGGCGTCGTGGCCTTCGGTCCGCCTAAAGCCAGGAAAGCCAACTCTAAGCGGGAAGGGACGGACGACATCGCGGTGAGGTTCGCCAAGGGCCTCATGAGGCACAAGCGGCTGATTGTCGCTGCGGCCATCATCGTGGTGGTTGCGTCCGCCATGGGTGCGACGAAGATCTGGATCAACTCCAGTTTCCTCGAGAAGTTCGAGCGAGACAGCGACATCGTTCTGACCGACGCGTTCATAAACGAGCGATTCGGCGGCACCTCGACGTTGAACGTCATTCTCGAGAGCGCGGACGAGGGTGGAATGAAGAGCCCGGATGTGCTGCGCCTGATGGACGAGATGCAGACGGAGAGCGAGACGCTCGCCGAGGTCGGCAATTCGTTCGGCCTCGCGGACTACCTCCGGCGTATCAACATGGTGATGCACGCAGACAGTCCCGAGTTCGACACGATTCCGGAGTCCACAGAGCTTGTCGCGCAGTACCTTCTTCTATATGAGATGTCGGGCGACCCTGAGACGCTCTGGAGGACCGTCGACTACGACTACGCCAGCTCAAACGTCACTCTGCAGCTCAAGGGCGATGATTCGAAGACCATCAACAGTGCCATTGCTGTGGTTGAGAAGTTCAGGCCGCTCTTCGAGGAGCTGGGCGTGAGCGTCAACTACGCGGGCTCCGGCTACAAGAGCCTGATCTTCTCCGACCTGATCCTGAAGGGACAGGTGAAGAGCCTCGTCCTGTCGCTGGGCATCATAGTCGTACTCTTGTCCCTGATGTTCAGGCGGATCTCGGCGGGGCTCATCGGCGTGATCCCGATCTCGATCACGGCCATCGTGAGCTTCGGCGCCATGGGGCTCCTGAACATACCGCTCAGCACGACCACGGCGCTCATATCGAGCATCGCGGTGGGTGTGGGAATCGACTACGCGGTTCACTTCATGGAGCGCTTCAGAGTTGCCGCGAAGAGCACGGGCGATGTGCTTGCCACCGTCGCGGACACCATGCACCACTCGGGCAGGGCCATCCTGTTCAACGCCGTCGTGGTGATAGCCGGCTTCCTGGTGCTGCTGTACTCGGCGTTCCCGCCGAACAGGGCTCTCGGCGTGCTCGTGTCCGGGAACATGTTCGTCAGCCTCTTGGGTACGATCACGATCATGGTCGTCGTCATGATCCAGACGAAGACCTTCTTCAGGAAACGAGACTAGAAACGCATGCGCCCTCACGCCTGTTCACGGTGAGAGCGCCAACAGGGGAAGGATGGTCGAAATGAAGAGGACCGGTGCAGTTGTCATGTTGCTCCTGATCATCGCCGCCACCTCGGTATCAGCTGAGGAGCCCAGCGGGCTCGAGCTGGTCGAGAGTGTCTACTACAGACCCGATGGTGAGGACATGCAGTCCAAACTCACGATGACGCTCATCAACTCGCGCGGGGACCAGCGCGTGCGTGAGATCCGCCAGTTCACGAAGGACTTCGGTGACGTCGAAAAGAGCGTGATGTTCTTCGAGTCCCCCGCAGATGTCAGGAACACGTCGTTCATGAACTGGAGCTACACGGCGGTCGGTCAGGACGATGATCAGTGGATCTACCTGCCTGCGCTGAAGAAGGTCAAGAGGATCTCCAGCGACAGCAAGGGCGACTACTTCATGGGGTCCGATTTCACGTACGACGACCTTGGTGACCGCCATCCGAGCAGCGACACGCATACGTTGCTTGGGCGTGAGGACGTGAACGACGAGCCCTGCTACATGGTCCAGAGCGTGCCGACCGAGGAGGAGTACATCTACGGCAGGACCGTAAGCTGGATCGTCGCGGACAAGTGGATTGTCGTGAAGAAGGATTTCTACGACGAAGATGATGAGCTTCTGAAGACGCTGACCGTGGACAAGTACGGGGATGTCGGCGACTACTGGGTAGTCACGCGCTCGACGATGCATCACGTGCAGAGAGACCACACAACGACCATGGCCCTGGACGACGTCCAGCTTGACTCGGGTGTCCCGGACGGCAAGTTCACCGAACGAATGATGACGAGGGGGCTCTAGGATGAGGAGCCTCCGGGTCTGTCTCACGGTGGTCGTCGCGGTCCTCGGTGTGGCCTTCTCGGCGACCCCCGCGGCCACTCTGGAGTCGATCCACGTCGGCGGCTACGTTCGGCAGCACACGGCGGTCCTGATCGACGGCGGGGACTACTCGCTCGTCGAGAACACGCTCGGTCTGACGTTGGACCAATCGCGCGGCAACGTTGCCTTCCGCGTTGACCCACATGTCTACCAGCGTCCGGGCGAGGAGCTCGAGTTGGGCCTGCGCCAGGCGTATGTCGACATCTACTGGGACAGCGTCGACCTCCGGATCGGCAGGCAGCAGGTCATCTGGGGGAAGGGCGACGGCGTGTTCATAACGGACGTCGTATCGCCGAAGGACCTCCGCCGCTTCCTCCTGCCGGACTTCGAAGAGATACGAACCGGAGTCGACGCGGTGAGGTTCGACTACTACAGGAACGCCGGGACGCTGGAAGTCATCTGGGTTCCTGTGTTTGCTCCCGCGCTCGCCCCGGACGAAGGATCGATCTGGGCAAGATCCTTGCAGCTTCCAGTACAGCCGAGCTTCGATACATCCTCGGTGGACGTCGACGCATCTCTCGAGAACAGCGAGGTGTTCACGAAGTACTCGCTTCTGTCATCCTCCTTCGATGTGGAGATGATGGCTGGATATGCATGGGACGACGAGCCGGCGCTGCATCTGTCTGTGGAGCAGAACCCCGACACTCACGAGATCGTCTCACTGGCTATCACTCCTCAGCACCACCGCATGACGCTCGCCGGCGGGAGCTTCAGCACGGGCGTCGGCGGCGTCGTTGTGCGCGGAGAAGGCGCCTACTACTGGGGTAAACAACTTGCCACCGAGAGTCCGCTGAACGGGGACGGGGTGCTCGAGCGCGACTACGTTCACTACCTGGTCGGAGTCGACTGGACCCTTCTCGGCGTCGGCATGAGCGCCCAGTTCATTCAGGAAATGATCCTGGACCACGACGATTCGCTGTCAGCCGACGAGCACTCGGACGTGATGACCTTCCTTGTGAGAGATGACTACCTGAACGACACGCTGCACTTGGAGTTCTTCTCGTACCTGGGCCTGAGCGACAGCGACGCGCTCCTGCGACCGAAGGTCAGCTACGACGTGGCGGACGGATTCGAGGTGCTCGCTGGGGCGGATTTCTTCATTGGCGACGAGGGGATGTTCGGAGTCTACGATGCGAACGATTCGGTATACGCGAAGCTGAAGTACAGCTTCTGAGATCGTCAAGACACTACTGTGTCATTGAAAGGAGAGGTGTCAGTGAACACCATTAACGTGAAAGATGCGGAACCTCGCAAGAACCCGCACGGTGTCGATGCGAGGGCGCTCTACGAGAGTGAGCACGCACTCGTCTCGCACATCACGCTGCATCCAGGCGAAGCACTCAAGCGCCACATCACCCCCGTCGACGTCGTGTTCTACGTCCTCGAGGGCACGGGAATCGTCGAGGTCGGGGAGGAGAAGACGGAAGTGGGTCCCGACACGCTGGTCGACAGCCCAGCAAAGATCCCACACTGCTGGTACAACGAGAGCGGTGGGACGCTCAGGTTCCTGGTGATCAAGGTGCCACGGCCTACCGGGCCGACCAAGGTGCTGTAGTCCGGGCCCGCCAGACTCCGGGAGTTCGAAACTCGTCTACTACGCCCCGCCACTATGAAGAGCCCGGTCCATTCGGACCGGGCTCCTCTCACGCGCGGTTCCCGTTCACGGTCCGCCATACGCAGGCGCCCTAGATCGTTGGCAGGGCGCCGAGGCAGAGCCTGAGGTGGTAGCCGGATATCGCGAGGACGATGGCGGTGGGGAAGGCCCTCGGATTGCGGAAGAGGGTCCAGATCAACAGACCCTGGTATCGGAACCTCTCGTTGCCCACGACGCCCAGATAGTACAGGGAGCGGAGGAAGGCCATGATGTGCCAGCCGCGCAACCGCGTCTTCGCCGCCTTCGGTTTGTACTCCCTCAGGAAGGTCCGCAGCCGGGCGTAGTAGACCCCGGGCGAGTAGAGGTCGGTCATCATTCTCCTGTAGCCCTGCTCGAGCGGTTTCACGCCCATGGTGGGCACGATGTTGGTCGTCCCGTTCGCATTGTCACCGGACATGTCGCTTCTTATGCGTCCTTCGCCTCTGAGGCGTTCGTAGAGCCTGGTCCCCGCCGGGGCCTGAAGCATCCCCACCATGGCCGTTGCGATGCCGCTCTCCTGGATAAACGCCGCCAGACGTTCGAAGATCTTCGGTGTGTCGTGGTCGAACCCGACTATGAAGCCACCCTGCACCTGCATGCCGGCCCGCTGGATGCGCCGGACGTCGTTGAGGAGGTCACGGCGCTCGTTCTGCCGCTTGTTGCACTCGGCGAGACTGGCCTCGTCCACGCTCTCTATGCCGACGAACACGGTGTCGAATCCGGCGCGGACCATCAGGTCCATGAGTTTGTCGTCGTCCGCGAGGTTCACGGTTACCTGCGTGCTGAAACTCATGCCCCACTTGCCCGCTCGCCACTCGATGAGAGCCGGCAAGAGCTCCGTCCGGAGCTTCTTCCTGTTCCCGATCAGGTTGTCATCGACAAAACCGACAGTTCCCCTCCAGCCCAGATCATAGAGACCATCGAGTTCTTCCACGACCTGCTCGATGCTCTTGGTGCGAGGGCGATGGCCGAAGAGCTGGGTGACACTGCAGAAGTCACAGTCGTGCGGGCAGCCGCGGGAGTACTGGATGTCTCTGGACGCGTAGTCACGCGACCGTACCAAGTCCCAGCGGGGTGCGGGCGTATCGCTCATGTCGGCGAATTCGCTGGAGCTGTAGACGCGCCGGGCGTCGCCGCGCGCGAAGTCTTCAAGGAAGGGCCGAAGCGTCAGCTCCGCTTCGTTGAGCACGAAGTGGTCGACCTCCTCGAACTCAGCGTGCTCACTCGAGAAGAGCGGACCGCCGGCGATTACTGCTAGCCCGCCCTGCTTGCAGCGCGAGATGATCTGCCGGGCAGAGTCGCGCTGCACGACCATTGCGCTCACCAAGGCACAGTCGGCCCACGCGATATCGTCACTGGTGAGCACCTGAATGTTGACGTCAACCAGGCGGAGTTCCCAATTGTCGGGCAGCATGGCGGCCACGGTCAGAAGCCCAAGCGGCGGAGAGCTGGCCTTCTTGCGAACCAGTTTGAGAGCGTGTTTGAATCCCCAGAACGTATCCGGGAAACGGGGATATATGAGAAGCGCGTTCATGCGGCCTCCCCTTGGCAGGCCAGTCGGCGGTCAGATATCCCAAAGAGACCAGAAGGGAGGTCAGGTCGGAACAGGTTTCCGGAGCGGACGTCCGTGAGGTGTGAGAGCCACTATTTACCTCACATTGGCACCGGTCAGCGGTGATGTCAAGGAGCGTCCCGGGAATCCTCTGGCAGCTCCGCTGGACGCACTCCCCGGGCCACGGAATGCACTGAAGGACTCCGTCTCGAAGTGCGTGTGGGAGTGCGAGTGTGTCTGCGGGCGGGTACGAAAGAAGCGGAGCGCCGTCAGACGCTCCGCTTCTCCTTTTGCCGATCAAGCAGCCGGGTCCCCACAGTTTACTGCGCCTCTACCTGGCCCTCACGGGCCTCCGAAGTTACTTACCCTTCGGCGTGGGCTTGTTCAGCGGCTTGGGGGCCGGCTTGGTGCCCTTCGGCTTGGCCTTCTTCATTTTGCTCTCCTGGTGGCAGCTCTGTCCTGCTGAGCCGCCTGACAGAGGGTAGATCCCTTAACGTGGTCGCCCGATGGCGCCCACCCCACTCCAGCGACCGCACCTCCTGCAGCCGCCTCACTCAGAGATCCTCACTTCCCCCGACTGCCGCTAGAACCCGACGCCAGTGTGCGACGAATTCCGCATGGTCGGATATCATAGTCCGAACGCTCAGGAGCGCAAGAGAATTCTTGGGCTCGGCGAAGATTTCTGCGGGCGCCCGGTGGAGGACCGGGCGCGGTTGGCGGGTGCGAGTCGGTGGGGTTGGGGGCTCCCGACCCGAGAGGGAATGGTCAGGCGGAATCGGGCCGCCCGCGCCTGGCGCGCCCGCGCCCGAAGGCCATCATCTTCTTGAGCATCCAGATTCTGACAGGGAAGAAGGGATCCTCGAGCTCGGCGGCCACCTGTTTGAGGAGTCCGGGGATCGGGACCTCCTGCGGACATCTCGGGAGGCAGGTCCCGCACTCGGTGCAGAATGATGCGAGAGCAGGCTTCCCGCCGAACGAGCTCCAGTTCCCTGTCCGCCAGCGAGCCGGGCAGCGCCTCGTCGGCGATGCGCAGGTTCTCCTCGATGTGACCTTCGTCGTTCATGCCGGAGAGGATCACATGAACCTCCGGCCTGTTCCAGATTCAGCGAAAAGCCCACTCCGCGGGAGTTTTCTTCACCTCTGCCTCGTCCCAGATGCGCTGTACTTCCGGTGGGACGCTTCGTGCGAGCATCCCGCCTCTGAGGCCCTCCATTGTGATGACCCCGAGTCCCTTTGACGCCGCGTGCTCGAGTCCCTCCGTACCCGCCTGGAACCTCTCGTCGAGGTACTTGTACTGGATCTGGCAGAATTGCCATTCCCCGGCGTCGACGATCTCCTTGAAGTC
The DNA here is from genome assembly GCA_043819135.1 of Candidatus Eiseniibacteriota bacterium. Taxonomy (GTDB): domain Bacteria; phylum Joyebacterota; class Joyebacteria; order Joyebacterales; family Joyebacteraceae; genus JALGZG01. The sequence goes on along the minus strand of JBDRFG010000149.1, from coordinate 8,329 downwards.
CGGGAGGCCGCCGTGGAACGAGAAGCCCGCGTTGACGATGCGGCCGTCGGCCCTTGCGCCCTCCAGGAACTCCAGCACACCGAGATCCCGCATCTTGGCCCAGCTGTCGCCGTTCGGCGCCCGGCCGACGACGGGCTCGCTGGTTCCCGTGTGGTAGGGGACGGCCGCGTCGACGTAGTTGACCCCGCGGTCTATGGCGTCGCGGAGCTGCCGCGTGGCGCCCGGAGCGGGCACCTGCCTGGCGCGCCTGTCCGCACCGATCCCGCCGGCGCCGTCTACCTGTTGTCGAGCACACGCTGCAGGTGCTCCGCCATGTCGTGACGAAGTCCCCTGAACCAGACCAGCGTTCCGTCCGATTCGTCCAGCAGAATGGTAAGGGGAAGATGGCTCTTCGGGTTCTTGACCCCGAAGATGCTCTCTGCGAGTTCCGCGCTGATGGTGGCGGATGAGGTCCCCGGAGGATGGTCGGCCAGCCCAGCAACCTCGACGGGGATGAAGGCGACGTTCAACGCCTCCCAGTCCACCTCGCTGAGCGCCGACAGGTGTCGGAAGGACGCCTCGTGACCTGACAGCGTGAGCACCAGGAGCCGCACGCCGTCCGCGACATCGCTCAGGTTACCGACCGCGTCGCCGCGTGTCACCTCGAGCGAGGTGTCGGGATCCCATTCCCTCTGCACGAGGTCGGCAGGTTCCCACTCGTCCAGCGGAATACCCACGTCGAGGTCGAAGCGGACCGAGTCTCCCGGCGCTACCACCACGCGGCGCGCGACGAATCGCGGCTCTCCTCTCGGATTCCTCAAGCCGCCGAAGAGCCAGTACTCATCCGGGGCGAGAGACCACTGGACCAGACCGTCGCCCTCAGAGAGCTGGCCGAGGTACCAGGTCTGGAAGTGACCCTCCTTGAATCGCGTCAGGCGCGTCTGCCTCCACGTCTCCACGTTCGTGAGAGGCGCATCCTGGTCGAAATAGCGCACGGCCAGATAGCCTTCCTCCGGAGGGGCATCGCCGGTCTCGGCGTCCTCCGGCTCGTCCTCCTCGAATGGTACGAGCCTTGTCCAGCCGTCGTCCTCCCAGGCTTCTACGTAGTCGACGCCCATCCCGGCCCTTGCGGCGATCCCGTGTCGCCGCAGCAGCCCCACCAGACACGCGCGGGCGCTCGGAGGCGACGCGTGGCCGGATCGCCACGTGTCCTCGGGCGTCGCTATGGCACCCAGCTGCGTTGCCTCCAGCCTGCTGACGCGTTCGCGGAAGGCGCTCAGCAGGTCCCGTCCGGCGGGCGCCCCCGTGTCGGCCCCGAGCCACGGCAGGTCTGTCCACCACCTCATGGTGCCTTCCTGGAAATAGAGGCGTGGCGAGAGCACGTATTTGCCCCAGAGGCTGTCCGGTACCACGGCGGTCGCGTCCTTGACGCGCACGACCTCACCCAGCACCGCCGGCAGATCCTCGGTGTCCATCTCGTAGAAATCCTTGATGTCCATCTCGAGCAGAAGGTCGACGGCCACGTCCAGCGTGTCTCCAGTGAGGGCGAGGACCGACGACGTCCAGTCGCCGGTCAGCGGGCCCGCCAGTTCGATCTGTCTGCTGAGCTCTCCGGCCTCGGGGCGTCCCGCGATGACCTCGACCCACTCGTGCGATGGCCGCGACCTCTCGCTGCGGTCCAGGTCTCTCCGCGCGATGTCCCTCTGATGACGTAGCCAGACCGGGTCGTCCTCCTCGATCGAGCAGCCCTCCTTGCCGTCCTCAACCGGAAGCGGATAGCGCAGCCAGACCGGCTGCTCCAGCACGCCGAAGTCCGGCGCGAGTGCGAGCGCCGTCCTCTGCCCCGAGAGTATCGTCACGAGCGCGGACCAGGGCGCGCTGTCCAGCTCCGCCGTGACGAGATAGTCGCCGGGTCCGAGCAGGACCTCGCTCCCGAGTGGCTGGCTCAGGAGGGGCTGCGCTCCGCCCCAGTTGAACGTGTGGACGTGGGCTTCGGCGGGCTCGTCCGCTGTTCCGTCGGGTACCTCCTTGTCGCTCCCCTCGGGTGCTTCGCCCGATCCGTCCCGCGGCTCGTGCCCGTCCGGGAATGCGAGGACGAGCGTCCCGGGGTCGCTGTACACCCCGATCGAGTTGAGCGTGGTGACGCCGTCGGCCTGCTTGTAGAGGGTCTCCGCGTACTCCTCCGGCACCGGCGCCTCTCCGTATCCCGCGGAGAGCACCGTGCCGGTCCTGCGGGCGGAGTTCGTGAACCAGGCCTGGTCGAGGCACGCGGCGGGTTCGCAGGAGCCTATGTAGCGCCAGCCCTCCTCCCTCCCGGTGTAGACCTCGGTCCACGCGTGGTTGCCGTCGCCCGTGCACCAGCACGGGACGGCGCAGTAGCGCGCGGGAACCCCGGCGCTTCTCAGCGCGCATATGGCGAAGATCATCTCCTCCTCGCATCGCCCGATCCCGCGCTCCATGGTCGTCAGGGGGCCCTGGTCGCGTCGCGAACTCGGCTCGTATGTGACCCACTCACGCGCCAAGCGGTTGATCTCGAGCGCCGCAGTACCGAGGTCCATACTCGCCACCCTGGGTGCAGTCAGTTCACGCAGTCTCGGACGCCATCGCTGGACCGGCTCCTGAGTGACGCGGTGGGGAAGGACGTACGTGTGAAAGATGTACGGGTCTATCTCGTCTCGCCAGGGGGCTTCGTGCCAGGCTTCGAGCGCGGTCTCCACGTTCTCGATGAGCGTTTCCGCGGGCAGCGCACCGAGGTCGGACGGCGGCAGCCAGGCCAGCAGGAACTCGAGGGCCTCCCTCTGCTCGGCGCCGGCGTTCTCCAGATACGCGCGGAGCTTCCCGCTCTCGTAGTGCCGTGAAAGGTTTGCTTCGACCGCGTCCATGACCTCTTCACTCGGCGGCCACACCCACTCCGCCCCGGCTGCGCCGGCCTGCAACAAGAGCGCAGCGAACAGGACTCCCACCGCGATCGAGAGTGTTCTCCGTGTCATTCCATTCTCCCTCTGAAGGCCAGCTGTCCGGCACCGCCGCCGTTGCTGCGGCTCAGCGGTAGAGCGCCCATATCCTGCCCCAGGACGCCTCTTCGACGTTGGTTCACCCATCGTAGCCGCAGTGTCCCCGACCCGTCAATACTCCGGTCACCACCCGGCCCGAGTCCGGGGTTGGCTTCGGCGCCGAAAGGCCATATCATTAAGTAGCGAATCTGGGTGGACCGTTGTGGAAAGGGGACGTACCAGGAATGGCCAAGTCGTTGTGGAACGACAATCTGTCGGTCGGCGTGTCTCTGATCGACGAGCAGCACAAGATGCTGCTGAAACACCTCGCAGAGTTCTCCGAGGCCGTAGAGGCTCATCATGGACCGGGCGAGATCGTGGGGACGCTCGACTTCCTGGTCGGCTACATGGACTTTCACTTCAAGACGGAAGAGAAGCACATGGGAGCCGACGAGTATTCCGGGCGTGACCCGCATCTCAAGGAGCACGCCAAGTTCACGCAGACACTCGCCGGTCTCGCGGAAGACTTCCAGGAGGAGGGTGCCACTGCGTCTCTCGCCGAGGCGATCAACACACTCCTCATCAACCTGTTCCTCAAGCACATCGAGGTTTTCGACGTGGAGTTCGGGGTCTTCCTCAAAGGGAAGGGCATAGTCCTCGAAGATGAGGGGTAGCTCTCGGGAGTGTTCCACAGGGCTCAAGCAGGGAGGGCGGCGCGCACGGCGCGGCCGCTCGCGGAGACACACGTGACTCCACGAAGATTCAGTACCGACACAACGACAACCGTAAGGAAGCAACAGAGTGGTTCCTTGCGTCTGGAGTCGTTTGACTTCAGGGTCGGTGACGTGCTCGCGGACAAGTATGAGATCGCAATGCACCTGGGCGCGGGGTGGGAGGGCGAGGTCTATCTCGTGCGAGAACTGAGCACCGGCATCGAGCGCGCTGCGAAATTCTTCTTCCCGCAGCGCAACCCCCGCAACGCGACGTTGACCTACTACGCCAAGAAGCTGCATCGCCTGCGCCACTGCCCGATACTCATCCAGTACCACACTCAGGAGACGGTCAACTACCTCGGTGTGCCGGTGACGTTCGTGGTCTCCGAATACGTGGAGGGAGAGCTTCTCCGGGACTTCCTGCGGCGCCAGCCCGGCAAGCGGCTGGACGCCTACCAGGCACTGCATCTGCTTCACGCGCTGGCGGCGGGCATCGAGAGCGTCCATCACCTGCGCGAATACCACGGGGACCTGCACACCGAGAACATCATCGTCAAGCGCGCGGGGTTGGGGTTCGACATCAAGCTCCTTGACCTGTACCGCTGGCGCGCGCCGCGCAGGGTGAACATCCAGGACGACGTGTGCGACCTCGTGAGGATCTTCTACGACGCTCTGGGCGGTCGGGCCCACTACTCGAGCCAGCCCCCCGAGGTCAAGGCCATCTGCTGCGGCCTCAAGCGTACCCTCATTCTCAAGAAGTTCAGCACGGCCGGGCAGCTGCGCGAGCGGCTCGAGACCATGCGCTGGCAGTCGCGGTAGCCGGCGCGGTCATCAGCTCTCACCGGGGAAGGGTTCATGCCGGACGCTGCCAGGCCCGACGTCTCTGTGGTCATCCCGGTCCGTCCGGACGCGTACGCGGACAGGGCCGCCGGCTCACGCCGACGGCCCCGCTGATCCCCGTTGGTGCTGGTTCCCCGCAGCGTCTACCGCACGACCACCATCTTGCCCGAGACGCTCTTGCCGAGCGACTCGATCCTGTAAATGTAAATGCCTGACGCGACATCGCCCGCGCCCGCGAGATCCCACGCGACCCTGTGCGGGCCCGCGGCCGCCGGGCCGTCCAACAGCGTCGTGACAAGCCGTCCCGAGATATCGTACACGCTCACGATCGCGTGCCCGGAAGCGCCCAGCGAGAAGGCTACCGTGGCGCGTGTCCCGGCGGGATTCGGGAAGGCCGGACCCAGCAGGGCAAGCGACGGGACGGAGTCTTCGTCGACGCCGGACGATTCGTCCGGGCTTATCGTGACGTATGTGTTGGAGTGAGCCGGCATGGCCACCTGCACGTAGCAGGTGGCGACCGACCCGTCCACGATCATCTGGAGGAGTTCCCCGTTGTCGACCGTGTAGGGCGCCTGCGACGCGTCAACGAGGAACCTGATGAGCCCGTGCTCGAAGTTCTCCGGCTGATTGTTGTCGACCGTGGCTGTGATCTCCGAGTTCGTGCCGTCGTTGGCCGCATCGAACAGCAGCCTGAGACTGCCGCCGCTCGAGCCGGCGTCGATCGGCTCCGATGGGGTGACAGATGAACCCGAGACCCTCACCAGCCGCATGGCGCGCTCGCCGTCGCAGACCGTCTCCGTCGAGAGATTGAACGGGTGGGCCCCGATGTCACCGTCCGTGTAGTGGATGTGCCCCGACAACGCGCCGTCGATGCCGAGAGTGCCCAGACTGAGCTGGTCCTGGAAGTCCCGGTGGTGGAAGGCGATGATCGGCGTGGCCGGAGAGACCGTCCCGATGTCGTCGACCAGCCAGTCGAGCTGGTCGTCGGTGAAGCTGTCGTCCCCGTAGATCGATGTGCGCCAGCGGTCGTAGTTGTTGTAGGCCTCGATCCCGATGAAGTGAACGTCCCCGTAGTCGAACGAGTAGTTCTGCGTGTGGACGCCTTCTCCGGGCGGCGGGTCGTTCAGATAGCGCCAGCCGAAGAACTTCCACCAGTTCCGCCGCGCGGTTCCGTCCGGTGGCGGCGTGTCGTCCCATCCGCCCACGTCGTGGTTGCCCGCGGTCAAGTAGACTGGCACGTCGAAGCGCTGAAGAATGCGCTGGGTGCGTGTGAAGTAGCGTTTGTCGAGGAAGTCTTCCAGCTCGCCTTCGTTGATGATGTCGCCCGTGAACAGCACGAACGCGGGATTGATGATGTTGATGTCATCGATGACCTCGTGGAGGTCCTCCATCTCGGTCGTGTCGGTGTCCGCACCCGACTCGTAGTAGTACTTGTGGGTCGGGAGATGGCTGTCAGTGACGTGGATGAAGTAGAAATCGTCCTCGATGCTCTGCCGCACCGTGACGGCGTGGTCCACCTCGTCGTAGATGCCGCCGGACGCCGTGACCTCGAGGCCGTACGTTTCGGCCGGGACGTCGGCAGGGACGGTGACCGAGAGGAACCAACGTTCGAATGACGACTCGTAGGTGGTCGAGTCCACGCTCAGGGCGTGTGTCGCTGCTCCTCGAGCGAGCTGAACGGCCCACCCCGTTGTTGATTGCGGCGCCATCGCCTCGATGACGAAGCTGTCCCCGGGCACGACGATCTCCGGGACCGGGAGGATTGGGCGCATCACCACGGTCAGCGTGTCGCCGAGGGCACGGGCGCCTTCCGCGGCGGCCGGGGAGGTGAGAGCAGCCGAGACCGCAAGGACCACCAGCACCACGACGGTGCTCATCGCCGTCGGTCCACGCTCCGGGAACATGCGTCACTCCGTAAAGAGGGAGTCTCATTGGGAAACGACTCAGGGGGCGGCGCCGAAGCGAATCCCCCTTCCACATAGCATATTATACCAGATTCAGCCGCTCTTGACCAGCGCAGTATATTGCGCAATGCGCGGGTTACTCGAGCGTGGTGGCCGAGATAGCGCAGCGCCCCGGCAATTACGTCGCGCGCCTGCCGGTGGAACCCAGGCATGGGTCCTGGTGGACCGCATGAACGGAACCGGGCTTGCTACGGCTCTAAGGTGTGACTGTGCGAGAGGGTGTGATTGCGCGAGAAACGCGCTTCCATAGTGGGGCGACCGTGTCTGATACCACTGCACTGCTGAGGGTCCTGCGAGAGGGGGCCGTCAGGGTCCTGAGGTTGGACTCCACCCCCGGGGGGAGGGACCTCGCCCTCGACCTGTTCGCGTTCGCCGGGACCGTTGCCTGCGCCGCCGTCTTCAGGTGGGAAGCTCGGGACGTGATCTGGGGGCTCTGGATATCGAGCCTCACCGTCGGCTACGCGACGATCGTCTCGAGCATCGTGCGCGGCGTTCGGCATGTACTCGTGGGCTACAAGGTCCTGGCAGTGGTCGGCGGTCTGGGCGCGCTCGCTTTCTTCACGGTGCACTTCGGCATGTTCCACTTCGTGCACGCCGTCTTCCTGAACGGGTTCTTTCCGCTGGTGGACGACGGCGACAAGTTCCCGCGCTTCCTCGGCATGGTCGCCAGGCCTGCCGCCTCGTTCTGGCCACTGATCGTGGCGAGCTTCCTGTCCCGCCTGTCTGACATATTCCCAGGCTCTCCAGCTCCATCGGGGAAGGACTCGTTCGCGGCGCCCTACGGCAACGTGGTGCGCATGCACCTGCTCATCTTCGTGTTCGCGGGTCTACACATGGCCAATCTCAGCAGGCTGGCAATAATTCCCGTGCTCGCCGCCTACTTCTTCCCGTGGAAGGCAGTGCGCCGGCACCTCAGGGGGGCGTGAGGGGGAGCAGGCAGGCTGCAGAACATCGCTTCCGCGCGCGAGCCCGCAGCATGACCTAACCATATACCCCATAATAGATTAGGAATATTCCCTTTCGGTCGCGTCGCAAGCGTCCGGGTCCCGGCGGGCGCCCGCGCCACCCTGCTCATGTGCGTGCGACCATCTGAAGCCCGCCGCCTCGCGGAGCGCACTTCGAGAACCTCAATATTCCCTCTTGCGCGATTTCGGCCCTTCCGCTATTCTGCCCTTGCTCCTGAGCGAAGCGCCGGCGCTGGAGCGCTGGATCACGCCCGGCGATGGTTCTGGGTGTCATAGTTGAGCGACAGCTCAGTAATGGGGAGGCAAGCCATGGCAGACTTCGTGGTCAAGTCGAAGGTTCAGGCTCTGGTCAAGGACCTCAACATGCGCCTGAGCGGCGATGCGCTTGGCGTCGTTGACGAGCGCGTTCAGAGCGCCCTGAAGAAGGCAGCCAAGAGAGCCCAGGCGAACGGGCGCAAGACGATCCAGCCCCAGGACTTCTAGTAGAGAATCCAGGCCAGTGGCCTGTGAACGAGGACCGGCAGGTCTCACGTCGCCGCAGACGAACACGTCTGCCACGGTGATGCGAGGCCTGTCGGTCTGTTTGTCCACTCTTGGGCCTGCCCGCCGTTGAAGCGTCCCCTCGAACATCGTAGATATAGAGGATGTTCTACCCCCCTGAGGCAGCGACCGGAGAACACCCGGATGGCGCGAGATCACATTCACTACATCGACGGTCCCTGCCTGATCTCGGCTCTCATCAGCGGAGCCGAGCTGGTGGCCTCGAAGCGTCTTCACCTGAACGAGATCAATGTCTTCCCCGTTCCTGACGGAGATACCGGTAACAACCTCACGATGACCCTCAAGGCCGCCACGGACGCGGTGCGCGGTCTCGG
>JBDRFG010000148.1:0-9180 GCA_043819135.1 Candidatus Eiseniibacteriota bacterium | reverse complement strand
GCCGAGGTGAACGGCTTCCGTTGGGCGCCGCGTTCGAAGGCGGAGAGGAGCAGACGCGGCTTCTGGCCTACTGAGATCTCAGCGTAGGCGCGGCCCTGCTTAACACTGGCGAACGGCTTGATGATCGCGGCCTCGCGCCGGATGAACTCCTTCTTGCGGACCGTGAACTCTTCCTCGACCCGTCGGCGTTCCGCGGCCTGGATGCGCTTCGCCGTGTTGTTGATGGCGTTCACGACGGCGTATGCGAGCCGGCGTTGGCCGTTCCGAAGGCGGAGGACCAACTGGGCGGAGTCGATCGTGAGGTCAATCTTCATCGCGCGTGTTGCCTCCTGAGGTCGTGCGTTTCCACGTTCGACAAGCGCCGCATCGCACGGCCGTGTTCGTAGATCACCTCGAGCGTGAGCCGGCCGCCCGAGAGCTCGACGAGCGCCATCGCCCGAGCCGGCCGCGGCGGGTGGCCTTGGAGCCACTCGTAGACGGCCTGATTGGTGACTCGCAGGTCAGGATCGCGGGCGAGGGCCTTCACGATCTGCGGGACGCCAAAGTCGGCCACCCATCGGCCGAACTCGGTCTCCCAGCGCGAAGGGTCACGCTTGTAGCGACCCCTTGCTAGAGCCTCGTGCTGGAACATCCGTCTGCCCCTGAAGCACCACGTGGCATTGCTCTCGGCCCTGTATGGGGCGAGGACGCACGGTCTCCGAAGGAGAAAGGGCGGTCGAGGGCCTCGGATGGGGACAGATTTGCGGGAATCGCCGTCCGCGGGTTCCGGGTCGCAGCAGCGAGCACTTGTGCATCCCTGCAGATTCGCGCTATGGTGGCGGTGCTACTGCGAGCTGGTCGGGCCAGGCCTATGCGCGCCCAACGGGTCTCACGGGCATTCGTACAAGGACGCTGTCTATCTGTAGATGGCGCGGACGCTACGCGCCCGCGCCATCGGAGCTGCGGATTGCCATCCGCTCGCTGCCCGGCGCTTCGCGCCGGCCATCTAGCGGATGCAGCGGGCTTCCGTCCCCGCGAGCAAGCTCGCGGGTCCGTCGCCGCTGATCCGCAGCTCCGTTAGACTGCCCGAGGGCGATGCGCAGCAAGAAGCATGGAGGAATCGGTGAATCTCTTCGACTGCATCCGGCAGCAGACAGGTGAGTCGCATGATCTCTTTCAGTCTGATTAGTCTGGGGCCATCCCTGGTGGGCGTCGCCCTCTTCGGTGGCAGGACACAAGTGGACCCGAAGGACGTCCGAGTGTTGCCCCTACCCTGGAAGGAGCGACAACACACTCCTGATTTGCTGGGCCTACTGGACTGGCGTACTCGGGTGTCGGACTTCGTCGCCCGTGAATCCGAGATGTCTGATCTTCGGTCGTGGGCGGACAGCCCCGCGAGTGTATCTGTGCGGTTCATCGTGGGAGAGAGCGGAGCGGGCAAGAGCCGCTTGGCCGCAGAGTTCGCCGACGAACTCCGGAAGAAAGGATGGGCGGCTGGGTTCGTTGACTTGAGTGACCCTCCTCCTGCTGTCGGACTAGCATCCGCGGGCACTCTCGCCGTAATTGACGACCCCGAGGAGCAGGTGGGCGCGGTGCGGGAGTTCCTGGAGGACTTGGCGAACGCAGATGAGGGGGTCCGTTTCAAAGCGCTGCTACTCACACGGCAACCAGCGCACAGGTGGATGCAGACTGTCTACGACGCGAAGGCCTCGTCTGTAGTGGATACGAGACCTGTCGAGTTGAGCAGAATGTCGATCGAGGGTCTGCATGCCCTCTACAATTCGACTGAAGAGGTAGCTTCGTCTCTGCTGGGAACGACGACGCCCCCTGTGTCCGTTGAGCAACTGCAGGAATGGGTAGCCTTGTCGGATGGGAATGATATCCCGCTATTCGTCGTTGCGTCAGCGCTCCATGCTGCGTCAAACCCCGATGACGTCTCCCTGGGGTGTTCGGGACGCGCGGTTGCCGTGGCTCTGGCCCAACGAGAGGTGGCACGGTTAAGAAGGCTGGCCGCGAACCACTGCTGCAAGTCAGCATGGGCCTATGCGAAGCTACTCACGCTCGCGGCGCTTCGGGGATCGCTAACTCGGGGCGATGTCATGGGGACAGCGGGCGACACCGGAATCTTGGCCAACGGGGATGACGATTGCGCTGTCTTCGAGCGCATTCAGGAAGCCGGTCTTATGGCTGATGACGTCGTCCAGCCGCCGCGGCCTGATGTGCTCGCGGCCGCACTGGTCGTGCTCACTGCAGAGGGAATCCCCCATGAATCATCCGAACTCGTTTGGCTAGGAGTCTCCGGTAACCTCGCATCAAGCCTGCTCAAGCTGGAGCGGCTGTCTCACGATGCGGACTACGTCCTCGGAATGTCATCTGGCGCCCTGGGGAAGTCCCTCGCTGCTGCCCTTAGGGGCAAGATGGATAGGTGCACTCTTGTTGTGGACGCGTTCATTCGGCATCCTCTTCCGGACAGCCTCCTTGTGCCTGCGGTGGCCACTTGGGAAACCATGCTTGAGGCCGATCCCGATCGTGAAAACAGGGCATCTATTCTGAACAACCTGGCCAACCACCTGACGGCGCTTGGGGACAGCGAACCAGCCTTGGTGGCGGCTTACGAAGCGGTTGAGCTCAGGCGCGCGCTCCTCGTTGCCGACGGTCTGACAGCGAGGGAGAGACTCGCAGGCGACCTTGGGACGCTGTCCACGTGTCTCCAACGGGTGGGCAGAGATCAGGAGGCCCTCGAGGCAATAGACGAGTCGGTGGCAATGCGACGCGAGCTAGCTCATCTTGATCGGCACACCTTCCTTGCTGGCTATGCACGCAGCTTGAACGCCCAGTCGAACTGCCTCGCTGGTCTTGGACGGAACGAGGAGTCGATTGCGGCGGCGCTGGAGGCCCTCCGACTGAGACGAGAACTAGCGGTGATGGACCCTGATCGCTTCAATCCGGAGTTGGCGACAAGCCTGAGCAACACTGCAAACCGACTCAGGCGTGCAGGGCGCATCGAGGATGCCATCCAGCTTTGCAGGCAAGCGATTGCCATCAGAGAGAGACTTGCTGAGCGCAGTCCCTCCCGGTATGAGCCGTACTTGGCGGCGAGCTACAACGGGCTCTCTGACTGCCTCGCAAGTAAGGGAGACTTCGAGGCGGCGCTGGACTCATCGCTCGTTGCGACGACGATGCTCAGACGTGTCGCAACGATGAGGGGCTCCTGGGGCAAGGCACGTCTCGGGACCGGCCTCAACACACTGGCCGAACGCCACCTTGATCTGAGGGAGTCCGGTGAGGCCATCAGGGTCGCGGAAGAGGCCACGGACATCCATCGTTCGCTTGCTTCCCGCTGGCCTGTGAAGTATCGCCCTCCTCTGGTGACGAGTCTCGGCTTGCTGGCGAGGGGGCTCGTTGACGCGGGCGAGTGTGACGCAGCGGGCCAGATTCTCTCTGAGGCGAGGGGAATCATCCCTGATTCGCTCGACGAACGATCCAAGCCTCAATGGCACGAGGCGCTAGAAGACCTGCGGCACGCAGACAAGTGCTGGGCCACATGATGCGGACAGCAACCGAGAGGTGCGGATAGGTCGACTGCCGGCAGTGCGCCTCGTTCGTAGGCTGGCAGACGGACTTAGGGCCCGTCTGACCAGCGGCACCTGACGCGCATGCAGCCGAGATCCGTCGCTGTCACTCGCGCTGATAGGCGGCCTGACGGCCGACACCGCTCGCGCCGCCAACCGGCGCGGCTCATCCGCGAGTCGCTAGCAACTGCCTCTTCGAATGAGTAGTCTGTGAGGTAGCCAGTGAAGGAAGCGGGAGCCCGGGGACTAGCTGAAGCAGTGCAGCACTGGCTCGAATACCAGATTGCCTGTAGGCGATCCATGCTGCTTTCCGAAAGCTACCTGGCACATCCCATAGGCGAATACCTGCGAGCTCATCACGTTGGCGAGATTCAACCAGAGTGGACTATTCCTGGACTCGGAACAGGAAGACCTGGTCGGCCGAAGCAGCTGGACTATGCTCTTCTGAACAGGAAGGGCACGGCGATCCAGGCCGCGATTGAGGCAAAGTGGGTCCGCGATACTGCCACAGAGAAACAGTACATCGTCGACGACCTGCTGAGACTTGAGCGCATACGAGACGATGTGACCGGCCAAGGCGTGTTCAGGTATTTCTTGGTGGCAGGCCGCAGCGCTCATTTCGGCCCGAAGTTCCTCAGACTGAGAGCACAGATCGGAGGGCATTGGCAGCAGTTCTTGCCCTCGCTGCTCGCCTCAGGGAGCTCCGCAGATGTGAAGATAGACGTCTTCAGTAGCACTGGCCGCTACCGCGAGCTCTTCCGGAAGTTCTCGACTGGATATCAGGTGAAGTTGCCCAAGACCTTCAGCACCCGTCTGGTTGCACTACTTCAAGGAGGCACCGTCACCGTCGGCGTGTGGCGGATTCTGAGTAGCAACAACCGAACGGAGTTCGACATCGCTGCAAGCACCCCATAGCGGCAGTTGATTCACTAGCGCATGGAGCAGACGCCCGCTCCGGCGCCCCGGGTTTCGGTGATAGACTGGAAGAACCGGACGAGCACCGTTGCTTCCGCTGCAGTGGCTCTTGCCGCAGCGCTCGCGCCACTGTCTGGCGCGGCTCATGCGCGAGGCGTTAGACCGCTGCACAACTCAAGAGGTACTGCATCGTGCCCCAGGATGAGATGGGCAAGACCTTCTTCGAGCAGGTTCACCAGCTCTGGATTGAGCCAGAGATATGTCGACGGCGTGAAGCTGGGAAGCTTCCAGACGCTTTCCAGATCAGGCGGTGTTTAATCCTGCTCCCGCCAGAGGCATCTCCCGTCGTTCTGCTCAACGATGAGATCGGGTGGCGTGCGAAGGTCAAGTTCCCCGAGGCCAGAACGACGAAGGTCGGAGAGCCGATCAGCCTCGGAGACATTGAGAGAATCGAAGATGTTTCGCCCCCTGAGATCGACGGGAAGCGGGTTGCTTTCATATACGTCTACTGGACCGGGAAGGGGGGCGAGTACAAGATTTTGTTCGACAGCACGCCCAACATGCCTCTCGAACTGGGGGCGATGAGGGCGGATGGCGAATGGCAACTTGGAAAGGCCATCGCCGACTCACTCCAGCAGTCGCTCACCGAGAGAGTTATCACCTTCCAGCACGAGCACGAAGCCGACCTGCAATCCATCGGGCTATGGGCCGTTCCGGGGCTGATACCCTATCCCCTGAGCAAGATTGTTGAGCACCTTTCGTCCGGTGACACCGCAGCCGCGCGAGAATTCCTGGTCAAGCACTGCGATTCGGCTTACCTCGCCAGCCGAGCGGCACAATGGTGGGACGTAGCCGAATTCAGCGGCCGCCGACTGCTCATTGAGGAAGCGATCGACGCTCACGCCGATCGGAAGTACCGTCTGTCAATCTACGCACTCGTCCCGCAGGTCGAAGGCATCATCACGGACTGGATACACACAAACCTCCCTCCCGGGGACAGCGTTCCCTATCGGACCGAATCCAAGGCCAGGAAGTTTCAGGACGTGGTGCTGGGTCAACTGCCCCTCTCCTGGGCACAGACCGAGATAGTGAGATCGGTGGTCCGGTTCATTGTCAGCGGGCCTGTGCTAGCCGAGTTCCAGTGGCTTGGGCAGGTAGACAGCAGCTTTGCTGGCAGACACCCTCTTACGCATGGTCACTACGATGACCGCATGTTCACGGAGGAGAACTCGCTGAAAGTCCTGCTTCTTCTCGATACGATCCGCCACATCATTGCCACCGGTCAAGCACCCGAGGCAACTGGTGCCCTCGACGCCGAGGAGGCAGTAGAGTGAGTGTGAGCGGTCTAACTGGTGCATGGAGCCGATGCCTGCTCCGGCGCGACGGGTTTCGGCTGGAGCTTTGAGAACAGAGTGGAGGGTGCCCAATGCGTGAGCTACTTGAGAACCTGTTGAGGTCTCTCCCGCTCGCGGCATCGGAAGAGATGGAGAGCATCAAGGCCGAACTCCTAGATGCCGCCGAGGGCGGTCCTGAGTCAATCGACACGCACTTCGAGGAAGTCGCGAGCGACCTTGTGGACGAGGCCCGAGCAGTGGCAGAGAGGGTCGAATCTGTCATAGGGGGCGCCTAATGCCCTACACCGTCAAGTCACTGAAGCTAGAGGGATTCAGGGGCTTCCGCGACTTCATCTCGCTAGACTTCGAACCAGGCCTCGTCATACTGCGGGGACCTAACCGAAGTGGAAAGAGCAGCACTGTGAACGCGATCGCCTGGGCAATCGCGGGTGGAGAAGTCGCAAAGAAGGACCTTGGTCCCGTGACGATCCGGGAGCGAGTCGGGTGGGAAGCGACGAATCTCGAAGCCAAGAACTGCAAGGTCACACTTTCTCTTGAGGGCGGAGATGACGGGGGGGACCTCGTCATCGAGCGTACTGGTGGACGAGGTGGTGGCGCTGTAGTAATGCGCCGGGGCGACGAGATTCATTCGGATCCGCTCAAGGCCCTCGGGCTTTCCGTGGACTCTCTTGTCTCCTCTGTCTTTCTCCCTCAAGAAGTCGTCCGCGCACCCGTCTCAGTTGAACCCAAGTCCCGAGAGCGCGTATTCGCTCAGCTTGCGGGGCTCGGAAGCCTGAGTGCATTGGAGGAGGCCCTCTCCTCCTCCTCTGCTGCCATCAAAGGAGCCTGCCGAGAAATCCAACAGCTGCGAGATGTCATAGACGGGAGGATCAAAGCCCAGGTTGGCCTCAAGAAGGCGGACCTTGAGAAGGCAACTCAGCAGGCCGAGACTGCCGGTCTGACACCGAGCGATCTTAATCGAGCCGCAGCGCCGCAACTGGCTCAGAGAACTACCGCTGCCATCTCGGCGTTCTGTACTAGTTACTCCATCGAAGTGCTTCTCGTGCCCGAGGTGACAACTTGGCATGACCTGGAGGGCTTCATAGCCGAAGTACGCAGCTCCTTGAGGGTGTTCGAGGCGGAGAGTCCAGAGACTACACGCCAGAGCGAGGTGTTTCAGGCTAAGTCAGAGCTGCAGAACTTGCTGGATGAGCATGGTCGTTTCAAGGTCAAACGAGAGGAGCTCAAGGCGCAGCGAGTGTGCCTCTCCAAGAACCACGGGACCCAGGACGCTGTGTCGGAGCGCCTCGACCTCGAGAGCGAGACGCTGGACTCCATTGAGAACGAGATTGAGCAAGCTGGCAAGATGAAGAAGATGATCTCTGATGCACTTGCTTACTTCGAGTCTCTCCCGTCTGATCCTCCTTTGATCAGCTGTCCTGTCTGCCAGACAGAGGAAGTTGATCTGAAACACGTCCGCGAACATCTCAGTCAGGAGATCGAAGAGGCCGGTCTGCAACCGCTTCACACTAGGCGGGACGCTTGTGCCAAGCGCAAGCGGGAGTTGCTGGATGTTGTGCATCAGTATACGGAGCTGGCTTCCAGTGAAGAGAGCCTCCAGAAATCCATGGACGAGCTTCGTGACACGGTGGCTGATACTCGGGGGGAGTCCGTCGGGACAGCCGAGTCCGTTGAACGGATTCTCAAGTCTCTCATCGGACAGAAGGAGAGCCAACTCAACGATCTGAAGGACCTCATTAGGAAGCGAGGGATGGCCATTGAGCAGGTTCGAGAGAGCCTTGAGAAGGCTGATGCCGCTCGGGCAGTTCATGAGGCTTCGGACTTCATCGATCGGTTAGATGATCTTCCAGAGAGCGCCGACTACCGAGAGCTCAAGACGGTGGGCGAACGAGCAGATCTCTATGGCTCGATCGTGAGGGAGCTTCTCGCCGCACTAGGCGAAGAGAGGACGAGAGCCTTCGAGAGCCAGTTCGAGTTGGTGAGGGCCGACGTCAACGATTACTACCGCGAACTGGTGGGCCGGCGCGACTTCCCCGAGATCTGGATTGATCCAGGCAAGTGGGAGGTCGTCGCGGGCAAGGACGGCCGCGGACGCCCAGTCACGACGTTCTTCAATATCGGCGACCTCACAGCGGTAGCTCTCTGCCTCTTCCTCTCGAGCGCAGTCCACGCTCAGCACGACGCCGGCTTCGTCCTGCTTGATGACCCCAGCCAGAACCTTGACGACGATCACGAGGCTCGGCTTGCAGCACTACTTGCCGATCTTGCCCGCAATCGACAGGTGATAGTAACGTCCACCCGGACCTCGTTTCTCCAGTCGCTGGAGCGTTCCGGCACCGTTGTGCCACAGATTATTGAACTCGCTCCATGGGATGACTCGAGGTCCGTTCATGTGGGGCGGACATGAAACCGAGTGTTCTCGACGAGGTCCAGCAGCTGCGTTCTCACGTGGGCAGCGGCCAGGCGGGCAAGTTCATCCAGCGCCTTCTCGCGCTGGCTCTGATCAAAGCGGGGATTTCAGTGGTTGACGAGCGCACTGTGGAGGGTCCCGATCTCGACTTGGGTGAGTACCAGGTGGAGGTCAAGACAGCAGAGCGGGAGCCGTTTCAGCTCACTCAGAAGGACTTCAATGATGTCGCTGCAGCTGCGAAACTAGGGAAGGCTCCCGCCTTCGCGTTCTTGTCGCTGGATTCGTTCGACGGTTGGGTGTTCGCTCTGGCGGAGCGAATCTCGCAGAACTCGGTGTACTGCGGAGACCTAGCGCTCTGCCGCATCCGGTCGCTAGAAGAGGCAGCGAACGCCAACTTCGACGATGTCGTCAAAGCCTGGGCGCACGTCTTGAGAGACGATCCGGATGGAGGCTTCGAACGCATGGATCTGAGGAGGCGCGAGGGCGTATGGAAGCCGTAGCACCACGCAGTGGAGTCACTCACACCCGCTCAAACTCCCACTCGATCTCCCGAATCGCCTCATGAGTCCGTGACGCTCCCCACGTCTGGACGATGACCCGCAGGTGGTTGTTGAGCCGACCCAACCCAGACTCCGCGATCTAGTCTGCCTGAAAGTAGGTCCACGACGTGCGGGTGAGCCCGGTCACCATCTGGGCCAGTGTCCCGAGCTTGCCGTAGACGCGGATGTCATACTCGACGCCGTCCTCCGCACCATCCGTGGCCCCCGAGTCCGCATAGCTGCACGTACCCAGCTGGCTCCTGTGGGACTGCCGCAAGGTGAATCCGCTTCCCATAAGACTCTAGTCGTCGCATCGCCTGATATCTCGTCCCATGCATCTCTCATCTAGTCAAGCAGCCTTGGGCTTCGGCCTGGGGCTGCTGCGTCTCGGGGCATGACGTCGCCGGCCT
>JBDRFG010000147.1:0-3090 GCA_043819135.1 Candidatus Eiseniibacteriota bacterium | reverse complement strand
CTCTTCTCTGTCCACGCCCGAGAGGTCCGAGCGGATGTCCTCGTAGGGCCGCCCTTCCTCCCGGAAGAGGAGCGCCGCGACTACCGCTCGCTCGCCCCTCGGGTCGTACTCGACCAGCTTCACGTTGTGCGAAGGCTTAGCAATCTCGAGTGCCGCTCCAAGCGACTGCCGCACGATCGGCGCCTCGACGGCCCCGACGAAGAGCGGCATGTCTTCCGACTCTTCCTTGTGCTCCGCGCAGATGAACTCGTCCACCCACGCCCCGGCCATTCTCTCTTCCCACCCCTGAAGGTAGGGCGAGGCGTCGGTGTACTTGAGCAGCGTCGGGACCTTCTTACGCCCGACCTCCGTCAGCGCCTCCGCCAGCTCCCGCATCTCCGAGAGCGGGCTCGACGCCATCTTCACGAGCGCGTGACGCAGGCAGCGAGCGTTGACCGTCCAGCCCAGGTTGGTCTTCGCGGCCGCCGGCAGCAGTCCCCGCACGGTGTCGCACGACTTCCCCGCCGGGTTCAGGCCCTGTTCCTTGCACTCCGCGTTCCCGTACTTGTCCTCGCAGTGCCGCTCGGCCGCGGGCATCAGCTCGCCGTAGGCCTCATACAGCTTCGCCACGGCCTTCCTGTAGACCCTGCCCAGGTGCCCGTCCTCGAACACCGCGGGCGTGTAGTAGTTGTCCGGGCTCATCACCTGGTAGCGCGTCGATTTCTCCGTGAACGAACTGAGCCTGTTCTCCTCCAGCATCTTCGCGCCCAGTATCGACACGTTCTCGACCGCGATGGACAGCACGGCATGCTCGGCGACGGACGCATGCCCGTAGCCGATCACCCACTTCTCATGGAAACGGGAGGAATCCGTCTCGGAGAGCTCGCGAGCGATTTCGTCGAAGGAATCCGGAACGCGTGAGGTCTTCGCGAACGCAACCGCGACGACCTCCGCGGGGAGGTCGTCGAGCGTGTAGACCCTGAGAGGGTTGCCCGTCTTCGCCATCTGCTATTCCGAGGGCTTCTCTTCGGCCTTCTCTTCTTCGGCAGCGGGCTCCGCGGGAGCGTCCTCGGCAGGCTTCACCTCAGCCGGCGCGTCCTCGGCAGGCTTCTCAGCCGGCGCGGCCTCGACCGCAGGCGTATCGGCAGGCTTCGCCTCAGCCTTGGGCTTCTCCGCTTCCTCGACCGCGTAGTCCTTGCCGTACTTCTTCATGAAGCGCTCGACACGGCCCGCGCTGTCGACGAGCTTCTGCGTGCCCGTGAAGAACGGATGGCACGCCGCGCAGATCTCGACGCTGATCTCCTTGAGCGTCGAACGGGTCTGGAACGTGTTCCCGCAGACGCACTTCACCGTGGCTTCCTCGTACTTCGGATGGATGTCCTTCTTCATGACCTTCTCCTCATGTGGCTCCGCTGGTCCCGTAACGTCTGCACTGGCCGCGCCCTCGCGCGGCTCACATCCCGGCGCCCCGGCCGAAGTGGAGGTCTGCCGGGCGGCAATGCGCCGCTGGTCGCTCACTTACCGGGCGACCCTGCGCGGCGTTCGACCGCCGCACAGCCTCACTATAGTGCCTCACTATAGTACTACAGACGCCCGCACGTCGGCTACCCGAACATGCGGACGCCCGAAATGGCCCAGCTACAGGCTCTGCATCGAGTCCAGGAACTCCTGGTTCGTGTCCGTGAGCCTCATCTTCTCGAGCAGGAACTCCATCGCCCCGACTGGCGTCTGCTCGCTGACGAACTTCCGCAGGATCCAGAGGCGGCTGATGGTCTCCGCCGTCAGCAGGAGCTCTTCCTTCCGCGTGCCCGACTTGAGGATGTCGATCGACGGGTAGATGCGGCGGTCGGTGAGCCTTCTGTCCAGCACGAGCTCCATGTTGCCCGTGCCCTTGAACTCCTCGAAGATGACCTCGTCCATCCTCGACCCGGTGTCGATGAGCGCGGTCGCCATGATGGTGAGCGAGCCACCCTCCTCGATGTTGCGCGCGGCGCCAAAGAAGCGCTTCGGCTTCTGGAGCGCGTTCGAATCGAGACCGCCCGAGAGCACCTTGCCCGACGGCGGGATGACCGTGTTGTAGGCGCGCGCGAGGCGCGTGATCGAATCGAGCAGGATGAGCACGTCCTTCTTGTGCTCGACCAGCCGCTTGGCCTTCTCAATGACCATCTCGGCGACCTGGACGTGGCGCTGCGCCGGCTCGTCGAACGTGGACGAGATGACCTCCCCATCCACCGATCGCTGCATGTCGGTCACCTCCTCCGGTCGCTCGTCGATGAGCAGCACGATGAGGTAGATCTCGGGATGATTCTGCGAGACCGATTGCGCGATGTTCTGCAGCAGCATCGTCTTGCCGGTGCGCGGCGGCGCGACGATCAGCCCGCGCTGGCCCTTGCCGATGGGCGTCATCAGGTCCATGACGCGGGCCGAGAGGTTGTCGGTTACCGTTTCGAGCCGGGCGCGCTCCTGCGGGTAGAGCGGCGTCAGATTCTCGAAGAACAGCTTGTCGCGCGCCATCTCGGGCGGCTCGAAGTTGACCGCCTCGACCTTGATCAGCGCGAAGTACCGCTCCCCTTCTTTCGGCGGCCGGATCTGACCCGAGACCGTGTCGCCGGTCTGCAGGTCGAACTTGCGAATCTGCGAGGGCGAGACGTAGATGTCGTCGGGCCCCGGCAGGTAGTTGTAGTCGGGCGCGCGCAGGAACCCGAAACCGTCGGGCAGGACCTCAAGCACGCCCTCCGAGAAGATGAAGCCGCTCTGCTCGGTCTGCGCCTTGAGGATCTGGAAGATCAGCTCCTGCTTGCGCATGCCGGTGGCGCCGGCGACGTTGAGATCCTTGGCGATCTGGGTGAGCCTCTGGATGCTCATGTCCTTCAGTTCGCCGATGTTGAGCCCGTCGCTGCGACGGCCCTGAGACTTCGCCGTCTCGGCGGCGCCGCCGGACTGGGTTTCCGGCTCGGGCGAGGCGGCCGCGTCGGCGGACGCGCGGCCGGAGTTGCGCTTGTCGTTGCTGGGCATGGAAGTACCGCTGGCAGTTGTCTGACGGGCTACGTGGGTTTCAGGCTTGGCGGGCCGCAGTCGGAGCCCGGAGCCAGGCGTCGCGATGAGAGTGAC